>NZ_CP125781.1:3100475-3410522 GCF_030053895.1 Trabulsiella odontotermitis
CGGCGGCACGCGCATTCTTTCCGACTGGCTGGTGGTGCAGTGCAGCGTTAACCCGGGCGAAACCTTCCTCGACAGAATGATCGCCATGGTTGAAGGCGCCCAGCGTCGCAAAACGCCGAACGAGATCGCGCTGACCATTTTGCTGGTGGCGCTGACCATCGTCTTCCTGCTGGCGACCGCCACTATCTGGCCCTTCTCCACCTGGGGCGGCGCGGCGGTCAGCGTGACCGTGCTGGTGGCGCTGCTGGTGTGTCTGATCCCGACCACCATCGGCGGTCTGCTGTCGGCGATTGGCGTCGCCGGGATGAGCCGGATGCTCGGTGCGAATGTGATAGCTACCAGCGGTCGCGCCGTGGAAGCCGCCGGTGACGTCGACGTTCTGTTGCTGGATAAAACCGGCACCATTACCCTCGGCAACCGTCAGGCTTCTGATTTTCTGCCCACCAGAGGCACCGATGAACGCACGCTGGCCGATGCCGCGCAACTGGCGTCGCTGGCGGATGAGACACCAGAAGGCCGCAGCATTGTGGTGCTCGCCAAACAGCGCTTTAACCTGCGCGAGCGCGACGTGCAACAACTGCATGCCACGTTCGTGCCCTTCACCGCCCAGACGCGGATGAGCGGCATTAACATCGACAACCGGATGATCCGCAAAGGCTCTGTTGATGCGATTCGCCGCCACGTTGAAGCCAACAACGGCCACTTCCCGGCGGACGTTGACCAACTGGTGGAAAGTGTCGCACGCCAGGGCGCCACACCGCTGGTGGTGGTGGAAGGCGCGAATGTCCTCGGCGTTATCGCCCTGAAAGACATCGTAAAAGGCGGCATTAAAGAGCGTTTTGCCCAGTTGCGCAAAATGGGTATTAAAACGGTGATGATCACCGGCGACAACCGGCTGACGGCTGCCGCTATCGCTGCCGAAGCCGGGGTGGATGATTTCCTCGCCGAAGCCACGCCGGAGGCCAAGCTGGCGCTGATTCGCCAGTATCAGGCGGAAGGACGACTGGTAGCGATGACCGGTGACGGCACCAACGATGCGCCAGCGCTGGCACAGGCCGATGTGGCGGTGGCGATGAACTCCGGGACTCAGGCGGCGAAAGAAGCGGGCAACATGGTGGATCTCGACTCCAACCCCACCAAGCTGATTGAAGTCGTACACATCGGGAAACAGATGCTGATGACCCGCGGTTCGTTAACCACATTCAGTATTGCCAACGACGTGGCGAAATACTTCGCCATTATTCCGGCAGCATTCGCGGTAACGTATCCGCAACTGGGCGTGCTGAACGTGATGCATCTGCACTCTCCGGCGTCGGCGATTTTAAGCGCGGTGATCTTTAACGCGCTGATCATCGTGTTCCTGATCCCGCTGGCGCTGAAAGGGGTGAGTTACAAGCCGCTGACCGCCTCAGCGATGCTGCGCCGTAACCTGTGGATTTACGGCCTCGGCGGCCTGCTGGTGCCGTTTGTTGGCATCAAAATTATCGATCTTCTGTTAACCCTGCTGGGTCTGGTGTGAGGAAATAACCATGTCATTAATACGACCGGCTTTTGTTTTACTGATTTTTCTGACGCTGGTCACTGGCGGACTCTACCCGCTGCTGACCACCGCCCTGGGTCAGTGGTGGTTTCAGGATCAGGCCACCGGTTCATTGATCCGTCAGGGTGATGCTCTGCGCGGCTCGCGTCTGATTGGTCAGAATTTCACCTCGCCGGGCTATTTCCACGGGCGTCCGTCCGCCACGGCAGAGACACCTGATAACCCGATGGCCTCTGGCGGCAGCAATCTGGCGGTCAGCAACCCGGCACAGGATAGCGCCATCGCCGACCGCGTTAAGGCACTGCGTCTCGCCAACCCGAACGCCGCAGCTCAGGTACCGGTAGAACTGGTCACCGCCTCCGCCAGCGGGCTGGACAGCCAGCTCACCCCTGAAGCGGTACTGTGGCAGGTACCGCGTGTCGCTCACGCGCGTCACCTTTCCGCAGAGCAAATCACGAAACTGGTGAGGAGCATGACCGAAGAACCGCCGGTCGGCGTTCTGGGGCAATCTGTGGTAAATATTAATGAGCTGAATATGGCACTGGATGCCCTGAAGGAAGAGTGAAATGACCGAAGAGCCGCTGCGCCCGGATCCCGACCGGTTACTGGAACAGACCGCCTCCCCCCATCGCGGTAAGCTGAAGATCTTCTTTGGCGCCTGCGCCGGGGTGGGGAAAACCTATGCCATGCTGGCAGAGGCGCAACGACTGCGGGCGCAGGGGCTGGACATTTTAACTGGCGTCGTGGAAACCCACGGCCGCAAAGAAACCGCGGCTATGCTGACAGGACTGGCGACGCAACCGTTAAAGCGCATCGCTTACCGCGGGCGCTATGTCCTTGAATTCGATCTTGACGCCGCCCTTGCGCGGCGTCCGGCGTTAATTCTGATGGATGAACTGGCTCACAGTAACGCGCCGGGCTCCCGTCATCCGAAACGCTGGCAGGATGTAGAAGAGCTGCTGGAAGCCGGTATCGACGTCTTTACCACTGTTAATGTTCAGCATCTGGAAAGCCTCAACGATGTGGTCAGCGGCGTGACCGGCATTCAGGTGCGCGAAACGGTGCCTGACCCGTTCTTTGATGCCGCCGATGAAGTGGTGCTGGTCGACTTACCGCCGGACGATCTGCGTCAGCGCCTGAATGAAGGCAAAGTGTATATCGGTGGTCAGGCGGAACGGGCGATTGAAAATTTCTTTCGCAAAGGCAACCTGATTGCCCTGCGCGAGCTGGCGCTGCGCCGTACCGCCGATCGCGTCGACGATCAAATGCGTGCCTGGCGCGACAGACAAGGGCAGGAAAAAGTCTGGCACACCCGCGACGCCATCCTGCTGTGCATCGGCCATAACACCGGCAGCGAAAAACTGGTGCGCACCGCGGCGCGGCTGGCGGCGAAACTTGGCAGCGTCTGGCATGCAGTGTATGTCGAAACCCCTGCCCTGCACCGTCTGCCGGAAGAGCAGCGGCGGGCGATCCTCAGCGCGCTAACGCTGGCGCAAGAGCTGGGAGCGGAAACCGCTACACTTTCTGATCCTTCTGAAGACCGCGCCGTACTGCGCTACGCCCGCGAGCATAATCTTGGCAAAATCGTTATTGGCCGCTACAGCAAACGCCGCTGGTTTAACCGTAGCGGTTTTGCCGACCGGCTCGCCGCCCATGCGCCGGATCTGGATCTGATGGTCGTGGCGCTGGACGAAAAGCCCGCGAATCTGCCGTCTCGCGCCAGCGATACCCGCCCCTGGCGGGAGAAATGGCGGGTACAGCTGCGCGGTTGCGCGGTGGCGGTGGCCCTCTGCGCCATTATCACGCTGGTGGCGTCGCAGTGGCTGACAGCGTTTGATGCCACGAACCTGGTGATGATTTACCTGCTGGGCGTGGTGCTCGTCGCCCTGTTTTTCGGTCGCTGGCCCTCGGTGCTGGCGACTGTCATCAACGTCATGAGCTTTGACATCTTCTTTGTAGCGCCCAGGGGCACGCTGGCAGTCTCGGATGTGCAGTACCTGCTGACCTTCGGCGTGATGCTGACCGTCGGGCTGGTGATCGGTAACCTGACGGCGGGCGTTCGCTATCAGGCACGCATCGCCCGTTATCGCGAACAGCGCACCCGTCATTTGTATGAGATGTCGAAAGCGCTCGCCGTTGGTCGTAGCGTGACGGACATCGCCGTCACCAGCGAGCAATTTATTCAGTCCACTTTTGATGCCCGCAGCCAGGTGCTGCTGCCGGATGCGAACGGAAAAATCGTCCCACTGACGCAGCAACAGGGCATGACGCCATGGGACAGCGCCATCGCACGCTGGAGCTTTGACAAAGGGCAGCCTGCCGGGGCCGGTACCGATACCCTGCCCGGCGTGCCGTATCAGATTTTACCGCTCATCAGCGCCGACAAAACTCACGGGCTGGTCGTGGTCGAGCCGAGCAATCTGCGCCAATTGATGATCCCGGAACAGCAACGTCTGCTGGAGACCTTTACCCTGCTGGTGGCAAACGCGCTGGAGCGGCTGGCGCTGACCGCCAGCGAAGAGCAGGCCCGCCTCGCCAGCGAGCGCGAAAGTATTCGCAACTCGCTGCTGGCGGCGTTGTCGCACGATTTACGCACCCCGCTGACGGTGCTGTTTGGTCAGGCGGAGATCCTGACGCTGGATCTCGCCAGTGAAGGTTCAAAACATGCGCCGCAGGCTAATGAAATCCGCCAGCATGTGCTGAACACCACCCGGCTGGTAAACAACCTGCTCGACATGGCGCGCATCCAGTCCGGCGGCTTTAACCTGCGCAAAGAGTGGCTGACGCTGGAAGAAGTGGTCGGCAGTGCGCTAAAAACGCTGGAACCGGGTCTCGGCGGGCGTCATATCAACCTTTCCCTACCCGATCCGCTGATGCTGGTTCACGTCGACGGGTCGCTGTTTGAGCGCGTACTGATTAACCTGCTGGAAAACGCAGTCAAATATGCCGGGCATCATGCACACATCGGTATTACGGCAAAAACCGACAATGACAAGTTGCTGTTGGACGTTTGGGACGATGGCCCTGGTATTCCCGAGGGTCAGGAGAAGGCCATTTTTGGCAAGTTTGCCCGCGGCACGAAAGAGTCTGCGATCCCCGGCGTCGGGCTCGGACTGGCTATCTGCCAGGCGATTGTCGAGGTGCATGGTGGCACCATTTCAGCGTGGAACCGCCCTGAAGGTGGTGCCTGTTTCCGTGTTACACTTCCACTGGAGTCCCCTCCCGAACTGGACGATTTTCAGGAAGAACTGTGATTAACGTACTCATTGTTGAAGATGAACAGGCTATCCGTCGCTTTCTGCGCACCGCGCTGGAAGCCGAGAACATGCGCGTATTTGAGGCTGACACTTTACAGCGTGGTCTGATTGAAGCAGCAACCCGCAAGCCGGATCTGGTGATCCTCGATCTCGGCCTGCCGGATGGTGACGGTATCGACTTTATCCGTGACCTGCGCCAGTGGAGTCAGATCCCGGTGATTGTCTTGTCAGCCAGGGTGGAAGAGACGGACAAAATCGCTGCGCTGGATGCCGGAGCCGATGATTATCTCAGTAAGCCGTTTGGCGTCGGGGAATTGCAGGCGCGTCTGCGCGTGGCGCTGCGTCGTCATGCCGGGGGGCAACAGAGCGAGCCGTTGATTCACTTTGCCGATGTCGAGGTTGATCTGGTCTCACGGCATATTGTTCGGGGCAGCGAAGAAATTCATCTCACCCCGATTGAGTTTCGTTTGCTTGCGGTTTTACTCAATAACCCGGGAAAAGTACTGACCCAGCGCCAGCTGTTAAATCAGGTCTGGGGACCAAATGCGATTGAACATAGCCATTATTTGCGTATTTATATGGGTCACCTGAGACAGAAACTGGAAGCCGATCCCGCGCGGCCACAGCATTTATTGACAGAAACCGGGATTGGCTACCGCTTTATATTTTGAATAACTATTCATTTTAATCAGCACCTGTCTTAGTTTTTATTTATTTCTAAATTAACACACCGCTCAAATTAAATTTTGTCGCGGTGAGTTACTATATTAAATAGATAAAAGAACAATCCATTTACAAAAAAGTCACAATACAGCAGATTGACCTGCGATATGCATAAGTAGTGACTAATTATTTCTGCAATGATCGATATTTATTGATCTTGTTCACAGAATAAGCCGCATTCCTGGATAAAATGGCTGTACCTTCAGTTAATCAGTGAAAGGTACATATCATGGAAAACAATAACCGAATGATGCCACACATAAGGCGGACAACACATATTATGATGTTTGCCCACCGCAACAGCTTTGATTTTCACTTCTTTAATGCCCGGTAGTCATCCGACTACGACGGGCGCTTCAGCATACAGGTCATCCTGAATCCTCGTTAATGCAGGCACACGCCTGTAGCTCATTGCGCTCATCTGAATAGATCCTTTATTTCCAGCAACCGGGCTGGCGGGATTTATTACATCTAAAAAAAAGCAACCTACTGATTTATTCATCAGCGGAGTGGTATTGCTTTTTTTCCGGAATAATCAGTTTCTCATTAGGGAAATTGAGGACCTGTTATTACCTGAAATTAAAGAGATTAAAAATGACTGAATTAAAAATCGCGGTTAGCCGTACTTGCCCTGACTGTTTTTCAACTCAGCGCAGCATTGTAAATACTTCTGAAACCGATTTTATTGACGTTGCCGCCGTTGTCCTCACTATCGAAGATGTTGAATGCGGGATGCTCGATAAATTAAATTCCACCGGCTATAACATTCCGGTATTTATTTCTATTAATAGAGACGAAGTAGTCCCGTCAGAATACCTGGCGCGCGTCCAGGGCGTATTCGAACACGACGAAACCCGCAATGAGTTCTATGGTCGTCAACTGGAAGCCGCGGCACTGAAATATGAAACTCAGTTGCGCCCGCCGTTCTTCCGTGCGCTGGTCGATTACGTGAAGCAAGGCAACAGCGCCTTTGATTGCCCTGGGCACCAGGGCGGTGAATTCTTCCGTCGTCACCCGGCCGGTAACCAGTTCGTGGAATTCTTCGGCGAAACCCTGTTCCGCTCTGACCTGTGCAACGCCGATGTCGCCATGGGCGACCTGCTGATTCACGAAGGCGCGCCGTGCACCGCACAGCAGCACGCGGCAAAAGTATTTAACGCCGATAAAACCTACTTCGTCCTGAACGGTACCTCCTCCTCAAACAAAGTGGTGCTGAATGCGCTGCTGACCCCAGGGGATCTGGTGTTGTTTGACCGTAACAACCACAAATCTAACCACCACGGCGCGCTGTTGCAGGCTGGTGCGACGCCGGTTTACCTGGAAACCGCACGTAACCCGTACGGCTTCATCGGCGGTATTGATGCGCACTGCTTCGAAGAAGAGTATCTGCGTAATCTGATAGGCGAAGTGGCGCCGAAACGTGCGCACGATGCCCGTCCGTTCCGCCTCGCCGTGATCCAGTTAGGCACCTACGACGGTACCATTTATAACGCCCGTCAGGTGGTGGATAAGATTGGTCACCTTTGCGACTACATCCTGTTTGACTCCGCGTGGGTTGGCTACGAGCAGTTCATTCCGATGATGGCGGATTGCTCCCCGCTGCTGCTGGATCTGAACGAAAACGATCCGGGTATCCTGGTGACGCAGTCCGTTCACAAGCAACAAGCCGGTTTCTCGCAGACGTCGCAAATCCATAAAAAAGACAGCCATATCAAAGGCCAGTCCCGCTACGTTCCGCATAAGCGTCTTAACAACGCCTTTATGATGCATGCCTCCACCAGCCCGTTCTACCCGCTGTTTGCGGCCCTGGATATCAACGCCAAAATGCACGAAGGCGAAAGCGGCCGTAACATGTGGATGGACTGCGTGGTCAATGGCGTCAATGCCCGTAAGATGATCCTCGACAGCTGCAAACATATTCGCCCGTTTGTGCCGACGATGGTCGACGGTAAACCGTGGCAGTCTTACGATGCCGCTACCATTTCCAGCGATCTGCGTTTCTTCCAGTTTGGTCCTGGCGAACGCTGGCATGCCTTTGAGGGTTATGCCGCAAATCAGTACTTCGTTGATCCATGTAAACTGCTGCTCACTACCCCTGGCATCAATACCGCCAGCGGCGAATATGAGTCGTTTGGCGTTCCGGCGACCATTCTTGCCAACTTCCTGCGTGAAAATGGCGTGATCCCGGAAAAATGCGACCTCAACTCCATCCTGTTCCTGCTGACTCCGGCTGAAGATATGGCCAAGTTGCAGCAACTGGTTGCGCATCTGGTGCGTTTCGAACAACTGCTCGAATCCGATGCGCCGCTGAAGGATGTTCTGCCGTCCATCTACAATCAACATAAAGAGCGTTATGCCGGGTATACCCTACGCCAGCTGTGTCAGGAGATGCACAACCTGTACGCTCGTCACAACGTTAAGCAGCTACAAAAAGAGATGTTCCGTAAATCACACTTCCCGCGCGTCAGCATGAATCCGCAGGATGCCAACTACGCCTATCTTCGTGGCGAAGTTGACCTCGTGCCGCTGCCGCAAGCCGAAGGACGCATTGCCGCTGAAGGCGCACTTCCTTACCCGCCAGGCGTGCTGTGTGTAGTCCCGGGCGAAATCTGGGGTGGTGCCGTTCTGCAGTATTTCACAGCACTGGAAGAAGGTATCAACCTGCTGCCTGGTTTCGCGCCAGAGCTGCAAGGGGTCTATATCCAGGAACATGAAGGTCGCAAAGAAGTGTGGTGCTACGTCATCACGCCTCGCGACACCAAAGGGGAAAAATTATGAGTGGTAAATCCAATAAGATGGGCGTTGTACAGCTCACCATCCTGACGATAGTGAACATGATGGGCTCCGGCATCATCATGTTGCCCACCAAACTGGCGGAAGTGGGGACTATCTCCATTATCTCCTGGCTGGTCACTGCGGTAGGATCGACGGCGCTGGCGTACGCTTTCGCCAAATGCGGGATGTTCAGCCGCAAATCAGGCGGGATGGGCGGTTATGCCGAATATGCTTTCGGTAAATCCGGTAACTTCATGGCGAACTACACCTACGGCGTATCACTGCTGATCGCCAACGTGGCTATCGCCATCTCCGCAGTCGGCTACGGCACCGAGTTGATCGGTGCCACCCTGTCGCCGGTACAGATTGCACTGGCTACCATCGGGGTGCTGTGGCTGTGCACTGTCGCTAACTTCGGCGGCGCACGTATCACCGGTCAGATCAGTAGCGTGACCGTGTGGGGGGTTATCATCCCGGTGGTGGGTCTGTGCGTTATCGGCTGGTTCTGGTTCAGCCCGACCCTGTACGCCAACTCCTGGAACCCGCATAACGTGCCGTTCTTCAGCGCAGTAGGCTCATCCATCGCCATGACGCTGTGGGCCTTCCTCGGTCTGGAATCTGCCTGCGCCAACATGGATGTGGTGGAAAACCCGGAACGTAACGTGCCGATCGCCGTACTGGGCGGTACGCTGGGTGCGGCGGTGATTTACATCGTCTCCACCAACGTGATTGCCGGTATCGTGCCGAACATGGATCTGGCGAACTCTACCGCGCCGTTCGGTCTGGCGTTTGCGCAGATGTTCACTCCGGAAGTCGGTAAAGTGATCATGGCGCTGATGGTGATGTCCTGCTGCGGCTCGCTGCTCGGCTGGCAGTTCACTATCGCACAGGTCTTTAAATCTTCTGCAGATGAAGGTTATTTCCCGAAAGTCTTCTCCCATGTCTCTAAAGCGAATGCACCGCTGAAGGGGATGCTAACCATCGTGATCCTGCAGTCGGTTCTGTCACTGATGACCATTAGTCCGTCGCTGAACAGCCAGTTCAACGTACTGGTTAACCTGGCGGTGGTGACCAACATCATTCCTTACATTCTGTCGATGGCCGCGCTGGTCATTATTCAGAAAGTGGCGAATGTGGATGCAGGCAAAGCCCGTGTCGCGAACGTGGTGGCGTTCGTCGGTGCCCTGTACAGCTTCTACGCGCTCTACTCCTCAGGGGAAGAAGCGATGCTGTGGGGCGCGCTGGCGACCTTCCTCGGCTGGACGCTGTACGGTCTGGTATCACCGCGCTTCGAACTTAAAAACAAACACAGTTAATCTGTTCTCCCGGCAGCGGCTATGCCCGCTGCCGCCATCACGTAATGTAAAACAGGCTCCTTGCGGAGCCTGTTCTTTTTTACGCGTTTTTCAGCACTTCGCTGACAATTTCTACCGCTTCTTTCTCAATTTTGCGGCGATGTTCTTCGCCAAGGAAACTTTCGCAATAGATTTTGTAGGCATCTTCCGTGCCAGACGGACGCGCAGCAAACCAGCCGTTGTCAGTCATCACTTTCAGACCGCCGATGGACGCCCCGTTGCCCGGAGCTGCCGTCAGGCGGGCGGTGATCGGGTCACCGGCCAGCGTGCTGGCGCTCACCATTTCCGGCGACAGCTTAGACAGGGCCGCTTTCTGCGCGGATGTCGCCGCCGCCTGCAGACGGTTGTAGCTCGGCGCGCCAAAGCGCTGGGCCAGCTCATCATAATGCTGCTGCGGGTTCTTACCGGTGACCGCGGTAATTTCAGCCGCCAGCAGGCACATGATGATGCCGTCTTTATCCGTCGACCATGGCGTACCGTCGAAACGCAGGAAAGAAGCCCCTGCGCTCTCTTCGCCACCGAAGCCGAAGCTGCCGTCGAACAGACCATCAACGAACCATTTGAAGCCTACCGGCACTTCCACCAGCTTGCGGCCCAGGTCGTTAACCACACGGTCAATCATTGCGGAAGAGACCAGCGTCTTACCGACCGCCACGTCTTTGCCCCACTGCGGACGATTCCGGAACAGGTAATTGATTGCTACCGCCAGGTAATGGTTCGGGTTCATCAGCCCTGCCGGGGTGACGATGCCGTGACGGTCGTAATCCGGATCATTGGCAAACGCCAGGTCAAACTTGTCGCGCAGCGCCAACAGGCCCGCCATCGCGCACTCGGAAGAGCAGTCCATACGGATAGCGCCGTCTTTGTCGAGATGCATAAAGCGGAAGGTCTGATCGACCTGATCGTTCACGATGGTGAGATCAAGTTTGTAGAATTCAGCAATGCGTTTCCAGTATTCGATCCCGGAGCCGCCGAGCGGATCAACGCCCAGTTTCAGGCCCGCTTTCTGGATAGCCGCCATATCGACGATATCCGCGAGGCCCTCAACAAACGGCTGCACCAGATCCAGCGCCTTCACGCGGCCGCTTTTCCAGGCGTCATCCAGCGTGATGCGTTTAACGTCTTTCAGACCGTTCGCCAGCAACTGGTTCGCGCGGTCTTCAACCACTTTGGTGACGTTAGTGTCCGCTGGGCCGCCATTGGGCGGGTTGTACTTGATGCCGCCGTCTTCCGGCGGGTTATGCGATGGCGTAATCACAATACCATCCGCCAGCGCGCCGCCTTTTTTGTTGTGAACCAGAATGGCGTTTGAAACGGCAGGCGTCGGCGTAAAGCCGTTCTCTTCCTGCACGATGATATCAACGCCGTTGGCGGCCAGTACTTCAAGCACAGAAATGAACGCCGGTTCCGACAGCGCGTGAGTATCCTTGCCCACGAAGCACGGTCCGGTGATGCCGTTTTTGGCGCGGTCTTCAGCGATAGCCTGGGCAATCGCCAGAATATGCTGTTCGTTAAAGCTGTGACGTTCGGCGCTGCCACGGTGACCGGACGTACCGAATTTCACCGCATGTTCAACATTATTGACATCCGGTTTCAGCACATAGTACTGAGACGTCAGCTGAGCGACGTTAATCAAATCACTTTGTTGTGCAGGCTGACCTGCACGCGGATGGTTTGCCATTGCCTGGTCCTTCTTATGCAAGGGTTAAATTGTGCCGCAAACCTTTTCAATCAATTCCGCGGGGAACTGCATTGACTGCATGATGTGCTCGATCATGCTGCATTTACGGCCCGTATTCGTGTTGGTTATCACCCAGTATGGCGTATCAGGCACCTGTTTGGGCTTTGTTTGATTGCCATTTTTCAGCAGCGTTTGCTCGTCCGCCGCGAAATAAACCCGGGTACGACCGTGGAGCGATTCCGTCGCATCGGCAAACGCGCTGTTGTCCAGTTTCCAGAGCGTGGAGAGCACCAGCATAAAGCGGTTTACCGCTTTCTTTTGTTCTGCGTATTCATCAGAAAGCAGCAGTTCACGCATAGCGCGAACGTTGTCTTTCTTCGGGTTGGCAGATTTAGCGTCGGTGACCGGCGCCTGAGCGATTGCGGGTGCTGAAACCGTGCGGGTGGCCGGAGCAGCGGTTTGCGTTACGGCGGAAAACTTGAGCATACGCCGTAAAATGTCGGATGCGGTCTCGCCAATGTGCTGCGTGTGGCTGGCAATATAGCGATAGAGTTCGTCATCAACTTCGATCGTTTTCATCTTAATCCAGTGATATATCTTTTCTGAATACAAGTCGTTGGGATTATAAGTACAAAACCCAACCGCGGATAGCGTCAAACCAGGATGGCGGCAAAATCCAGATTAGTTCCTGGTCTTGCGGCCGGGCGGCAGAATGTTCACCATGATACCCTAACCCGACAGAGCGAAATAAAGAACTTTACTATGATTTTGAATACCCGAGCGCAAACTGCACAAAACCTGCACAAGAATTCTCCCATCCTTCTGGTACATGGTCTGTTCGGCAGTCTCGACAACCTCGGCGTGCTGGCACGCGATCTGGTGAGCGACCACGATGTTTACCAGGTCGATATGCGTAACCACGGCCTGTCGCCGCGTTCAGCGGTCATGAATTACCCGGCAATGGCGCAGG
This sequence comes from Trabulsiella odontotermitis, assembly GCF_030053895.1. Lineage (NCBI taxonomy): Bacteria > Pseudomonadati > Pseudomonadota > Gammaproteobacteria > Enterobacterales > Enterobacteriaceae > Trabulsiella > Trabulsiella odontotermitis. The sequence goes on from NZ_CP125781.1 coordinate 3,112,777, forward strand.
ATCTGCTCGACACGCTGGACGAATACCACCTGGAAAAGGCGATTGTCGTTGGTCACTCTATGGGCGGTAAAGCCGCGATGGCGCTGACCGCGCTGGCCCCGTCACGTGTGGAAAAACTGGTCGCCATTGATATTGCGCCGGTGGATTATCAGGTGCGCCGCCATGATGCGATCTTCGCGGCTATTAATGCCGTTACCGATGCCGGCGCCACGACCCGTCAGCAGGCGGCCAGCGTTATGCGTGAACAATTAAAAGAAGAAGGCGTGATTCAGTTTCTGCTGAAGTCCTTCATTGATGGCCAGTGGCGGTTTAACGTGCCGGTGCTGTGGGAGCAGTATCCACATATCGTCGGCTGGGAAACCATCCCGGCGTGGAACCACCCTGCCCTGTTCATTCCTGGCGGCAATTCGCCGTACGTCACCGAAGCGTACCGCGACGCCTTGCTCTCCCAGTTCCCGCAGGCGCGGGCGCATGTGATTGCCGGTGCCGGACATTGGGTGCATGCGGAAAAACCTGATGCGGTGCTGCGCGCCATTCGCCGCTACCTTGCCGACGCCTGAATGCTTAAAAACTCAGCGACCGCGCGCCAGAATGGCTGCGGTCGTTGGCGTGGGGGTTTCGCTGATGTATGATGGCGCGCTATCCATCCGGGCAATGGCCTGGTTGTTTGTTTCCCCGAAGTCACTCTGAATCATGGCAAAAGAACAAACGGACCGTACGACATTAGATTTGTTCGCAAATGAGCGTCGCCCGGGAAGACCGAAAACCAATCCGCTCTCGCGTGACGAACAGTTACGCATCAATAAGCGCAATCAGCTCAAACGCGATAAAGTTCGCGGTCTGAAGCGTGTTGAGCTCAAGCTCAACAACGATGCCGTGGACGCGTTAAATGAACTGGCCGATGCCCGCAATATGAGCCGCAGCGAACTCATCGAAGAGATCCTGTTGAGCCAGCTTGCCAGCCTGCATCGCCAGGAAAACCGCTGAAAAAGCGCAAAAAACACATTTTCATGTAGCAGAGAGTGCAGTCCGGCATGATTGCTGTTTCCGTGCACTTCTCTGTTCTGCTATGATTGCCCTTATCTGTGGGCAATATGCCACCACCATATCATTTAGTTTCAAGAGGTTATTTTACTCATGGCAATCGTAGGCATCTTTTTCGGCAGCGACACCGGTAATACCGAAAATATCGCGAAAATGATTCAAAAACAGCTTGGTAAAGACGTTGCCGACGTGCATGACATTGCAAAAAGCAGCAAAGAAGATATCGAAGCGTTCGATCTCCTGCTGTTGGGCATTCCGACCTGGTACTACGGTGAAGCACAGTGCGACTGGGACGACTTTTTCCCGTCGCTGGAAGAGATAGACTTTACCGGGAAACTGGTAGCCCTGTTTGGCTGTGGCGACCAGGAAGACTATGCTGAATACTTCTGCGACGCGCTGGGAACCATCCGCGACATCATCGAACCGCGCGGCGCGATCATTGTCGGTCACTGGCCGACAGCGGGTTATCACTTCGAAGCCTCTAAAGGGCTGGCGGATGACGACCACTTTGTCGGTCTGGCAATTGACGAAGATCGTCAACCGGAACTGACTGCTGAGCGCGTTGAAAAGTGGGTCAAACAGGTTGCCGAAGAACTTAATCTGGAAGCCATTAAAAACGCATAAGGCGTGAGCGGTGCGATGAATAAATCGCACCGTATTAATAGATAAAAGCAATCAAATTTATCGCTACAAATTTTTAACTTTTAAGCGCATGCCTGTACAATGACAGCTGATTTAACGAGGTTCGTTCATTAGCTTTGCTGGTAGTGCCTCGTTTTTGAAAGCATAGTATGCCAGGCGCTTGCAGTTTTCATTTATACATGGCAGTTCTATAATTGAGACGCATTCTACCGGGCGCATTCTCTGTGAGACTTCCACTTCAGGAAGTGAATCGTTTAGCAACAGGACAGATTCCGCATGACTGACAACAATACCGCATTAAAGAAGGCCGGCCTGAAAGTCACGCTTCCACGGTTAAAGATTCTGGAAGTACTCCAGGAGCCGGATAACCACCATGTCAGTGCGGAAGATCTATACAAGCGTCTGATTGACATGGGTGAAGAGATTGGGCTGGCAACGGTCTATCGCGTGCTCAACCAGTTTGATGACGCCGGTATCGTAACCCGCCACAATTTTGAAGGCGGCAAATCGGTTTTTGAACTGACGCAGCAGCACCACCACGATCATCTGATCTGCCTGGATTGCGGCAAAGTGATCGAGTTCAGCGATGACTCTATCGAAGCGCGTCAGCGTGAAATTGCCTCACGCCATGGCATCCGCCTGACCAACCACAGCCTGTACCTGTATGGTCACTGCGCTGAAGGCGATTGCCGCGAAGATGAACACGCGCACGACGCCGTGGAAAAATAATCTTCAGCTACCCCAGAAGCCAGCCTCCGGGCTGGCTTTTTTATTGCCGTTTTTCAGCCAAATAAAAAGACCCGCAGCGCGGGCCTCTCTTCACCATCGAAACGGTTATGGTTTGTTGTTGCTGCGGATTTCCTGCCAGATGCGATCGCAGTTGGCCTTGACCGCCTGGTCGTTGCCGGTACGGGTCGCCTGAATGCACTGCTGATAATCCAGCGTACGCACGGTTTCCTGCGTGGCGAACTGCTCGTGCGCTTTCTCTTTTTTCAGCACGTTCAGCACGCTCTGGCAGGCTTCGAGTTTATCCGGGTTGCCTTCCGCCGTGTTAATGCAGGCGCTGTAAGCCTCTTTCAGGCGGCTGTCTTCCTTCGGCGCTGGCGTCGTCGGCTGTGCACACGCAACCAGCCCCGATGCCATGATAGCGATAAGAATGAGTTTCTTCATTATGTCGTCCTTATGTCAGGAGCGGGTTGCCCCGCCCCTGCTGGCATCAGAAAATAGTGAACGGTGCGATGACGATAAATTTCACGTCGCGCTCATCCTGGAAGATGTTGCCGTAACCGCCACCCCAGCTCGGGATATCGGAGTGGTTGTCGTACTGTGTGAAGTGAAGTTTGAGCATCGTGCCTTTGGCACGGCCTTCCTGCACGGTGTACATCGCGTCCAGGCTGTAGGCAGATTCTTTGATTTTGTTGGAAGCCATGTCTTCACGCTGGCCCGCACCGTTGATAAACCAGTCAGACGGTTTCGCATCCCATGCATAGACGTAAGAAGCACCGACCGCCCAGCCAGGCAGATCCCAGTTTTTCAGGTCATACATCGCGCCGAAGAAGACCGCTTTTTCACCGTTGGCGTTGAAGTCTGAGCGGTTATCCCACCAGATATCCAGACGACCATTAGAGGAGGCGTAGGTCGGCGTCATACGCTGCAGGAAGTAGCCCTGCTGTGTACTGACCCCAAAAAGTTGGACAGTTAAACACGAGGCACATAGGTCTGGGTTCGATATTCAATTGGACTCAGACCTTTTAATTTCAGGCTAATTCTTCTGCTGTTGTAGTAGTCAATATATTCCGTAACAGCATCCTTCAGTTCGCTTATATTACTGAACTCGTCAAGATAAAAACACTCCGACTTTAAGGTTCCAAAGAAACATTCCACGACTGCATTATCCAGACAATTGCCTTTTCTGGACATGCTCTGTGTAATGCCTTGTTCTTTAAGGATGTTTTGATACCTTCTCATACGATACTGCCATCCCTGGTCAGAGTGCAGAATAGGATGCTCGTGAGGCTTAAGCTTTTTGAATGCCTGATCGAGCATATTCTCGACCATGTTCATCACAGGTCTTTCCGACAGGCTGTAAGAAATAACTTCGTTGTTGAAGAGATCTATTACTGGAGACAAATACAGCTTTCGCCCATTGACTGCAAATTCAGTAACGTCGGTAACCCACTTCTCGTTTGGCCGTGTAGCCTTGAAATCCCTTTGGAGAACATTGGGGGCGGTTTGCCCTACCTCTCCTCTGTAGGAGCTGTATCGCTTGACCTTAATCGCTGCCTTAAGCGAGAGGGTTCCCATCAGGCGCTGAACGGCTTTATGGTTAATCCGTTCCCCGTCTCGATGGAGAGACAACGTTACCCTACGGTATCCGTAACGACCTTTATTCTCGTGATAAATCTCACCAATACGCTTTTTAACATCCGCATACTTATCAGGCTTGCTGAGAGCCTTTAGATGGTAATAAAACGTACTGCGCGGTATCTCCGCTGCCTTGAGAAGCTCATCAAGAGGGTAAAACTGCCTTAGCTCGTTGAGTACTTTCACTTTTTCGCGGGATGAGCTAAGGCTTTCAGCTTTTTTAGATACGTAAGCCGCATTTCAAGGAATCGAACTTGTCTTTCAAGATCCTCAATACGTCGGTCTTTCGACAGCTCCAATGCTAACGCCGCTTTTTCTGGATCAACTGACATTGTAATGTTTCTTTTGGTGCCGATCTTGAGTGCGCGTAAACCAGCTTCTCCGTGCTCCTCATAGACTTTCAGCCACTTGGCTACAGAACCACTACCAGCAAGCATAAAGTGAGCAGCAGCCTGATTGAGGGACATCTGCTGCTCGGTCACGGCTTTCACGACCTTAATGCGCAACTCTGGATCAGCACTAACGCCTTTAGGTTTGGGAATTAAACCTTTTTCTCCATGTTTTTCATAGAGGGCAACCCACGTCCTGACCTGGGTTCGAGGCACACCAAAACGTGCAGAGATGATCCTGTAACCATCATCAGTTGTGAAGTAGTGATTCACGACTTCAAGGCGCTTTTCGAAGGGGTATTTTGGCTTTGACATATCAGGGACTATTCCATTTCATCGTCCAACAAAATGGGTGCAGTACACTGGCCTTCCGCACGTACCCAGGTGCCTTCCAGTCGCAGGTCAACCACATCCGCCACTTTGTAGCCGAAGGTCAGCGCCTGTAACCATGCGGTGCCATCGTAGATATCGTTGATGGTATTATTGTCCGCTTTGTCGCGAGCGCCATAGAACTGATAGCTGGTGGAGAGCGGAGAACCGGCGACATCAAATTTGTAACTGGCTTTCGCGAAGTACTGGTCGACAAACCCTTCAGACTGACCAAACGCCGCTTCCAGCACCAGGTCGTTTTTGAAATCGTATTTGGCACCGAGAGAGTGCAGGTAATCGACTTTGGTTTTCTTGTCGTTCTGGTAGAACTTGTCGGTTTCAATATGCCACGGCGCTTTATACTCGTTGGTCCACATGTAGGAGAAGCTCAACGCGCCCGCATCGCCATAATCAAAGTTCGCCCCGGCCTCCGCACCCTGGTAAGTACCCGGCATGAAGCTCCAGTGCGGCGCTAACAGGGTTTGCCCGGTCGGCTGAATGTAACCCGCACGCGCCCATACCGGGCCATATTTGAATTTTGCTGCCGCTTTGTAGAGGCTGATCCCGCTCTTATCACCGGAGTAGTCTTCGTCATAACCCTTGTTGATCGAGGAGAACGCGATTTCGTTCGGGTGGCCACTTTCAGCAGATTCGGCCATTTCGATAGCGGTAAAGGCGGCAATATCCAGACCGAACATGTCGGCGGCATAGCCAGACTGGAAGTCCAGATTGGCGTTCCAGGTGGAGTGAGAAAGGTTGGTTTTGTATTTGTCGCCGTCGGTCACGTCTTTACGGTCACGCTCACGCTGCCAGTAATAGATGCCGCCGGTTAAAGTTGAATCATCGATGAAGCCTGCTGCACTGGCCTGCGGAACCGCAACCCAGCCCGATAATGCGGTGACGCCTGCAATAGCCAGCGCCAGCGTACTACGTTTGCCACTGAACGTACGCATGTGTATATCCTCTTTGACTTTTAAAAACGCCGCTCAAAAGGCGAACAGCGATAAAAATAAAAATGTGAAAAAGTAGTCGGGAAAATTCCCGTGCATCTACTGATGTGTAGACTATTTTTCGCGACGCGAATTATCAATCACTTTATGGCACGAAATGACAAGATTATGACAAAGCGCACATAATTGATTGCACTTTGTAACAAAGAGCATCGCCTGCGGAATTTGACAGAAATCGCTACGGATTCAGGAAAATGCGTTTATCAGAAGATGAGATTTAAGATTTTATTATTAAATCAGGTTTGAAAAAGAGTGTTTGCAAATAGTATTAATTCGCATCGCGAATGTTAATAAAGTGTAACGCCATGATTGGTAAGCGAAAAAAAACGCCGCGCTAAGCGGCGTCTTTACTGGAATGACGAATTACTCGCCGATTTTCGCCCAGGTGTCGCGCAGACCGACAGTGCGGTTAAACACCAGTTTGTCCGCGGTTGCGTAACGGCTGTCGAGGCAGAAATAGCCTTCACGTTCAAACTGGAACGCTTTACCCACTTCTGCGACCTTCAGACCTGGCTCAACGAAACCATTTTTGATCACCAGCGATTGCGGGTTAATCGTCGCGAGGAAGTCATCTGCCGCGCCCGGGTTTGGCACGCTGAACAGGCGATCATACAGACGAATCTCCACCGGCAGCGCATGCGCCGCGCTGACCCAGTGGATCACGCCTTTGACTTTACGGCCATCAGCCGGATCTTTGCTCAGCGTATCTGCATCGTAGGTGCAGAAAATGGTGGTGATATTGCCTTCGGCATCTTTCTCAACGCGCTCTGCCTTGATGACGTACGCATTACGCAGACGCACCTCTTTACCGAGCACCAGGCGCTTGTACTGCTTGTTGGCTTCTTCACGGAAGTCAGCACGGTCGATCCAGATTTCACCGCTGAACGGCACCTCACGGCTGCCCATTTCCGGTTTATTCGGATGGTTCGCCATAGTGACCATTTCGCTTTCGCCCTGCGGGTAGTTTTCGATAACCAGTTTCACCGGATCAATTACCGCCATCGCGCGTGGGGCGTTTTCGTTGAGATCTTCACGAATGCAGGATTCCAGCGAGGCGATCTCGATGGTGTTGTCCTGTTTGGTCACGCCGATTCGCTTGCAGAACTCACGAATCGACGCCGGGGTGTAACCACGACGACGCAGACCGGAGATGGTCGGCATCCGCGGGTCATCCCAGCCTTCTACGTGCTTGTCAGTCACCAGCAGGTTCAGCTTACGCTTGGACATGACGGTATACTCCAGGTTCAGACGAGAGAACTCGTACTGACGCGGATGAACCGGGATTGTGATGTTATCCAGCACCCAGTCGTACAGACGGCGGTTGTCCTGGAATTCCAGCGTACACAGCGAGTGAGTAATGCCTTCCAGCGCATCGCTGATGCAGTGGGTGAAGTCATACATCGGGTAGATGCACCACTTGCTGCCGGTCTGGTGGTGATCAGCAAATTTAATGCGATACAGCACTGGATCACGCATGACGATGAACGGCGACGCCATGTCGATCTTCGCACGCAGACAGGCTTTACCCTCTTCAAAACCACCAGCACGCATTTTTTCGAACAGCGCCAGGTTTTCTTCAACGCTGCGATCGCGGTACGGGCTGTTTTTACCCGGCTGGGTCAGCGTGCCTCGGTACTCACGAATTTCATCCGCAGAGAGTTCGTCAACATAAGCGAGGCCTTTGTTGATAAGCTCAACCGCATAGTGGTGCAGTTGATCGAAATAATCCGACGAATAGCAGACTTTGCCTGCCCAGTGGAAACCTAACCATTGCACGTCATTCTGAATAGACTCGACGTATTCGATGTCTTCTTTTACCGGGTTGGTGTCATCGAAACGCAGGTTGCACAGCCCGTTGTAGTCCTGGGCGATGCCAAAGTTCAGGCAGATAGACTTCGCATGACCGATGTGCAGATAGCCGTTCGGTTCAGGCGGAAAACGCGTGTGGATCGTGGTGTGCTTACCACTGGCCAGATCCTCATCAATGATCTGACGAATAAAGTTTGTCGGGCGGGCTTCAGCCTCACTCATCGTGGGTTCCTCAAGGCGTAAACAACGTATAACGGCATATGATCTTATAAGCCAGTCGAAGAGACAACCATTAGTTGCGGAAATTACCTCTCTGAAGAACTATCTGGGGGCTGATTGCTGCAAAAAAAAGCGGCGGAGGAGATCCCCCGCCGCTTAAGGCATGCAGTTGCTTGCTCAGGAGCGATTACTTGCCTTTAATCTCATACAGCGCGGTTTCGCCTGCAACAACGTGACCCTGCGCCTTAATGACCAGGCCGCTGAAGTCGTCGATGTTGCTGCAAACCACCGGGCTAATCATCGAGCGCGCGTTGGCGTTCAGGAAGTCCAGGTCCATCTCAAGGATGGGCTGACCTGCTGTCACTTCCGCACCCTCTTCCACCAGACGCTTAAAGCCTTCACCGTTCAGCGCGACAGTATCGATACCCATGTGGACAACGATTTCCGCGCCTTTGTCAGTTTCCAGGCAGAAAGCATGGTTGGTGTTGAAGATTTTCACGATCGTGCCCGCTGCCGGAGAAACGACAACACTTTCCGTCGGTTTCACCGCCACGCCGTCACCGACCGCTTTGCTGGCGAAGGCTTCATCAGGCACCTGATCCAGCGCCACCACGTCACCGGTTACTGGAGAAACCAGTGCGGCGATGGTAACCGCGTTCGGCACCGCCTGCGGTTTTGCCGCCGCCTGTGCTGGCGCTGCTGCCGGAGCTGCTTCTACCGCCGCGACAGGGCCGGTGGTGTGCATCGCGTTAGCAATTTTCTCAGCCACAAAGCCAACGATGATCTGCACGCTGGTTTTGTTCAGACGGATAACACCGGTTGCGCCCAGGCGTTTAGCCAGTGCTTCGTTCACCAGGCTTGAGTCTTTCACGGACAGACGCAGACGGGTGATACAGGCATCGATACCAGTCAGGTTGTCAGAACCACCGACAGCGGCGATGTACTGACGTGCCAGACCTGCGACATCCTGATCTTTACCACTGCTCAGATTCACGTCCTGACCATCCGCTTCGCTGCCAGCAACCGCCAGTTCGCGACCCGGAGTCATCAGGTTGAATTTGGTGATGGTGAAGCGGAACACCAGGTAGTAGATCACGAAGAACACCAGGCCCTGCGGGATCAACATGTACCACTGGGTTGCCAGCGGGTTACGCGAAGACAGCACCATATCCACCAGACCGGCGCTGAAGCCAAAGCCCGCAATCCAGTGCATGCTCGCCGCGATGAACACGGAGATACCGGTCAGGATGGCGTGGATGACATACAGCACAGGCGCAACGAACATGAAGGAGAATTCCAGCGGTTCGGTGATACCAGTGAAGAAGGCCGCGAAGGCGCCCGCCATCATGATACCCAGTACTTTCGCTTTGTTTTCCGGACGTGCGCAATGGTAGATAGCCAGTGCTGCACCTGGCAGACCGAACATCATGATCGGGAAGAAGCCCGCCTGATAACGACCGGTGATACCGACAACCGCTTTACCTGCTTCGATGGACTGTGCACCACCCAGGAAGTTAGGAATGTCGTTAATACCCGCAACGTCGAACCAGAATACGGAGTTCAGCGCGTGGTGCAGACCTACCGGGATCAGCAAACGGTTGAAGAAGGCGTACACGCCCGCACCGATGGAGCCCAGTTTCTGGATGTGCTCACCAAAGTTCACCAGACCGTCGAAGATCACCGGCCAGATGTACATCATGATGAACGCCACCACGATCATGACGAAAGAGGTGAGGATCGGCACCAGACGACGACCGCTGAAGAAGGAGAGCGCTTTTGGCAGCTCTACGCTTGAGAAGCGGTTGTACAGTTCAGCGGAGATGATACCCACCAGGATACCGACGAACTGGTTGCTGATTTTACCAAACGCCGCCGGAACCTGGTCCGCCGGGATTTTTTGGATCATCGACACGGCAGCTGGCGAGCAGAGTGTCGTTAAAACGAGGAAACCGACGAAGCCGGTGAGTGCTGCTGCACCGTCTTTATCTTTGGACATACCGTAAGCCACACCGATGGCGAACAGTACGGACATGTTGTCGATAATAGCAGAGCCGGATTTGATGAAGAACGCCGCCAGCGCGTTCTCACCACCCCAGCCTACCGGGTCGATCCAATAGCCGACACCCATCAGGATGGCTGCGGCCGGCAGCGTGGCCACTGGCACCATCAGTGCGCGGCCTACTTTTTGTAAATAACCTAGAATACTCACTTTCTTCCCCCTATGAGACCCCGTTCAGACTCATTCAAAGCCGTTTTTTTATTGTGTAACAAACCTTGAAGCGTGGCGATTTATCACCTACGTTCAGAGTGTGTGGAAAATTAATTCGTCTCGCAAATTAAACACCCGCTTTTTGTGATTATAATCACCAAATATCGTAATAACCCCTCCCATTCGCTGGCTAACAGCCAAAACTTATTTTATCATTCAAAAAATCAAGACGGATTGTCCCCTTTCGCTGGCAAACCAGGTTACCCTTAACAGAGTATCGGTACCAATCCGCCAACGCTTTAAATTAACATTATTGAGGTGAACAATGAGACTGATCCCCCTGGCGACTGCTGAACAAGTAGGTAAATGGGCCGCACGTCATATCGTCAATCGTATCAATGCCTTCAAACCTACTGCTGATCGCCCGTTTGTACTCGGCCTCCCGACCGGCGGCACGCCGCTTACCGCGTACAAAGCGCTGGTTGAGATGCATAAAGCAGGCCAGATTAGCTTTAAGCACGTTGTCACCTTCAACATGGACGAATACGTTGGTCTGCCGAAGGAACACCCGGAAAGCTACCACAGCTTTATGCACCGCAACTTCTTCGATCATGTTGATATCCCGGCAGAAAACATCAACCTGCTGAATGGTAACGCGCCGGACATCGATGCGGAATGCCGTCAGTACGAAGAAAAAATCCGTTCCTACGGTAAAATTCATCTGTTTATGGGCGGCGTAGGTAACGACGGCCATATCGCGTTCAACGAACCGGCCTCTTCTCTGGCCTCCCGCACCCGTATTAAAACCCTGACCCATGACACTCGCGTGGCAAACTCCCGTTTCTTCGACGGTGATGTCAACCTGGTGCCGAAATATGCACTGACCGTTGGCGTGGGTACCCTGCTGGATGCGGAAGAAGTGATGATTCTGGTGCTGGGTTCTCAGAAAGCCCAGGCACTGCAGGCGGCCGTGGAAGGAAACGTCAATCACATGTGGACCATTAGCTGTCTGCAACTGCACCCGAAAGCGGTCATGGTTTGCGACGAACCGTCCACCATGGAGCTGAAAGTGAAAACGTTAAAATACTTCAACGAGTTAGAAGCAGAAAACGTTAAAGGTCTTTGATTCAATACCGTCTCTCCTGAGGGGGAGACGGTCGTATTTTTGTAACCGGGGGTTGTAATGTATGCATTAACCCATGGTCGGATTTATACCGGCCACGAAATTCTGGATGACCATGCGATTGTTGTCGCCAATGGCCTGATCGAACGTCTCTGTCCGCTGGCGGATCTACCGTCTGACATTGAGCAGCGCTCAGTCAATGGCGCCATTCTCGCCCCGGGTTTTATAGATGTTCAGCTGAACGGCTGCGGCGGCGTGCAGTTTAACGACACCATGGACGCCGTCAGCGTGAAAACGCTGGAAATCATGCAGAAGGCCAATGAAAAATCGGGCTGCACCAGCTATCTGCCGACCCTGATCACCTCCAGCGACGAGCTGATGAAACAGGGCATTCGCGTGATGCGCGAATATCTGGCGAAATACCCGAACCAGGCGCTGGGTCTGCATCTGGAAGGTCCGTGGCTGAATATCGTCAAGAAAGGCACCCATAACCCGGATTTCGTGCGTAAGCCGGACGCGGAACTGGTGGATTTCCTCTGCGCTAACGCCGACGTCATCACCAAAGTCACCCTCGCGCCGGAGATGGTTGAACCTGAGGTGATCCGCAAGCTGGTGAATGCCGGGATTGTGGTCTCCGCCGGGCACTCCAACGCCACGCTAAAAGAAGCGAAAATCGGCTTCCGCGCCGGGATTACTTTCGCGACGCACCTTTATAACGCCATGCCGTATATCACCGGCCGTGAACCGGGTCTGGCGGGCGCGATTTTTGATGAGCCGGACGTTTACTGCGGCATTATCGCCGACGGCCTGCATGTCGATTTCGCCAACGTCCGTAACGCAAAACGTCTGAAAGGCGACAAGCTGTGTCTGGTAACCGATGCGACCGCACCGGCAGGCGCAAATATTGACCAGTTCATTTTTGCCGGGAAAACAATATACTACCGGAATGGATTGTGTGTAGATGAGAATGGCACGCTGAGCGGCTCCTCTCTGACCATGATTGAAGGAGTTCGCAATCTGGTTGAGCATTGCGGCATTGCGCTGGATGAAGTCCTGCGTATGGCGACGCTCTACCCGGCGCGTGCGATAGGTGTCGATAAGCAACTGGGCAGCATTGCGCCTGGGATGATCGCCAACCTGACCGCATTCACTCGCGACTATAAGGTAACCAAGACCATCGTTAATGGTAACGAGGTCGTCACTGAGTAAGTAAATGTATGACACCTGGCGGACAAGCTCAAATTGGCAATGTTGATCTCGTAAAACAACTGAACAGCGCGGCGGTATACCGTCTGATCGATCAGCACGGCCCCATCTCGCGCATTCAGATCGCAGAACAAAGCCAGCTTGCCCCCGCCAGCGTGACAAAAATTACGCGTCAGTTGATTGAACGCGGCCTGATCAAAGAAGTCGATCAGCAAGCCTCCACCGGGGGCCGCCGCGCAATCTCCATCATCACCGAAACCCGCAATTTCCACGCCATCGGCATTCGCCTCGGCCGTCATGACACGACCCTGACACTCTACGATCTGAGCAGCAAAGTGCTGGCGGAAGAGCACTATCCGTTACCAGAGCGCACGCAGGAAACGCTGGAACACGCGCTGCTGAACACGATTTCGCTGTTTATCACCTCTTGCCAGCGGAAAATCCGCGAGTTGATTGCTATTTCGGTGATCCTGCCCGGGCTGGTCGACCCCGACAGTGGCGTGATCCGCTATATGCCGCACATCCCGGTGGAAAACTGGGCATTGGTCGATGCGGTGGAAAAACGGTTTAACGTCACCTGTTTTATTGGCCATGATATCCGCAGCTTAGCGCTGGCGGAGCACTATTTTGGTGCAAGTCAGGACTGTGAAGACTCCATTCTGGTGCGTGTCCACCGCGGCACCGGCGCCGGGATCATCTCCAACGGGCGCATCTTTATCGGCCGTAACGGCAACGTCGGTGAAATCGGCCACATTCAGGTCGACCCGCTGGGCGAACGCTGCCACTGCGGCAATTTCGGCTGTCTGGAAACCGTCGCCGCCAACGCCGCCATCGAACAACGCGTTCGTCATCTGCTGGAACAGGGCTATCAGAGCCGTGTGACGCTGGATGACTGCACGATCAGCGCCATCTGCAAAGCCGCCAATAAAGGCGACCCGCTGGCGAGCGAAGTCATTGAGCACGTAGGCCGCCAGCTCGGCAAAACCATCGCTATCGCCATTAACCTGTTTAACCCGCAGAAAGTGGTGATTGCCGGGGAAATCATCGAAGCCGAGCGCGTGCTGCTGCCCGCCATTGAAGGCTGCATTAATACGCAGGTGCTGAAGGCGTTTCGCAAAAATCTGCCGGTGGTGCGTTCCACACTCGATCACCGTTCCGCTATTGGCGCGTTTGCGCTGGTAAAACGCGCTATGCTTAACGGCATCCTGCTACAGCGTTTGCTGGAAAGCTAAAGCGGTTTTATAGTACGCCTCTCTTTAAGCTGTTGAGCCTGGGTATCCATGACCATTAAGAATGTAATTTGTGATATCGACGGCGTGCTGATGCACGATAACGTCGCCGTTCCCGGTGCTGCGGAGTTCGTCACCCGCATCCTGGAGAAAGGGCTGCCGCTGGTCCTGCTGACCAACTACCCTTCCCAGACCGGGCAGGATCTGGCAAACCGTTTCGCCACCGCCGGTGTCAATGTGCCGGACAGCGTGTTTTACACCTCGGCCATGGCGACTGCAGATTTTCTGCGTCGTCAGGAAGGCAAAAAAGCGTATGTCGTCGGCGAAGGTGCGTTGATTCATGAATTATATAAAGCCGGGTTCACTATCACGGACGTTAACCCGGATTTCGTGATCGTCGGCGAAACGCGCTCCTACAACTGGGACATGATGCATAAAGCGGCGTTCTTCGTCGCCAATGGCGCGCGCTTTATCGCCACCAATCCGGACACCCACGGTCGCGGTTATTATCCGGCCTGCGGCGCACTTTGCGCTGGCATCGAGAAAATCTCCGGTCGCAAACCGTTTTACGTCGGCAAACCCAGCCCGTGGATCATTCGCGCCGCACTCAACAAAATGCAGGCGCATTCCGAGCAAACGGTCATTGTCGGCGACAACCTGCGCACCGATATTCTGGCAGGCTTCCAGGCCGGTCTGGAAACTGTTCTGGTGCTCTCCGGCGTCTCAACGGTCGATGACATCGACAGCATGCCGTTCCGCCCTTCCTGGATTTACCCGTCCGTTGCGGAAATTGACGTTTTTTAATCACCGCGCCGGATGATGCATAACGCATCCGGCCTGCAATTATCATTTATCTAATGAATAATGTCTTTTACTAATAATTCATCAACAAATGCACAGCAACGCCGCGCCTTTTTCATCAATCAACAACTCTCATTGCATTATTTTCTGATAAGCCCGTAAACCCCTTGCGCCAGCCTCACGCTTTGCGGCATTGTCTCTCTCAGAGCAAATGACACAACAGCATTACGCAACAGGGTAACGGAGACGTTTATGTGTTCTATTTTTGGTGTACTGGATATTAAAACTGACGCGGGGGAGCTGCGCAAAAAAGCGCTGGAGCTTTCCCGCCTGATGCGCCATCGCGGCCCGGACTGGTCCGGTATCTATGCCTGCGATAAAGCGATTCTCGCCCACGAACGTCTGTCGATTGTCGACGTCAACGCCGGTGCCCAGCCGCTGTATAACGAAAAGAAAACGCACGCGCTGGCGGTTAACGGTGAGATCTACAACCACCAGGCGCTACGCGCAGAATATGGCGATCGCTACGCGTTCCAGACCGGCTCTGATTGCGAAGTGATCCTCGCCCTGTATCAGGAAAAAGGCGCTGAGTTTCTCGACGATCTGCAGGGCATGTTTGCTTTCGTCCTTTATGACAGCGAAAAAGACGCCTACCTGATTGGCCGCGACCACATTGGTATTATTCCGCTGTATATGGGCTACGACGAGCACGGCAACTTCTATGTCGCTTCTGAAATGAAAGCGCTGGTGCCGGTGTGCCGCACCATTAAAGAGTTCCCTCCGGGAAGCTATCTGTGGAGCAAAGACGGCGAGATCCGCTCTTACTATCAGCGCGACTGGTTTGATTACGACGCCGTCAAAGACAACGTGACAGACAAAGCAGAGCTGCGTCAGGCGCTGGAAGATTCGGTTAAAAGCCATCTGATGTCTGACGTGCCGTACGGTGTGCTGCTGTCCGGCGGGCTGGATTCGTCAATTATCTCCGCGATCACCAAAAAATACGCCGCGCGCCGTGTTGAAGATCAGGAACGTTCAGAAGCCTGGTGGCCGCAACTGCACTCTTTCGCTGTCGGTCTGGTGGGTTCGCCGGATCTGAAAGCCGCGCAGGAAGTCGCTAACCATCTTGGCACCGTCCACCATGAAATCCACTTCACGGTGCAGGAAGGTCTCGACGCGATCCGCGACGTGATTTATCACATTGAAACCTACGATGTGACCACGATTCGAGCCTCGACGCCGATGTACCTGATGTCCCGTAAAATCAAAGCGATGGGCATCAAAATGGTGCTCTCCGGCGAAGGTTCTGACGAAGTGTTTGGCGGCTATCTCTATTTCCATAAAGCGCCGGATGCGAAAGAGCTGCATGAAGAGACCGTGCGTAAATTGCAGGCGCTGCATATGTTTGACTGCGCCCGCGCCAACAAAGCGATGTCCGCCTGGGGTGTTGAAGCCCGCGTACCGTTCCTCGACAAGAAATTCCTCGACGTGGCGATGCGCATCAACCCGCAGGACAAAATGTGCGGTAACGGCAAAATGGAGAAACACGTCCTGCGTGAGTGTTTTGAAGCTTACCTGCCGGCAAGCGTTGCATGGCGTCAAAAAGAGCAGTTCTCCGACGGTGTGGGTTACAGCTGGATCGACACGCTGAAAGAGGTGGCGGCAAAGCAAATTTCCGATCAACAACTGGAAACTGCGAGCTTCCGTTTCCCGTACAACACGCCAACATCGAAAGAAGCGTATCTGTATCGTGAGATTTTCGAGGAGCTGTTCCCGGTACCGAGCGCAGCAGAATGTGTGCCTGGCGGTCCGTCTGTCGCCTGCTCTTCCGCCAAAGCGATCGAGTGGGATGAGGCCTTCAAAACCATGAACGATCCCTCAGGTCGTGCGGTTGGCGTACACCAGTCCGCTTATCAGTAAAAGTGATGAAAATTCGCACTGGGCCCTGCGGGGCCCTTTGTTGTTTTTCATCACTAAATTTGAGAAATAACCAATAATTGCCGAATAATGCGCCACGCTGTTCGCAACCTAACCAAACAGTCACATTCCGGCGATTTTCCGTCAAAAAGAGGTTGACGCTACAGGGCTCAATACGCATAATGCGCCCCGCAACGCCGATAAGGTAACGCGAAAAAGATGGCTACGTAGCTCAGTTGGTTAGAGCACATCACTCATAATGATGGGGTCACAGGTTCGAATCCCGTCGTAGCCACCATCTTTTTGCGGGAGTGGCGAAATTGGTAGACGCACCAGATTTAGGTTCTGGCGCCGCAAGGTGTGCGAGTTCAAGTCTCGCCTCCCGCACCATTCCCAGGTAAGCGTTGTACGGATGGGGTATCGCCAAGCGGTAAGGCACCGGTTTTTGATACCGGCATTCCCTGGTTCGAATCCAGGTACCCCAGCCATATTTCATCGACTCACTGACGTACCTGTTGTTGGGGTATCGCCAAGCGGTAAGGCACCGGTTTTTGATACCGGCATTCCCTGGTTCGAATCCAGGTACCCCAGCCAGTCGATGAAAAGGAAGTATCGGCTACGTAGCTCAGTTGGTTAGAGCACATCACTCATAATGATGGGGTCACAGGTTCGAATCCCGTCGTAGCCACCAAATAAAATTGGGGTATCTCCAGGCTGTATGACATCGGTCTGATTACGGCACGAAAGCAGAGATAAACCACAAACAATTGGGGTATCGCCAAGCGGTAAGGCACCGGATTCTGATTCCGGCATTCCGAGGTTCGAATCCTCGTACCCCAGCCAAATTTAAAAGACGTTTTAACCTGATGTTAGACGCACCCTGTTGGGGTATCTCCAGGCTGTAAGGCTCCGGTCTGATTCCGGCACACAGGCAGAGATAAACCACAAACAATTGGGGTATCGCCAAGCGGTAAGGCACCGGATTCTGATTCCGGCATTCCGAGGTTCGAATCCTCGTACCCCAGCCACTTCAATGCAAAAAAGCTCGCTTCGGCGGGCTTTTTTGCTTTCTGCCTCTCTATCATTCCCCTCTATAAAAGAGGGGAATTGAACGTTACAACCCCAACGCATACTTCAGCGCCTGACGTTTCAGGACACCCGCGCGTTCGGCTGCCATCAGGCCGATATTGCGCAGCACCCGTACGGGCGCAAGGTCGTTGCTGAATCCGGCATAAAACAGATCCATTCCCGACTGCATAATGTAGTTATCCGCCATACGGCGCGTCTGGTAGCGTTTCAGAATGGGGTAGCTGTACCACGCTTCGCCGTGACTGCGCGCACTGGCTAAGACATCCAGCAGCGCATCCACGTCACGATAGCCGAGGTTAACGCCCTGCCCCGCCAGCGGATGAATGGTGTGCGCCGCATCGCCGACCAGCGCCAGCGACGGCTGGACATACTGCAGCGCGTGGCGGCGGGTCAGTGGGAATGCGCCTGCAGCCACCGGTTTTACCTTGCCGAGTCGTGACGGAAAGACGCGTGTAATTTCCTGCTGCAACTGCTCCATCGTCAATGTTTGTAGCTGGCGAATGCGGGCGGGATGGTCATACCACACCAGCGACGCCCAGTGATCGAACAGCGGCAGGAAGGCGCGCGGCCCGTCAGGGGTAAACTGCTGCCAGGTGCTGTCGCCCGGATCATCTTCGCATTCAACAGTAATTAACATGCAGGACTGCTGATACTGCCAGGAATGAGTGCCGATGCCCGCCATCTGCCGCACCTGCGAATTCGCACCGTCAGCGCCCACCACTAATGATGTGGACAACTCGCTGTCATCGGCGAACAGCAGCCGGTAGCCATCGTCCTGCCGCAACATAGAGGCAAGACCGGTTGCGACGCGCAGCGTCACCTGCGGATGGACCGCCAGCGCCTGCCAGAGCGCGCGCTGCAACACCGGGTTTTCAACCATATATCCGAGCTGCGGAAGTTTCAGTTCTGCGGCATCAAAGACCACATGCGCGTTTTCCCACTCCCAGGTTTCCAGCCGCCGCCAGGGATGACAGCGCATCTCACGCACGCTATCCCAGACGCCCAGCCCGCGCAGCAGTGCGACAGACGCGGCGCTGATCGCCGAAATGCGCACATCCGGCTGCGATTGCGCATTGAACGCGGGCGGTTCCGCTTGTTCGATCACTGTTACCGTAAAGCCCTGCTGCGCCAGACCCAATGCCAGTGCGCTGCCGACCATTCCGCCGCCGACGATGGCGACATCAGTGGTTAGATTGTTCATGGTCACTTATCCTTAAACCTGAATACCCTAAGTTTACCGGATTTTTAACGCCTTGAGGCCAGGCTGGTCACAACGACGGCAAAGCATTACAATACGCGCCCTGCAATCCTGGCTTTACACTGAGCATGAGCAAGTCGATGACGAAAAAACTCCATATTAAAACCTGGGGCTGTCAGATGAACGAATACGATTCATCCAAGATGGCCGATCTGCTGGATGCCACTCACGGGTATCAACTGACCGACGTGGCGGAAGAAGCGGATGTGCTGCTGCTTAATACCTGCTCAATCCGCGAGAAGGCACAGGAAAAAGTCTTCCATCAGTTAGGTCGCTGGAAGCTGCTTAAGGAAAAGAACCCCGATTTGATTATCGGCGTCGGTGGCTGCGTGGCCTCGCAAGAAGGCGATCACATTCGCCAGCGCGCGCACTACGTCGATATTATTTTTGGCCCACAAACACTGCATCGTCTGCCGGAGATGATCAACTCCGTGCGTGGCACCCGCAGCCCGGTGGTGGATATCAGCTTCCCGGAAATCGAGAAGTTTGACCGTCTGCCGGAACCGCGCGCTGATGGCCCGACCGCGTTTGTCTCCATCATGGAAGGCTGCAACAAGTACTGCACTTACTGCGTAGTACCGTACACCCGAGGTGAAGAGGTCAGCCGTCCGTGTGACGATATCCTGTTTGAGATTGCCCAACTGGCGGCGCAGGGCGTGCGTGAAGTGAACCTGCTCGGCCAGAACGTGAACGCCTGGCGCGGTGAAAACTACGACGGCACCACCGGTACCTTTGCCGAACTGCTGCGGCTGGTGGCGGCGATCGACGGTATTGACCGAATTCGCTTCACCACCAGCCATCCGATCGAATTTACCGATGACATCATTGACGTGTATCGCGACACGCCGGAGCTGGTGAGTTTCCTGCATCTGCCAGTGCAAAGCGGGTCCGATCGCATCCTTAACCTGATGAGCCGCACCCACACGGCGCTGGAGTATAAAGCGATCATCCGTAAGCTACGCGAAGCGCGCCCGGACATCCAGATTAGCTCTGATTTTATCGTCGGTTTCCCGGGCGAAAGCACCGAAGACTTCGAGAAAACCATGAAGCTTATCGCTGATGTGAATTTCGATATGAGCTACAGCTTTATTTTCTCTGCCCGTCCTGGCACACCGGCCGCCGATATGGTGGACGATGTCCCGGAAGAAGAAAAAAAGCAGCGTCTGTACATTCTGCAGGAGCGCATCAACCAGCAGGCTATGGCCTGGAGCCGCCGTATGCTCGGCACCACCCAGCGTATTCTGGTCGAAGGCACGTCACGTAAGAGCATCATGGAGCTCTCAGGCCGTACTGAAAATAACCGCGTGGTGAACTTTGAAGGCTCCCCGGAGATGATCGGCAAATTTGTGGATGTGGAAATCGTCGACGTTTACCCGAACTCGCTGCGCGGCAAACTGGTGCGCACTGAGGACGAGATGGGCCTGCGCGTGGTGGAATCCCCGGAATCCGTCATCGCCCGTACCCGTAAAGAGAATGACATCGGCGTGGGGATCTATCAGCCCTGATCCCGGCGGCCTGCCCGCTCGGGCAGGCCCTTGCATTTTCCCCTGCCCGACCACATCTACAGTGTGTCGCTTGCGCCTTTTTCAAGCACCGTGAATAATTCCCTTAAGAGGCTCGCCGCCCCAGGCCGGAGAAGCGAAACGCGTCCGGCAATACTGTAAAAGAGGAACAGTTTGAACATAGAAACCCGAGAAATTACCCTGGAGCCAGCAGACAACGAACGCCTGCTGGGCCTGTGCGGCCCGTTTGATGACAACATCAAACACCTGGAGCGACGTCTTGGCATAGAGATCAGCCGCCGCGATAACCACTTCAAGCTCACCGGACGCGCCATCTGCGTCAACGCCGCCGCAGATATCCTGCGTACCCTGTATGTCGATACCGCCCCGATGCGCGGTCAGGTTAAGGACATTGAACCCGAGCAAATCCATCTCGCGATCAAAGAAGCGCGAGTGCTGGAACAGAGCGCGGAAAGCGTGCCGGATTACGGCAAAGCCATCAACATCAAGACTAAACGCGGCGTCATCAAACCGCGTACGCCGAATCAGGCGCAGTACATCGCCAATATTCTTGATCATGACATCACCTTCGGCGTCGGCCCGGCAGGTACCGGTAAAACGTATCTGGCGGTCGCCGCGGCGGTGGATGCGCTTGAACGTCAGGAAATTCGCCGTATTCTGCTCACCCGCCCGGCGGTGGAAGCCGGTGAAAAGCTGGGCTTTCTGCCAGGCGATCTGAGCCAGAAGGTTGACCCGTATTTGCGCCCGCTGTACGACGCCCTGTTCGAAATGCTGGGCTTTGAAAAAGTCGAAAAGCTGATTGAGCGTAACGTCATTGAAGTTGCGCCGCTGGCTTATATGCGCGGTCGTACGCTGAATGATGCGTTCATCATTCTTGATGAGAGCCAGAACACCACCATCGAACAGATGAAAATGTTCCTGACCCGTATCGGTTTTAACTCGAAAGCGGTGATCACCGGTGACGTAACGCAGATTGACCTGCCGCGCAACACCAAATCCGGCCTGCGCCACGCGATTGAAGTGCTGGCCGAAGTGGATGAGATCAGCTTTAACTTCTTCCACAGCGAAGACGTGGTTCGTCACCCGGTCGTCGCACGTATCGTTAATGCCTATGAAGCCTGGGAAGAGGCGGAACAAAAACGTAAAGCTGAACTGGCTGCCGAGCGTAAACGCGAAGCCCAGTTGGCGCAGGAGCAGAAATGAGTCAGGTGATCCTCGATTTACAGTTGGCCTGCGAAAACACCACCGGTTTGCCGGACGAAGCACGTTTTCAGACCTGGCTGGATGCTGTTATTCCGCAATTTCAGGAAGAATCAGAAGTGACGATTCGTCTGGTTGATGAAGCCGAAAGCCACGATTTAAACCTGACCTACCGCAGCAAAGACAAATCCACTAACGTACTTTCGTTCCCGTTTGAAGCGCCGCCGGGCATCGACATGCCGTTGCTCGGCGATCTCATCATCTGCCGTCAGGTGGTTGAGCGTGAGGCCGAAGAACAGGGAAAACCGCTGGAAGCGCACTGGGCGCATATGGTCGTTCATGGCAGTCTGCACCTGCTCGGCTACGACCATATTGAAGACGACGAAGCGGAAGAGATGGAAAGTCTGGAAACAGAGATAATGCTTGCTCTGAACTATGATGATCCGTACATTGCCGAGAAAGAATAGTCAGTCATGCCGTCTGCGCTGAGTTTACGCGAGACGGCGAATTTTTCATTAACATGAGACCCCACACGACGCCATGAGCGACGACAATTCACACAGTAGTGACACCATTAACAGCAAGAAGGGATTTTTCTCCCTGTTACTGAGCCAGCTTTTCCACGGTGAACCGAAAAACCGTGATGAGTTGCTGGCGCTGATCCGTGATTCCGGGCAGAACGACCTTATCGACGAAGATACGCGCGATATGCTCGAAGGGGTAATGGATATCGCCGACCAGCGCGTCCGCGACATCATGATCCCCCGCTCGCAAATGATTACCCTGAAACGCAACCAGACGCTGGACGAATGCCTCGATGTGATCATCGAATCCGCCCACTCGCGCTTCCCGGTCATCAGCGAAGACAAAGATCACATTGAAGGGATTCTGATGGCCAAAGATCTGCTGCCGTTTATGCGCAGCGATGCCGAAGCCTTCAGCATGGACAAAGTGTTACGCCCGGCGGTTGTCGTACCTGAAAGTAAGCGGGTCGACCGCATGCTCAAAGAGTTCCGTTCGCAGCGTTATCACATGGCGATCGTCATTGACGAATTTGGCGGCGTCTCGGGTCTGGTGACCATTGAAGACATCCTTGAACTGATCGTCGGTGAAATTGAAGACGAATACGACGAAGAAGAAGATATCGATTTTCGTCAGCTAAGCCGCCACACCTGGACGGTGCGCGCGCTGGCTTCCATTGAAGATTTCAATGACACCTTTGATACCCATTTCAGCGATGAGGAAGTGGATACCATCGGCGGGCTGGTGATGCAGGCCTTTGGTCATCTCCCGGCGCGTGGGGAAACCATTGACATTGATGGTTACCAGTTTAAGGTCGCCATGGCCGACAGCCGACGTATCATTCAGGTTCATGTCAAACTTCCGGACGACGCTCCACAACCGAACCTGGAAGACTAAATTAACAGGACGACATATTTACATGGCATTTGCCTCTCTTCTTGAACGCCAGCGCGTGCGCTTGTTGCTGGCGTTACTCTTCGGGGCCAGCGGAACGCTGGCTTTTTCTCCTTATGACTTCTGGCCCGCGGCACTGGTTTCGCTGTCTGGACTGCAGGCGCTCACCCTCAACCGCCGTCCACTGCAAAGCGCATGGATTGGCTATGCCTGGGGCATGGGGCTGTTTGGCAGCGGTGTTCACTGGGTTTACGTCAGTATCGCCCAGTTTGGCGGGATGCCCGGCCCGGTTAACGTTTTCCTCGTGGTATTGCTGGCGGCGTATTTATCGCTCTACACCGGGCTGTTCGCGGGTATCCTCTCCCGCCTGTGGCCGCAAACCAGCTGGCTACGCGTGGCGATTGCCGCGCCGGTAGTCTGGCAGATAACCGAATTTCTGCGCGGTTGGGTGCTGACCGGTTTCCCGTGGTTGCAGTTTGGCTACAGCCAGATTGACGGCCCGCTGAAAGGGCTGGCGCCGGTGATGGGGGTGGAAGCCATTAACTTCCTGCTGATGACGGTCAGCGGCCTGCTGGCCCTCGCCATCGTTCGCCGCAGCTGGCGTCCGCTGGTGGTGGCGCTTGTCCTGTTTGCGCTCCCCTTCCCGCTGCGCTACATCCAGTGGTATCAGTTGCTGCCTGAGCGCGCCACCCAGGTGTCGCTGGTGCAGGGCAATATTCCGCAAGCGCTGAAGTGGGACGAAGACCAGCTGATTAACACGCTGAAAATTTATCTCGACGCCACGCAGAAAGTGATGGGCAAATCACAGCTGATTATCTGGCCGGAGTCCGCGATCCCGGACCTCGAAATCAATCAGCAGCGTTTGCTGAGCATGATGGATGATATGCTGCGCGCCAAAAACAGCTCGCTGATTACCGGGATTGTCGATTCGCGTCTGAATCAGAAAAATCGCTACGACACCTACAACACCATCATCACCCTGGGCAAGGATAATCCGTACAGCTACAACTCGGCCGATCGTTACAACAAAAACCATCTGGTGCCGTTTGGTGAGTTTGTGCCGCTGGAAACGATCCTCCGCCCGCTGGCGCCGTTCTTTGATCTACCGATGTCCTCATTCAGCCGCGGCGCGTACGTTCAGCCTCAGCTCAGCGCGCACAACCTGAAACTGACGGCGGCCATTTGCTATGAAATCATCCTTGGCGAGCAGGTGCGCGATAATTTCCGCCCGGACACCGATTTTCTGCTGACGCTCTCAAACGATGCCTGGTTTGGAAAATCCATCGGCCCGTGGCAGCATTTCCAGATGGCGCGCATGCGCGCGCTGGAGCTGGCACGTCCGCTGTTGCGCAGCACCAACAATGGCGTCACCGCCGTGATTGACCCGCGCGGCGATGTCCAGGCCATTATCCCGCAATTTACCCGCGACGTACTGACCACTACCGTCACGCCGACGCGCGGTATGACGCCTTATGCCCGTACCGGCAACTGGCCGCTGTGGATCCTGAGCGCGTTGTTCGGCTTTGGCGCACTACTGGTCAGCCTGCGTCAGCGTCGTAAATAAGCCTTCTCCCCACTCCTCTCTCTTAACGGGAGAGGAGAAATCCCCCTTCCTTTTGCCATTTCTGGCACGTCTATTGCTTTGTTAAATCAGGAATTCCGCTTTTGGCTTATTGTGCAACCTGGTTGCACCAGCGCAGTTCAGCGGTAGCACCAGCCTGGTGCAATCGGCGATTTTTGCTTCAGAATGGTGCGGTGCGCCTCGCAAAAATAAACAAAAAAGCATCATTATCTTTACAATAAGCCAAACTAAATGCTAACAAACAGGCATAACACTGCACATTTAAGCGGCAGACCATAACAACATCACAATGGGTATCAATAGCGTCTCTGGCGCTGACGATAAAGGAGTTGGATATGCAATTACGTAAACTGACCACAGCAATGCTGGCACTGGGCCTGACTGCCGGTCTGGCTCATGCAGAAGACGCACCTGCTGCGGGCAGCACCCTGGACAAAATCGCTAAAAACGGCGTAATTGTCGTCGGGCACCGTGAATCTTCCGTTCCATTCTCTTACTACGACAACCAGCAAAAAGTGGTGGGTTACGCGCAGGATTACTCCAACGCCATCGTTGACGCGGTTAAAAAACAGCTCAATAAACCTGACCTGCAGGTGAAACTCATCCCTATCACCTCTCAGAACCGTATCCCGTTGTTACAGAACGGCACGTTTGACTTCGAGTGTGGTTCCACGACCAACAACCTGGAACGTCAGAAGCAGGCTGCGTTCTCTAATACTTTCTTCGTCGTCGGCACCCGTCTGCTGGTGAAGAAAGGCGGTCCGATCAAAGACTTCTCGGATCTGAAAGGCAAAACGGTGGTTGTGACCTCCGGTACCACCTCTGAAATTCTGCTGCACAAACTGAACGATGAGAAAAAAATGAATATGCGCATCATCAGCGCTAAAGATCACGGTGACTCCTTCCGTACGCTGGAAAGTGGTCGCGCGGTGGCATTTATGATGGATGACGCGCTGCTAGCCGGCGAACGTGCAAAAGCGAAGAAACCGGACAACTGGGAAATCGTCGGCACGCCGCAGTCCAAAGAAGCTTACGGCTGCATGCTGCGTAAAGACGACGTCGCTTTCAAAAAGCTGATGGATGACACCATCGCTAAGGCCCAGACCTCGGGTGAAGCCGCGAAGTGGTTTGAAAAGTGGTTCAAAAACCCCATCCCACCGAAAAACCTGAACATGAACTTTGAATTGTCGGACGACATGAAAGCGCTGTTCAAATCACCAAATGACAAGGCTCTTAACTAATTAGAACTACAGGGGCGGGATCTCCTGCCCTCTCGATTGTCGGGAAGCATGGACAGACTATACGTTGAGCGGTCGTTCCCCACTCAGCGCGAAAAATGAGCTTCTCACCAATCTTCGAGGGTAGCGCTGCTACCCTTTTTTTTCTGGAGTCGATTTATGTCAATAGACTGGAACTGGGGCATCTTCCTGCAACAAGCCCCGTTCGGCAACACCACCTATCTGGGCTGGCTGTGGAGTGGCTTTCAGGTTACCGTCGCCCTGTCGGTTTCCGCCTGGATTATCGCTTTCCTCGTAGGCTCTCTTTTTGGCATTCTGCGTACCGTCCCCAACCGTTTTCTCTCCGGTATCGGCACGCTGTATGTTGAGCTTTTCCGTAACGTTCCGCTGATTGTGCAGTTTTTTACCTGGTATCTGGTGGTACCGGAGCTATTGCCGGAAAACCTCGGCATGTGGTTTAAAGCCGAGCTGGATCCGAACATTCAGTTCTTCCTCTCTTCACTGTTCTGCCTGGGGCTGTTTACCGCCGCCCGCGTGTGTGAACAGGTGCGCGCCGCGATTCAGTCGCTGCCGCGCGGGCAAAAAAATGCCGGGCTGGCGATGGGGCTGACCCTGCCGCAAACCTACCGTTATGTGCTGTTGCCAAACGCCTATCGCGTGATTGTGCCGCCCATGACGTCCGAGATGATGAATCTGGTGAAGAACTCCGCCATCGCCTCAACGATTGGTCTGGTGGATATGGCGGCGCAGGCGGGCAAATTGCTGGACTACTCCGCGCACGCCTGGGAGTCATTTACCGCCATTACGCTGGCCTATGTACTCATTAACACTGTGATTATGCTGGTGATGAATCTGGTTGAACGTAAAGTTCGCCTGCCTGGCAATCTGGGAGGCAAATAATGTACGAGTTTGACTGGAGTTCCATTGTTCCCTCTTTGCCGTACCTGCTGGCAGGGCTGGTGATCACCCTGAAAATCACCGTGACTGCGGTGATCATCGGTATCGTCTGGGGCACGCTGCTGGCGGTTATGCGACTGTCGAGCTTCCTGCCGCTGGCGTGGTTTGCCAAAGCGTACGTTAACATATTCCGCTCCGTACCTCTGGTGATGGTACTGCTGTGGTTTTACCTGATTGTGCCGGGTTTCCTGCAAAACGTGCTCGGCCTGTCGCCGAAAACCGATATCCGCCTGATTTCCGCAATGGTGGCGTTTTCGATGTTCGAAGCCGCTTACTACTCTGAAATCATCCGTGCGGGGATCCAGAGCATCTCCCGCGGGCAGTCGAGCGCGGCGCTGGCGCTGGGGATGACCCACTGGCAGTCAATGAAGCTCATTATTCTGCCGCAGGCGTTCCGCGCGATGGTGCCGCTACTGCTCACGCAGGGCATCGTCCTGTTCCAGGATACCTCACTGGTTTATGTATTGAGCCTGGCGGACTTTTTCCGTACCGCCTCCACCATTGGCGAACGTGACGGCACACAGGTCGAAATGATCCTCTTTGCAGGCGTCGTGTACTTTGCCATTAGTTTAAGCGCATCGCTGTTGGTCAGCTGGTTGAAGAAAAGGACAGTGTAATGATTACCCTGAAAAATGTTTCTAAATGGTATGGTCACTTTCAGGTGCTGACCGACTGCTCCACGGAAGTCAAAAAAGGTGAAGTGGTGGTAGTTTGCGGGCCTTCCGGCTCCGGGAAATCAACCCTGATTAAAACCGTCAACGGTCTCGAGCCGGTGCAGAAAGGTGAAATCGTCGTCAACGGCACCAAAGTGAATGACAAGAAAACCAACCTGGCGGATCTGCGTTCCCATGTCGGGATGGTTTTTCAGCACTTCGAGCTGTTCCCGCACCTGTCGATCATTGAAAACCTGACGCTGGCGCAGGTAAAAGTGTTGAAACGCAACAAAGCCTCGGCTCGTGAGAAAGGGCTGAAACTGCTGGAGCGCGTGGGCCTGTCGGCGCATGCGAATAAATATCCGGCACAGCTTTCGGGCGGTCAGCAGCAGCGTGTGGCGATTGCCCGTGCGCTGTGCATGGATCCGGTCGCCATGCTGTTTGACGAACCGACCTCCGCACTCGACCCGGAAATGATCAACGAAGTGCTGGACGTTATGGTCGAGCTGGCACAGGAAGGGATGACGATGATGGTGGTCACGCACGAAATGGGCTTCGCCCGTAAAGTGGCAAACCGCGTCATCTTTATGGATGAAGGCAAGATCGTGGAAGACTCCGAAAAAGAAGCCTTCTTCGCTAATCCAAAATCTGATCGCGCGAAAGACTTCCTCGCCAAAATCCTGCACTAACTAAACCTGTCGGCGCGCACCCTCCAGAGTGCGCGCCACTTCACGCTTTCCGTTCTGTTTTCTCGTCTGTCATACTTGCTGGCGTTACCCTTGTCACAAATTCCCCCTACAAGGAGCCGCTATGCCACTGCCCATTATTCTTGATTGCGATCCAGGGCATGACGACGCGATCGCCATGGTGCTCGCCCTCGCCTCGCCAGAGCTTGACGTCAAAGCCATTACCTCATCCGCCGGTAACCAGACGCCCGATAAAACCCTGCGCAACGTGTTGCGGATGCTGACGCTGCTAAAACGCCACGATATTCCGGTAGCCGGAGGTGCAGTAAAGCCGCTGATGCGTGAGTTGATTATTGCTGACAACGTGCACGGCGAAAGCGGTCTCGATGGCCCGACGCTGCCGGAGCCAGGCTTCGCCGTGCAGAAAGGGACTGCGGTTGAGCTGATGGCGAAGGTGCTGCGCGACAGCCCGGCGCCGGTCACGATCGTGGCGACTGGCCCGCTGACCAACGTCGCGCTGCTGTTGAACAGCCATCCTGAGCTGCATCACAACATCGCTCGCATCGTGATCATGGGCGGCGCGATGGCGCTGGGTAACTGGACACCGGCGGCGGAGTTCAATATTTTCGTCGATCCGGAAGCGGCGGAGATCGTCTTTCAGTCGGGGATCCCGGTCGTTATGGCGGGTCTTGACGTCACGCACAAAGCACAGATCCGCCGGGAAGATATCGAGCGTTTCCGCGCCATCGGCAACGAGGTGTCGACCATTGTCGCTGAGCTGCTGGATTTCTTTATGGAGTATCACAAGCAAGAAAAATGGGGATTCACTGGCGCGCCGCTACACGACCCGTGCACCATCGCCTGGTTGCTGAAGCCAGAGATATTCACCACGGTGGACCGCTGGGTCGGCGTTGAAACCCAGGGAAAATATACCCAGGGCATGACAGTGGTGGATTACTTCTTCCTCACCCAAAACCGCCCCAACGCCACAGTGATTACCGATATCGACCGTCAGGCGTTTGTGGATCTGCTGGCCGAACGACTGGCATTTTACCGTTAAGGTTCGAACGGACGGCGCTGGAACTGATCATGCCCGCATTTCGGGCACAGCGGCAGCACGTCCGGGGTGTAAATCGCCAGATGGTAATGGCACTTTTCACACACCAGATTTCCGAGTCCAACGACTTCGCCGCTGTGGTAGACGCCGTGATGGTTGAGATCCTGAAACACCTCGCGCCATTCAAGCTGCGTTTTGTCGGTGATGTCCGCCAGCTCCTGCCAGAGACTCTCTTTGATGACCCGCATAAACACGCTGTCATTAAGTTCGTCCTGGCTCTCTTCATAGCTGCGGGCGAACTCTTCAAGGTCACGGCGCACGGCACGCGTCACCTCTTCAACTTCGGTACGCGTTAACTCCCCGGTTTGACTGACCCGTTCGCGCGCATGTTCCACCAGCGCGTCGATATCGCGCTCTCCGTTGCGTAAACGCTCGGTCAGCGACGTGACCAGTTCGCGATAATATTGAGCAACCTTGTTCATTGTTTCGTCTCCTGGGTCGTTAACTCTCTCTAATGATAGACCTTATTTGTTCAGTGCTGTGTCAGGCGGGCCACAGACCTGGTAAATAAACGCCAGCGCTTAATGTGTGAAAGGCTGTTTTGCCGTGGACGTTTGGGCTATGCTATGCGGATCTGAAATAACACATCCATTGGCTACGTTTGTAGCTGTATTGAAAACAGGACCACTGGCTGCCATGCAAGAGCAATACCGCCCGGAAGAGATAGAATCGAAAGTCCAGCAACACTGGGATGAGAAGCGCACATTTGAAGTCACTGAAGACAACAGCAAAGAAAAATATTATTGCCTGTCGATGCTTCCCTATCCTTCTGGTCGACTACACATGGGCCACGTGCGTAACTACACCATCGGTGATGTGATCGCGCGTTATCAGCGCATGCTGGGTAAAAACGTCCTGCAGCCTATCGGCTGGGATGCATTCGGTCTGCCGGCAGAAGGTGCCGCGGTGAAGAACAACACCGCCCCGGCGCCGTGGACTTACGACAACATCGCGTACATGAAAAACCAGCTCAAAATGCTGGGCTTTGGTTATGACTGGAGCCGCGAGCTGGCAACCTGCACCCCGGAATACTACCGCTGGGAACAGAAGTTCTTCACCGAGCTGTACAAAAAAGGCCTGGTCTACAAAAAAACCTCTGCAGTGAACTGGTGTCCGAACGACCAGACCGTGCTGGCGAACGAACAGGTTATCGACGGCTGCTGCTGGCGTTGCGACACCAAAGTCGAACGTAAAGAGATCCCACAGTGGTTCATCAAAATCACCGCTTACGCCGACGAACTGCTGAACGATCTGGATAACCTGGATCACTGGCCAGACACCGTTAAAACCATGCAGCGCAACTGGATCGGCCGTTCTGAAGGGGTTGAAATCTCCTTTGATGTGACCGGTTATGCTGACAAGCTGACCGTCTACACCACTCGTCCGGACACCTTCATGGGTTGCACCTACCTGGCTGTGGCTGCGGGTCACCCGCTGGCGCAGCAGGCCGCCGCGAACAATCCTGAGCTGGCGGCGTTTATCGACGAATGCCGTAACACCAAAGTGGCCGAAGCCGACATGGCGACCATGGAGAAGAAAGGCATCGACACCGGGTACAGAGCGATTCATCCGCTGACCGGCGAAGCCATCCCGGTATGGGCTGCAAACTTCGTGCTGATGGAATACGGCACCGGCGCTGTGATGGCCGTTCCGGGCCATGATCAGCGCGATTACGAATTTGCCAGCAAATACGGTTTATCCATCAAACCGGTCATTCTGGCGGCGGACGGGTCTGAACCGGATCTCTCTGAACAGGCGCTGACCGACAAGGGCACACTGTTTAACTCCGGCGAGTTCAGCGGCCTGTCTTATGAAGACGGTTTTAACGCCATTGCCGACAAACTGGCTTCGATGGGTGTTGGCGAGCGCAAAGTCAACTTCCGTCTGCGCGACTGGGGCGTTTCCCGTCAGCGTTACTGGGGCGCGCCAATCCCGATGGTCACCCTGGAAGATGGCACCGTGATGCCAACGCCGGAAGATCAGCTGCCAGTGATCCTGCCTGAAGACGTGGTGATGGACGGCATTACCAGTCCGATCAAAGCGGATCCGCAGTGGGCGAAAACCACCGTTAACGGCAAGCCTGCGCTGCGCGAAACTGACACCTTCGACACCTTTATGGAGTCGTCCTGGTACTACGCGCGCTACACCTGCCCGCAGTACAACGAAGGGATGCTCGATTCCGATGCCGCTAACTACTGGCTGCCGGTCGATATTTACATCGGTGGTATCGAACACGCCATCATGCACCTGCTCTATTTCCGCTTCTTCCACAAGCTGATGCGCGATGCGGGCATGGTGAACTCTGACGAACCGGCGAAACAACTGCTCTGCCAGGGCATGGTGCTGGCGGACGCGTTCTATTACGTCGGCGAAAGCGGCGAGCGTAACTGGGTTTCTCCGGTTGACGCTGTCGTTGAACGCGACGACAAAGGCCGCATCGTGAAAGCGAAAGATGCCGCGGGCCACGAGCTGGTGTATACCGGCATGAGCAAAATGTCGAAGTCGAAAAACAACGGCATCGACCCGCAGGTGATGGTTGAGCGTTACGGCGCCGATACCGTGCGTCTGTTCATGATGTTCGCCTCGCCAGCGGATATGACGCTGGAATGGCAGGAATCCGGTGTGGAAGGGGCAAACCGCTTCCTGAAACGCGTCTGGAAACTGGTTTACGAACACACTGCGCTCGGCGCGGTCGCGCCACTGAACGTTGCCGCGTTGACGGAAGATCAAAAAGCGCTGCGTCGCGACGTGCATAAAACTATCGCTAAAGTGACTGATGATATCGGTCGTCGTCAGACCTTCAATACCGCGATTGCGGCGATCATGGAGCTGATGAACAAGCTGGCGAAGGCGCCGCAGGAAGGCGAACAGGATCGCGCGCTGGTCCGTGAAGCGCTGCTGGCGGTCGTTCGTATGCTCAACCCGTTCACACCGCACGTCAGCTTTACGCTGTGGCAGGAGCTGGGTGGCGAAGGCGATATCGACCACGCGCCGTGGCCGGTCGCTGACGAAAAAGCGATGGTGGAAGACAGCACGCTGGTGGTGGTCCAGGTAAATGGTAAAGTTCGTGGTAAAATTACCGTTCCGGTGGATGCAACCGAAGAACAGGTCCGTGAACGTGCGGGCCAGGAACATCTGGTCGCGAAATATCTTGACGGTGTTACCGTGCGTAAAGTGATTTACGTACCGGGTAAACTGCTCAACCTGGTCGTTGGCTAAGCGCGGGAGGAAGCGTGCGATATCTGGCAACATTATTGTTATCCCTGACGGTGCTGGTCACCGCCGGGTGCGGCTGGCACCTGCGTAGCACCACGCAGGTACCGGAGACGATGAAAACCATGATTTTCCAGTCTGGCGATCCTAATGGCCCGTTAAGCCGTTCGGTGCGTAACCAGTTGCGTCTCAATGGTGTAGAACTGGTGGATGGCAGCACCCTGCGCAAGGACATCCCGTCCCTGCGTCTGCTCGGTTCCAGCATCAGCAAAGATACGGCGTCGATTTTCCAGGATGGTCGTACGGCGGAATATCAGATGGTGCTGACGGTCAGCGCCAGCGTGCTCATTCCGGGCCATGACATCTACCCGATCAACACGAAGGTGTATCGTTCCTTCTTTGATAACCCGCAAACGGCGCTGGCAAAAGACGCGGAACAGGCTCTGATCATTCAGGAAATGTACGACAAGGCCGCTGAGCAGTTAATTCGTAAGCTGCCAAGCGTACGGGTTGCTGATGCTCAGGAAACCCAAAACGACACCACGCCGGTGACGACAACCGAAGAAACGTCATCCGACTCGCGTGTCTCCACGACGCTGGGTAACTGATGATTCGGTTGTACCCGGAACAACTCCGCGCGCAGCTCACTGAAGGGCTGCGCGCGGCGTATCTGCTGCTGGGCAACGATCCGCTGCTGCTACAGGAAAGTCAGGACGCGGTCCGCCAGGCGGCTGCGGCGCAGGGGTTCGAAGAACACCACACCGTCAGCATCGATGCCAGCACCGACTGGAATGCCCTTTTCTCGCTCTGCCAGGCGATGAGCCTGTTCGCCAGCCGGCAAACGATCCTCCTGTTGCTGCCAGAAAACGGCACTAACGCCGCCATTAACGAACAACTCGCCACGCTTATCAGCCTGTTGCATGATGATCTGCTGCTGATTTGCCGCGGTAACAAGTTCACCAAAGCGCAGGAAAATGCCGCGTGGGTGACGCAACTGGCTAACCGTTCGGTATTGATTACCTGCCAGACGCCGGAACAGGCGCAACTGCCGAAATGGCTGGCGGCGCGCGCCCGTCAACTCAAACTGCAGCTTGATGACGCCGCAAGCCAGTTGTTGTGCTACTGCTACGAAGGCAACCTGCTGGCGCTGTCGCAGGCACTGGAACGTCTGGCGCTGCTGTGGCCGGACGGCAAACTAACGCTGCCGCGCGTTGAAAAAGCGGTGAACGACGCCGCGCATTTCACCCCCTTTCACTGGCTTGACGCGCTGCTCGCAGGCAAAAGCAAACGGGCGCTGCACATTCTTCAACAGTTGCGTCTGGAAGGCAGCGAGCCGGTGATCCTGTTACGTACACTACAGCGGGAATTGCTGATGCTGGTCACGCTCAAACGCCAGTCAGCGCAGACGCCGCTGCGTACCCTTCTCGACAAGCATCGCGTCTGGCAGAATCGCCGACCGCTTATCACCGACGCGCTGAACCGCCTGAGTGCGGCACAGCTACGGCAGGCCGTGACGCTGCTTAGCCGCACCGAGTTAACGCTGAAAAAGGATTACGGGCAGTCTGTCTGGGCTGAGCTGGAAAGCCTTTCTCTGCTACTCTGTCATAAGGCACTGGCTGACGTATTTATTGATGGATGATATGACATCGTTGCAGGCAATTTATGGCGGCACCTTTGATCCGGTGCATTACGGGCATCTGAAACCCGTCGAAATTCTGGCAAACCAGATTGGTCTGTCAAAAGTGATCATCATGCCCAACAACGTGCCGCCGCATCGCCCGCAGCCGGAAGCAAACAGTGAGCAACGCAAACGGATGGTCGAACTGGCGATCGCCGATAAACCCCTGTTTGTGCTTGATGAACGCGAACTGAAACGCGATGCGCCCTCCTGGACCGCACTGACGTTAAAAGAGATGCGCGAGGAAGTCGGGCCGCAAAAACCGCTGGCGTTTATCATCGGCCAGGATTCACTGCTGAACTTCCCGACCTGGCATCAGTACGACACCATTCTCGACAATGCGCACCTGATTGTCACCCGCCGCCCCGGCTATCCGTTAGAGATGGCGGAAGAGCAGCATCAGCGGTGGCTGGAAAACCATCTGACCTGGGATGTCGAGAATCTGCATTCGCTTCCTGCCGGTAAAATCTATCTGGCGGAAACGCCGTGGTTTGATATCTCGGCCACTATCATCCGCGAACGCCTGGAGCGCGGAGAACCCTGCGATGATCTGCTGCCCGACACGGTGCTCGAGTACATTCATCAGCAAGGTCTGTATCAGGCGGGGTAACGATGAAACTGTGGCTGGTTCGACATGGTGAAACGGAAGCCAACGTCGCCGGCGTGTACAGCGGCCATGCCCCCACCTCACTGACGTCACGTGGCATCCAGCAGGCGGAAACCCTCGCCTCGCTCCTCTGGCATGTGCCTTTTGACATAGCCTTATGCAGCGAGCTTGAGCGTGCGCAGCACACTGCCAGACTGGTCCTCGCCGGGCGCGACGTGCCGATGCTCACCACGCCACTGCTGAATGAAATGTTTTTCGGCGACTGGGAAATGCGCCATCATCGCGATCTGACCATCGAAGACAGCGAGAATTACGCCGCATGGTGTGCCGACTGGCAACATGCCACGCCAACCAATGGCGAAGGGTTTCAGGCTTTTTCTCGTCGCGTGCAGGAATGTCTTGCGCTGCTTCGCGAACATTACCATCACCAGCACGTTCTGGTCGTCAGCCACCAGGGCGTATTAAGTCTGATGACCGCATTGCTGCTCGGGCTTCCCGCCGCCGCAATGTGGCACTTTCCCATCGACCAGGGTGCCTGGAGTTTGTTTGACTTACGGGATGATTTTATCTCGCTCCAGGTGCTTAATAGTCGTGCAATTTACGAGAAAGCATCGGGATAACTCTATTTTCTTTCCTCAGCCGCACCCAGACCATTGACACGCCGGGACAGGCTGCTATTCTCCGCAGCCAGACAGCGCTTCCCGGTAGGTTTACAGAAATTGTTTTACAAAAATGGCGATGCAATCCCCGACGATGAATGGGATGATAGCGCGCCTTAAACCTGTCTGGTGACATTTGTCCCGACATCACCTTCAGTTCGGGTATACTATCTGGCTGTTTATCGTTATTAATTTTCACGCACCCAGGGGGAACACTTGCAGGGTAAAGCACTCCAGGATTTTGTAATCGACAAAATTGATGACCTGAAAGGTCAGGACATCATCGCCTTAGACGTTCACGGCAAATCCAGCATCACCGATTGTATGATCATCTGCACCGGCACCTCCACACGCCACGTGATGTCTATTGCCGATCATGTAGTCCAGCAATCCCGCGCCGCCGGTATGCTGCCGCTCGGTGTGGAAGGCGAAAACGCCGCCGACTGGATTGTTGTCGATTTAGGCGATGTGATTGTCCATGTGATGCAGGAAGAGAGTCGTCGCCTGTATGAACTGGAAAAACTCTGGGGTTAATGCGTGAAGCTGCAACTGGTGGCGGTTGGCACCAAAATGCCGGACTGGGTACAGACGGGATTTACCGAATATCTGCGTCGTTTTCCCAAAGATATGCCGTTTGAACTGGTGGAGATCCCCGCCGGTAAGCGCGGCAAGAACGCAGATATTAAACGCATTCTTGATAAAGAGGGCGAACAGATGCTGGCTGCCGCAGGCAAAAACCGCATCGTCACCCTCGATATTCCAGGCAAAGCCTGGGATACGCCGCAGCTGGCGCTGGAGCTGGAGCGCTGGAAGCAGGATGGCCGCGATGTCAGTCTGCTGATTGGCGGCCCTGAGGGGCTATCCCCCGCCTGTAAAGCCGCGGCTGAGCAAAGTTGGTCTCTCTCCGCCCTGACGCTGCCACACCCGCTGGTTCGGGTACTGGTCGCGGAAAGCCTTTACCGGGCGTGGAGCATTACCACCAACCACCCTTACCACCGCGAGTAATGATGACCAGGGTAGATTAAGCAGCGGATGAAACTACAGAATTCTTTTCGCGACTATACGGCTGAGTCCGCGCTGTTTGTGCGCAGGGCGCTGGTCGCCTTTACGGGGATTTTGCTGCTTACTGGCGTGCTGATTGCCAACCTCTATAATCTGCAGATTGTCCGTTTCACCGATTACCAGACCCGTTCGAACGAAAACCGCATCAAACTGGTTCCCATCGCCCCAAGTCGCGGCATTATTTATGATCGCAACGGCACGCCGCTGGCGCTTAACCGCACCATCTACCAACTGGAAATGATGCCGGAAAAAGTCGATAACGTGCAGGAAACCCTTGATGCACTGCGCAGCGTCGTTGAACTGAGCGATGATGACGTTGCCGCGTTCAAAAAAGAGCGTGCACGTTCGCACCGCTTTACCTCAATTCCGGTGAAAACCAACCTGACGGAAGTACAGGTGGCGCGTTTTGCCGTGAATCAGTACCGCTTCCCGGGCGTGGAAGTGAAAGGCTACAAGCGCCGCTTTTATCCGTACGGCTCCGCGTTAACCCATGTGATCGGCTATGTCTCGAAAATTAACGATAAAGACGTCGAACGTCTGGATAAAGACGGCAAGCTGGCAAACTACGCAGCGACGCACGACATCGGCAAGCTGGGTATTGAACGCTATTACGAAGATGTGCTGCACGGTCAGACCGGCTACGAAGAAGTTGAAGTCAACAACCGCGGACGCGTCATCCGCCAGCTCAAAGAAGTGCCGCCACAGGCCGGGCATGACATCTACCTGACACTCGATCTTAAACTACAGCAATACATTGAAACTCTGTTGGCGGGCAGTCGCGCAGCGGTGGTGGTCACCGATCCACGTACCGGCGGGATCCTGGCGCTGGTCTCTATGCCCAGCTATGACCCGAACCTGTTTGTTGACGGCATCTCCAGCAAGGATTATTCCGGCCTGCTGAACGACCCGAATACCCCGCTGATCAACCGTGCGACACAAGGGGTTTATCCGCCGGCGTCCACCGTGAAGCCATTTGTTGCCGTTTCGGCGCTCAGCGCGGGCGTAATCACCCGCAATACCAGCCTGTTCGACCCGGGCTGGTGGCAGTTGCCGGGCTCGGAAAAACGCTATCGCGACTGGAAAAAATGGGGCCACGGTCATCTGAACGTCACTAAATCGTTAGAAGAATCGGCGGATACGTTCTTCTATCAGGTGGCGTACGACATGGGCATCGACCGGCTCTCGCAATGGATGAACAAGTTTGGTTACGGTCATTACACCGGTATTGATCTCTCCGAAGAGCGCTCCGGGAACATGCCCACCCGCGAATGGAAACAGAAACGCTTTAAGAAACCGTGGTATCAGGGCGATACCATCCCGGTCGGCATCGGCCAGGGTTACTGGACTGCCACGCCCATCCAGATGAACAAGGCGTTGATGATCCTCATCAACGACGGCGTGGTGAAAGTGCCACATCTGCTGATGAGCACCGTGGAAGAAGGCAAGAAAGTTCCGTGGTCGCAGCCGCAGGAACCCCCGGTGGGCGACATCCACTCCGGCTTCTGGGAGATTGCCAAAGACGGCATGTTCGGCGTGGCCAACCGCGGGAACGGTACGGCGCATAAATACTTTGCTGGCGCGCCCTACAAAGTGGCGGCAAAATCCGGTACGGCGCAGGTCTTTGGCCTGAAAGCGAACGAAACCTATAACGCGCACAAGATTGCTGAACGACTGCGTGACCACAAACTGATGACCGCCTTTGCGCCATACGATAATCCCCAGGTGACTGTGGCGATGATTCTGGAGAACGGCGGCGCGGGTCCGGCGGTCGGGACAATAATGCGTCAGATCCTCGATCACATCATGCTTGGCGATAACAACACGGTTCTGCCTGCGGAAAATCCGGCAGTATCGGCAGCGGAGGACCAATAATCATGACGGATAATCCGAACAAAAAATCGTTCTGGGATAAAATCCATCTCGATCCGGCAATGCTGCTGATCCTGCTGGCGCTGCTGGTCTACAGCGCGCTGGTGATCTGGAGCGCCAGCGGCCAGGATATCGGCATGACGGAACGCAAGATAGGCCAGATCGCCATGGGTCTGGTGATCATGGTGGTGATGGCGCAAATTCCACCGCGTGTGTATGAGGGCTGGGCGCCGTGGCTGTATATCGTCTGTATTATTCTGCTGGTCGCCGTAGATGCATTTGGCGCTATCTCAAAAGGCGCGCAGCGCTGGCTGGATCTGGGCGTTGTTCGCTTCCAGCCGTCGGAAATCGCCAAAATTGCGGTACCGCTGATGGTGGCGCGCTTTATCAACCGTGATGTCTGCCCACCGTCGCTGAAAAATACCGGTATCGCGCTGGTGCTGATTTTCCTGCCGACGCTGCTGGTGGCGGCGCAGCCGGACCTCGGAACGTCGATTCTTATCGCCCTCTCCGGCCTGTTCGTGCTGTTCCTTTCCGGGCTGAGTTGGCGGCTGATTGCTATCGCCGTGGTGCTGATCGCCGCGTTCATCCCGATACTGTGGTTCTTCCTGATGCATGATTACCAGCGTCAGCGCGTGATGATGCTGCTCGATCCAGAAACCGATCCGCTCGGCGCGGGCTATCATATTATTCAGTCGAAAATTGCGATCGGCTCTGGCGGTCTGCGTGGCAAAGGCTGGCTGCACGGAACGCAGTCGCAGCTGGAATTCTTGCCGGAGCGCCATACTGACTTTATTTTCGCCGTCCTTGCAGAAGAGCTGGGTCTGATTGGCATTCTGATCCTGCTGGCGCTGTATGTCCTGCTTATCATGCGCGGGCTGTGGGTCGCCGCTCAGGCGCAAACCACCTTTGGTCGCGTGATGGCTGGTGGCTTGATGTTGATTTTATTCGTTTATGTCTTCGTAAATATTGGTATGGTGAGTGGTATCCTGCCGGTGGTTGGCGTGCCGCTGCCGCTGGTGAGCTACGGGGGGTCAGCCCTGATCGTGCTCATGGCCGGGTTTGGTATCGTGATGTCGATCCATACCCACAGGAAAATGTTGTCGAAAAGCGTGTAAGGGGTGCGCAATGCGTAAGCTTTGGATTGGTGTCTGCATCGCCGCAGGTGTGCTGGCGGGTTGTACGAGCGATGATGGTCAACAGCAGACCGTCACCACACCGCAACCGGCAGTGTGTAATGGCCCGGTCGTGGAAATCGGCGGCGCCGACCCCCGCTTTGAACCGCTGAACGCCACCGCGAATCAGGATTACGAGCGTGACGGCAAGAGCTACAAAATCGTTCAGGATCCCTCCCGCTTCAGTCAGGCCGGTTTTGCCGCTATTTATGATGCCGAACCGGGCAGCAATCTGACCGCCAGTGGCGAAGCGTTTGATCCGATGCAACTGACGGCGGCGCATCCGACACTGCCGATCCCCAGCTACGCTCGTATCACCAACCTGGCGAATGGCCGGATGCTGGTAGTACGTATCAATGATCGCGGCCCATACGGCAATGATCGCGTGATTTCGCTGTCCCGTGCTGCCGCTGATCGCCTGAATACCTCAAACAACACCAAAGTGCGGATCGACCCGATTATCGTGGCGCAGGATGGTTCGCTGTCCGGCCCGGGCATGGCTTGTACGACAGTCGCTAAGCAGACCTATGCTCTGCCCTCCCGCCCGGATCTGGGCGGTGGTATGGGGAGCGCAACCTCCGCTCCGCAGGCACAAACGCCGCAGACGGATGTACGCGCTATCAGCAACAGCACGTTGAAACCGGAAGACGCCACCGGTGCACCGGTGAGCAGTGGCGGATTTTTAGGTGCCGCTACGCCGCTGAACAATGGCGTACTGGAGAGCAGCGAACCTGCAACGCCAGCGCAACCTGCCACGCAGAATGCGCCGGTGACAGCACCCGGCTCTGTACAGGGTAGCGTTGCTCCCACCGCTGCGCCTGCAGCCGCACCAGCCGCCAGCGCGGCCACTGGCGATTTCGTGGTACAGGTCGGCGCCGTGAGCGATCAGGCGCGTGCGAAGCAGTACCAGCAGCGTCTCAGCCAGCAGTTCTCTGCGCCTGGCCGCGTCACGCAAAATGGCGCAGTCTGGCGTATACAGCTCGGGCCGTTCAGCAGCAAAGCGGAAGCCACCACGCTTCAGCAGCGTCTGCAAAATGAAGCTCAGTTGCAATCGTTTATCACGCGGGCCAACTAAAACCCAGCGAAGGCAAGCATCTCATTGTCAATGCGTGTAAATGTCGTTAACAAAGTCATGCGTAATGTCAGATGTTTGCCCCTGGTGTATTTGTTATAGTTAGGCACTTTTTTAACTCCATCACGGATGTCGTTGTTCAGACCATGAAGACCACTTTTTCTGCTCGTTTACTCATTACGGCGCTCTCCGTCGCAGCACTCTCTTCCGCTGCCCGCGCCGATGACCTGAATATTAAAACTATGATCCCGGGCGTTCCGCAGATTGACGCGGAATCCTACATCCTGATCGATTACAACTCAGGTAAAGTGCTGGCCGAGCAGAATGCGGATGCCCGTCGCGACCCTGCCAGCCTCACTAAAATGATGACCAGCTACGTTATCGGTCAGGCGATGAAAGCCGGTAAGTTCAAAGATACCGACCTGGTGACTGTCGGTACTGATGCCTGGGCGACGGGTAACCCGGTGTTCAAAGGCTCTTCCCTGATGTTCCTGAAACCAGGTATGCAGGTGCCGGTATCACAACTGGTGCGCGGTATTAACCTGCAATCCGGTAACGATGCCTGCGTGGCGATGGCAGACTACGTGGCGGGCAGTCAGGATGCATTCGTCGGGCTGATGAACAGCTACGTTAACGCGCTGGGTCTGAAGAATACCCATTTCCAGACCGTTCACGGTCTTGATGCTGACGGGCAGTACAGTTCAGCGCGTGATATGGCGACCATCGGTCAGGCGCTGATCCGCGATGTGCCGAACGAATACGCTATCTATAAAGAAAAAGAGTTCACCTTTAATGGCATCCGTCAGTTGAACCGCAACGGTCTGCTGTGGGACAACAGCCTGAAAGTGGACGGTATTAAAACCGGTCACACCGACAAAGCCGGCTTTAACCTGGTCGCCTCCGCAACAGAAGGCCAGATGCGTCTGATCTCCGCGGTCATGGGCGGTCATACCTTCAAAGGCCGTGAAACCGAGAGCAAAAAACTGCTGACCTGGGGCTTCCGTTTCTTTGAAACCGTCAGCCCGCTGAAAGCCGGTAAAGAGTTCGCCTCCGAGCCCGCCTGGTTTGGCGACAGCGATCGCGCCTCTCTTGGCGTAGACAAAGATCTGTATCTGACGATCCCGCGCGGTCGTATGAAAGATCTCAAAGCCAGCTACGTGCTAAACACCGCCGAGCTGCACGCGCCACTGCAGAAAAACCAGGTGGTAGGCACCATTAACTTCCAGTTAGATGGTAAAACCATCGATCAGCGTCCGCTGGTGGTGTTGCAGGAAATCCCGGAAGGAAACTTCTTTGGCAAAATCATTGATTACATTAAATTAATGTTCCATCACTGGTTTGGCTAATAATTGCACACTTGAAAGTGTGATTTACGTCCCCATATACTAGCTATCAATATCACTACTCCCTGTTTTTGCGCAGTGCGCGAATGCAGGGAGTCGTTTTTTATACCACCCGGAGCTGACATGAAAACCAAACTTAACGAACTGCTTGAATTCCCTACTCCATTTACTTACAAAGTGATGGGACTAGCGAAGCCTGAGCTGGTTGATCAGGTGGTGGAAGTGGTGCAGCGCCATGCGCCAGGTGATTACTCCCCGCAGGTAAAACCCAGCAGCAAAGGCAATTACCACTCGGTCTCTATCACCATCACGGCGACCCATATTGAGCAGGTTGAAACGCTGTACGAAGAGTTAGGCAATATCGAAATTGTTCGTATGGTGCTGTAATACCTCTGTTACCCGGCACGCCGGGTAACTGCCCTCTCCGCTGTGTTATACTCCCCGCCATCTGATTTTCCTTCTCTGCGGAGATGCTGTAATGGATCACGCTAAAATTCTCATCCGCCAACTCGGCCTGCAACCTTATGAACCCGTCTCTCAGGCGATGCATGATTTCACTGATAATCGTGATGAGACCACGCTGGATGAAATCTGGCTGGTGGAACATCTGCCGGTCTTTACGCAAGGCCAGGCGGGTAAAGCCGAGCATGTGTTGACGCCTGGCGATATCCCGGTGATTCAGAGTGATCGTGGCGGTCAGGTGACCTATCACGGGCCAGGGCAGCAGGTAGTGTACGTCTTACTGAACCTGAAACGCCGCAAATTGGGCGTTCGTGA
Organism: Trabulsiella odontotermitis; assembly: GCF_030053895.1. NCBI lineage: Bacteria > Pseudomonadati > Pseudomonadota > Gammaproteobacteria > Enterobacterales > Enterobacteriaceae > Trabulsiella > Trabulsiella odontotermitis. Next base: position 3,155,279 of record NZ_CP125781.1, read on the forward strand.
ACTGGTGACGCTGCTGGAGCAAACCGTGGTTCATACACTGGCAGAATATGGCGTAGAGGCGCACCCTCGTGCTGACGCACCTGGCGTCTATGTTGGAGAGAAATGAATATCGCGATGGATTTATCGCCTTTTTTGCGTATCAACCCCTGCGGGTACGCCGGAATGGAGATGACGCAATTGCAACAATGGCGTCCTGAAGCCACGGTAGAAAATATTGCCCCGGTACTGGTCTCTAATTTGTTAGCCTTGCTAAACAATCCGCCCCATGAATATATCCTCGCTTAATATATAATCCCGAAAGGTCCGGTAATTTACCGGACCTGGCCCTCTTTAACGCGCCACCTCTTTACTTCCTTCCCAACTTTCTATATTTTTTCTTTCTGCAAAAATTTCACTTAACGCACAATTTTGTTTTTTGACGGTCTGATTATCATCAGAATCGTGTATATATTCATGCACATAATGTATTGACAAAAAAAGAAAGCGCCTCCCTTGACGAATGGTTTCATCTGAAAAAGAAATAACAAAAAAGGGATCCTCAACTATCATTCATATTGTGAATGAATATGGAGCAAGAGTGTGGAATATAACGATTTACCGGAAAGCCAAATTAGTCAGCATCGCGAAAATGACACGCCACAAATCTTCAGGACATTGCGCAATATTGATCTCAATTTACTGACCATTTTTGAGGCAGTATATGTACATAAAGGTATTGTTAACGCAGCGAAAATTCTGAATCTTACCCCTTCGGCTATTAGCCAGTCGATCCAGAAACTACGTACCATATTTCCTGACCCGCTTTTTATCCGCAAGGGCCAGGGCGTGACACCGACAGCCTATGCCTCGCATCTCCACGAATACATCAGCCAGGGGCTGGAATCGATTCTGGGCGCGCTGGATCTGACGGGCTGTTACGACAAGCAGCGGACTATCACCATTGGCACGCCGCCGTCTATTGGCTCCGTCATCATGCCTGCCATCTACCAGGCGGTAAAACAGCACTATCCCCAGTTGTTGATTCGCAACATTCCGGTGGTGGATGCGTCCAGTCAGCTGGGCCAGTTTCAGACCGATTTGATTATCGACAGTCATGTCCACACCACCCGTGCGCTCAGCCATCACGTGCTGTTCCGTGACAACATTGTACTGGCCTGCCGCGACAACCACCCTCTGCTAAAAAACCCAATCACCGCGGAAGCACTCGGCAGCTGGGAATACGCGATACTGATGACCGAAGGACACGCACTGGCCCATCTGCAGAAACGGCTTTACGACCTGTTCCCCAACCGGCAGATAAACTTCAGCAGTTACAATCTGTTTACCACCGCGGCGCTGATAGGCAGCAGTGATTTACTCGGCCTGATGCCAGGGCGTTTTTTTAGCGTCGCGGCAAATTGCTGGCATTTAAAAGCCATCCACTATGCCCCACTGCAGGAAGAACAGATTGAATTTTCATTGCATTACAACAAACTGAGCCTGCGCGATCCGATACTGCAAAATTTAATCAGTGTCATTCGCCAGGCTTTTCTGTGATTCATCATACCGGGGGACGTTGACTGAGACACACAGGCTAAAAAGCATTATTCAACAATTATTTTACAATTTGGCGCGCTGTCGGGCTGCTTTATGACCCATTTCAATGATATACTGCCTGTCATTAATTCAAAAATAGTTGATAAATACAACATTCCCTTGAATTGAAACGCTTTCCTTCTGTTACTCGCAACTGGAACACGCACGCTATGAGTAAACCCATTGTGATGGAACGCGGTGTTAAATACCGCGATGCCGATAAAATGGCCCTTATCCCGGTTAAAAACGTGGTCACTGAGCGAGAAGCTCTGTTGCGCAAACCGGAATGGATGAAAATTAAGCTTCCGGCGGACTCTTCCCGTATCCAGGGTATCAAAGCAGCAATGCGCAAAAACGGCCTGCACTCCGTCTGTGAAGAGGCTTCCTGCCCTAACCTTGCTGAATGTTTCAATCACGGTACTGCCACCTTTATGATCCTCGGGGCTATCTGCACCCGCCGCTGCCCGTTCTGTGACGTCGCTCATGGCCGCCCTGTAGCGCCAGACGCTAATGAACCGCAGAAACTGGCACAGACCATCGCCGACATGGCGCTGCGTTATGTGGTGGTAACTTCTGTTGATCGTGATGATTTACGTGATGGCGGCGCGCAGCATTTCGCGGATTGCATCACTGCCATTCGCGAGAAAAACCCGTCGATTAAAATCGAAACGCTGGTCCCGGATTTCCGTGGCCGTATGGATCGCGCGCTGGAAATCCTCACCGAAACCCCGCCGGACGTCTTCAACCATAACCTGGAGAACGTGCCTCGCCTGTATCGTCAGGTTCGTCCGGGCGCGGATTACGCATGGTCGCTGAAGCTACTGGAACGCTTTAAAGAAGCGCATCCGGAAATCCCGACCAAATCGGGTCTGATGGTCGGTCTGGGTGAAACCAATGCAGAGATCATTGAAGTGATGCGCGATCTGCGCCGCCATGGTGTCACCATGCTGACGCTGGGCCAGTACCTGCAACCGAGCCGTCATCACCTGCCCGTGCAGCGCTATGTCAGCCCGGACGAGTTCGACGAAATGAAAGCGGAAGCGCTGGCAATGGGCTTTACCCATGCGGCTTGCGGCCCGTTTGTTCGTTCGTCCTACCATGCTGATCTGCAGGCGAAAGGCGAAGAAGTGAAGTAACACCGTCACATCTGCTTACAGAACCCATAAAAAAACCGGCACATGTGCCGGTTTATTATTTCTGCGAGCCGCTCAGTGAGGCTGTGGTTACTCTTTATGAGCGATCTTTTCCGCCGGAGCCGCTTCCTCTGTGCTCTGTTTCGCCGTGGTTTCATCGTCATTGATGGCTTTCTTGAAGCCTTTAATGGCAGAACCCAGGTCTCCGCCCAGCGTACGTAACTTTTTAGTACCAAACACCAGGATAATCAGTGCTGCCACAACCAGCAGTTTGGTAATACTAATCTCACCCATAGATACCTTCTTCAATAAACAGGCTGCATAACGCGCCATTAACCCATAACCTATTAACGGTCATTTGACGCTCGCACACAATAGCAATCTGTAACAAGGTGAATCAAGCGTTGTTTAAAATAACATCACAATAGTTGCGGTGGCGCAAAACGGCGGTTCTCAAGCACCGGCAGCTTGCCCCGCACCTGCAACAAATGCTCGCGATTAACGTCAGCGTAAATAATCTGCTGCTGATCGGATGCGCCCGCGAGCGTCACGCCCAGCGGGTCAACAACCCGGCTCAGACCAATATTACGGCTCCCGCATTCGCCCGATGCCACCATGTAGCAAGTGGTATCCAGCGCCCGGGCCGCAATCAACGTTGACCAGTGATGTTCTTTCAATGGTCCCCGCACCCAGGCGGCAGGCAGTGCCAGTAGTTCAGCTCCCTGCAATGCCAGCGTGAGCGCCAGTTCAGGGAAGCGCAAATCATAGCAGGTCATCAGCCCGACCCGCAGCCCGTCCACCTCAATCAACGGAGGGAGTTGATGACCGGCATCGACCAGTCGCGATTCCTGGATGCTGAACGCGTCGTAGAGATGGAGCTTCTCGTAGTGAGCAATCACCTCGCCTGCGCGCAGTGCCACCAGCGTATTAACTGCTCGCCCGGCGGATGACGGCACATGGATCGTCAGCACTGTGGTCATGGCGTTGCGGCGACTCTCAGCGATAAGTAAAGCAAGAAAACCGCCTTCCAGCGTTTGTGCGGATTTCACCGATAAGTCGGGGTCGTCATCCGCACGGGCCAGTAACGCCTCGGGTAAAACCAGTAAAGAGGCGTGACGCTGCGCCGCCTCCTGCATTAACGCCACACAGGTTTTGGCATTTCGCTCCCAGTCCGGAGTAACGATAAATTGTCCCGCTGCGACTATCATGTTCTGATTCTCATCGTGTTATCCCGTAGCCAGAGACTGAACTCTGACGGTAAACTTAGCCCTTTCTATTTTGATAGCAGGAAATCGCCGTGTTACAAATCCTTTTAGCAGTTTTTATTGGTGGTGGAACGGGAAGTGTGATGCGCTGGCTGCTGGGGATGCGTTTAAATCCTCTGCACCATGCGTTGCCGGTCGGGACGCTGACGGCTAACCTGTTAGGGGCGTTCATCATTGGCGCCGGGCTCGCGTGGTTTAACCGGGCGACGGGAATTGATCCGATGTGGAAACTGCTGATCACCACCGGATTTTGCGGCGGCTTAACCACTTTCTCCACCTTTTCTGCGGAAGTGGTTTTCCTGCTGCAGGACGGGCGTTTTGGCTGGGCGATGCTAAACGTTGCCGTAAACCTGTTGGGCTCTTTCGCAATGACAGCGGCGGCGTTCTGGCTCTTTTCCAGTCGGTAGCAGGCGTAAAAAAACCCGCTCGTGAGCGGGTTTTGGAATTCAGCTATCGTAATGCTTACAGAGCAGTTACGTTTGCAGCAGAAGGACCTTTGGCACCGTTAGTGATTTCGAACTCTACACGCTGACCTTCAGCCAGAGTTTTGAAGCCGTTGGTCTGGATTGCAGAGAAGTGTACGAACACGTCTTTGCTACCATCTTCAGGAGTAATGAAACCGAATCCTTTGGACTCATTAAACCACTTAACGTTACCTTTAATCTTAGACATCAATATTACCTTTAACATGAAAATAGACACAAATGCTGTGTCGGATATCAGTACAACAATTGTGATGGCTTTTGTCCAGCGTAAGTTTGCTAAAAAGTGATAAAAGTCTCTAACTTTTCACTTAAGCAGGCATTACTCCTTGTTTTTCAACGTCAGAAACGACTTATGTCGTTTCTGAATATCTCCATACAAAATTTAAAACTGGAAGCGCACCCAGGCAAAGTACACGTTGCCGTTATTATAGGTGCCAGGAATATACGTCATCTGGAACGTCGCCGGACCGTAACCGATTGAAGCCAATGGCAAAACGAGTGGCACCGGAATGTAATGCCAGTTATCGCGCGCCGTTACGCCCACGGTGTAACCCAGACCGAGGTGGAAGTTGTCATCCGACAGGGGTCGCCAGGTTTTTTCCCAACCGTAACCGCCAATCGGTTCCCACTTGTTATAGGAATCTTTGAACGCCATCAGGTACAGGCCGTGCCAGTTGCCTTTTTCATCCCAGCGGGACTGACCAAAGCCCGCCCCCCAGGGGCGCTCGTTATACCTGTCCGTCTTTTCTTTATCGTACGCAAAGCGGGCATGCCAGGTGATCGCCGGAACGTAGAGCTCGTAATGCTCCGGGTCGTTCCACGTTTGTACAATGTTATCGCTGAGCGTGTTATATCCATCGCGAACTGTTGCTGTAAACGAGGCTTGCGCAACCGATGAAAACAACACAGAGCCCGACAGCACCAGAAAGAATAAAAAGAATCGTTTAATACTGACCACGTTATTATTACCACTTCCATTTACTAAGCCGGTTACGATAACGAAGATAGTATTAATAGAGCCTTAACAACATCAGATTTTACCCCATTTTCCCTGAAAAATCGGCTAACAGGCTGATCCCGTTTTTAACATCGCCCCTTCTGAAATTGTGACGCAGGAGTTTTAATTCGCGCGACCCCGGACTAATCTTCCACTTTCTTGATTTTCGTCAGCAAGTTTTGCCCAATTCTTCGGCAGATTGCATCTCTTCATTTCTTGAACGACTTCTCTTACAGAACATTCTTTGGGAACGGTGATAATAATGTTAATGATAATGGTCGAACTCCTTATCGGGGTTCTGGTGGTGACGGGCGTGGCCCGCTATATCATCAAAGGGTATTCCGCCACGGGGGTATTATTTGTCGGCGGTTTGTTATTGCTGATCGTCAGTGCCTTAATGGGGCATAAGATTTTACCGTCAAGTAACACCAGCACCGGTTATTCTGCCACTGACATCGTCGAATACGTTAAAATTCTGCTGATGAGCCGCGGCGGCGATCTCGGCATGATGATCATGATGCTGTGTGGTTTTGCCGCCTATATGACGCATATCGGCGCCAACGATATCGTTGTTAAGCTGGCTTCAAAACCACTGCGCTATATCAACTCCCCTTACCTGCTGATGATTGCGGCGTACTTCGTTGCCTGTCTGATGTCGCTGGCGGTCTCTTCCGCAACCGGCCTCGGCGTGCTGTTAATGGCAACGCTGTTCCCGGTCATGGTCAACGTCGGCATCAGCCGTGGCGCAGCCGCCGCTATTTGCGCCTCGCCGGCCGCTATTATTCTCGCCCCGACGTCTGGCGACGTGGTGCTGGCAGCACAGGCGGCAGAAATGCCGTTGATTGATTTTGCCTTCAAAACCACGCTGCCCATCTCCATTGCGGCGATTATTTGCATGGCAATCGCTCACTTTTTCTGGCAGCGCTATCTGGATAAAAAAGAGAACGCCGTGCACGAAATGCTGGATGTGAACGAAATCACCACTACCGCTCCGGCGTTTTATGCCATTCTGCCGTTTACTCCCATCGTTGGCGTGCTGATTTTTGACGGCAAATGGGGCCCGGAACTGCACATCATCACCATTCTGGTCATTTGCATGCTGCTGGCGGCGGTGCTGGAATTTATCCGCGGCTTCAACACGAAAAAAGTGTTTGCTGGTCTGGACGTGGCGTACCGCGGCATGGCGGATGCCTTCGCCAACGTGGTAATGCTGCTGGTCGCGGCGGGGGTATTCGCGCAGGGCCTGAGCACCATCGGCTTTATCGACAGTCTGATCGCCATCGCCACCTCGTTTGGTTCGGCCAGTATTATTCTGATGCTGGTCCTGGTCATTCTGACCATGCTGGCGGCCGTCACCACCGGTTCGGGTAACGCGCCGTTCTACGCGTTTGTGGAGATGATCCCGAAACTGGCGCAGTCGTCCGGTATCAACCCGGCCTATCTGTCGATTCCGATGCTGCAGGCCTCAAACCTCGGTCGTACCATCTCCCCGGTTTCTGGCGTGGTGGTTGCCGTCGCGGGTATGGCAAAAATTTCGCCGTTTGAAGTGGTGAAACGCACCTCGGTTCCGGTGCTGGTTGGCCTGATCGTGGTGATTATCGCAACGGAAATTCTGGTGCCTTCCGCCCGGATCCTGTAACGCGTGGTATTGATGAAAAGGCGCCTGTGGGCGCCTTTTTTATGCTTTAATTAGTCGCATAAATCAATCAACGCCAAATCATCAGGAATATAAATGTTCAGGAAGGATATTGCTGCCTGCGCCGCGACCGTCGCTGCAGTTTTCTGCGCGACCAGCGTCGTTGCCGCCCCGCTGACTGCCACCCGCTACGCTGATTTTGATCGTTATGTTCTGGCGCTCTCCTGGCAGACCGGCTTTTGCCAGAGCCAGCACGATATGAATCGCGATGAGCCCGCCGAATGCCAGTCGCAGCGAGAACAAAAGGATAAAACCCGCAATCTCACCGTGCACGGATTGTGGCCTGGACTCCCCAAATCGATTGCGTCACGCGGCGTTGATGAGCGTCGCTGGATGCGTTTTGGCTGCGCGACGCGCCCAATCCCCAACATGCCGGAAGCCCGCGCCAGCCGAAAATGCGCGGCAGCAGAAACCGGCCTGTCACTGGAGATGGCTAACCAGCTCAATAACGTGATGCCGGGCGCGGGCGGAAATTCCTGTCTTGAACGTTACGAATACGCCAAGCACGGCGTCTGTTTTGGCTTCGATCCCGATGCCTACTTTGGCACAATGGTACGGCTGAACGGGGAAATCCGGCAGAGCGCGGTGGGTCAGTTCCTTGCCGACAACTATGGCAAGACAGTCAGCCGCAACGATTTTAACGCCGCAGTGGCGAAAAGCTGGGGCAAAGAGGGCGTCAGCGCCTTTAAATTAACCTGTGACGGCAACCCCGCCTGGCTCACGGAAGTGCAAATCTCCATCAAAGCCTCGGCCATCAACGCCCCGCTAAGCCGTGACGCGTTGCTGCGACAACCGCACCCAGGCAACTGCGGCAAGCAGTTTGTCATCGATAAAGCCGGTTATTAAGGATTGCCCGGCGCCATATGCGTCGGGCAACATCGTCAGCGCTGAAGAAACGCCAGCAGGTCCTCGTTAATCTGCTGCTTATGGGTTGTACAAATCCCGTGAGAGCCCCCTTTGTAAACTTTCAGCTCTGCATCCGGCAGCATTTCCGCCGCCACTTTGCCGCAAGTTTCAAAGGGAACAATCTGATCGTCATCACCGTGGATCACCAACGTCGGGATCGTCATCCGGCGCAGATCTTCACGCAGGTCGGTTTCCGAAAATGCTTTGATGCAGTCATAAAGCGCTTTAATCGAGCCCTGTAGTCCCTGCGCGACAAACCCCTGGCGCACAGCTTCAGACGCTTTCGCGCCGTCACGGTTATAGCCATAAAATGCCTGCGTCAGCTCATAGAAAAAGGCACCACGATCGTTTATCACCCCTTCGCGGATCCCGTCGAAGACCTCTTTTGGTACGCCATTCGGGTTGAAATCCGTTTTGATCATAATCGGCGTCACCGCGCCGATCAGCACCGCTTTTGCCACCCGCTCCGTACCGTGGCGACCAATGTAGCGCGCCACTTCGCCGCCACCGGTTGAGTGACCGACATGCACCGCATTTTTCAGGTTCAGATGCGCGGTCAGTTGCGCCAGATCGTCGCCATACTGATCCATATTATGCCCGTCCCAGGGCTGCGCCGAACGGCCATGCCCGCGACGGTCGTGAGCAATCACGCGATATCCCTTTGACGCCAGAAACAACATTTGATCTTCAAACGCATCCGCCGTCAGCGGCCAGCCGTGACTGAACACAACCGGTTGCCCGCTTCCCCAGTCTTTAAAGTACAGGTAGCTGCCATCTTTAAGCGTAAGTTTGTCGAAGCTGCTCATAGGATCTCCTGAAACGGAGGGTATCGCCCCACGCGACACCGCCTGAAAAGGATAAGACAGAATCCAGAAAGGTGACGGATTTCGCATAAAATTCACATTAACGACCGGATAAACATTCTTTATTGTGCTCTTTATCACTTCAAACTGGCGCCAACTCTCAGTATGATGGCGAGAGGACAACCCTTGCCGCTGCCGGTGAGGGTTTTCTTTTGGATACAGGTACCTGGAAAGACATGGAGTAAATAATGACCAGACCCGCCATCATTATTAATGAGCTTGATGCTGAACGCATCGACCGCCTGCTTGAACAACCGGCTTTTGCCAGCTTACCCGTGGCTGAAGCACTGAACGCCGAACTGGATCGCGCAAAGATGTGTGCGCCTGAAGAGATGCCTCATGACGTCGTCAGCATGAACAGTCAGGTACGCTTCCGTGATTTAACCACTGGTGAAGAACGTGTGCGAACCCTGGTCTTCCCGGCACAAGTGACCGACAGCAATACACAGCTTTCCGTCATGGCGCCGGTTGGTGCCGCACTGCTGGGGTTACGCGTGGGCAACACCATTCACTGGCAATTGCCGGGCGGTACGTCAACTCACCTTGAAGTGCTGGAGCTGTTGTATCAGCCTGAAGCCGCCGGGGATTTTCACCGCTAATTCTGCTGCTTTTTACGGAGGATGTTGAAACATCCTCTTTCCGTTTTTCCCGCCGACAAAACTTTACCCCACCCCACCCCGCCTCCTGACAAATTTGCGACCTGAATGACACAAAAATGTCGCCAAATATGTTTCAATATATGTATCTCATAAGGACAAGGAGCTACGCATATGTACAAAACAATCATTATGCCGGTTGATGTCTTTGAAATGGAGCTAAGTGACAAGGCTATCCGCCATGCGGAGTTTATGGCGCAACAGGATGGCGTTATTCATTTGCTTCACGTACTGCCGGGTTCCGCCAGCTTTACGATGAGCCGCTTTGCCGCAGATTTACGCCGCTTTGAGGAGCATCTGCAACATGAAGCGGAAACCCGCCTGCAGACGATGATCGGACATTTCAGCATCGACCCATCACGGATAAAAATGCATGTTCGGATTGGTACCGTTCGCGATGTGGTGAACGAGCTTGCCGAAGATCTGGATGCCGATGTGGTGGTTATCGGCTCTCGCAATCCCTCTATCACGACCCATCTGCTCGGCTCAAACGCTTCGAGCGTTATTCGTCACGCTCATATCCCGGTGCTGGTGGTTCGCTAACCCATCAGAGGCTACCAGTGGGTAGCCTCTCTACGTCCTACTTCTGCTGGGTGAGCAGCAACCTGATCCCTAAGCCGACAAATCCCGTCGCAAAACCGATGCGCAACGCTTTAAGCATCCCCGGCTTTGACAGCACCTGCCCGCGCGCGAAAGCGGAAAATACGCCGTACAGCGCAAATATGCACAGCGTCATCAACATGAAAATGCTGCTGAGTATCAACAGTTCCGTGACCGGTGAAGCGGCGTCGGTACGAATAAACTGCGGCAAAAAGGCGAGAAAAAAGAGCGGCAGCTTGGGGTTCAGCAGGTTGATCAGTATTGCGTGAAGTATTATTTCGAACGGCGATTTGCGCTTCCCTTGTGGGTTGAGCTGCATCGATCCTGTCTCTTTAAGTGTGTTCCATGCCATGTACAACAGCCAGATCACACCAAGAAACTTAATGCCTTCAAACGCCAGCTGACTGGTATGAAAAATCGCTGCCAGACCGGTAATTGCGGCAATCATGTGAGGAATGATACCGAGCGTACAGCCAACAGCGGCAAAAAGACTCTTTCTGACTCCCTGCGATAATCCGGTGGCGACGGTATAAAGGGTACCGGTACCGGGCGATACCACGACGATAAATGACGTAATCAGGAATTCGGTGCTGATTTGCATGGCGTTATATCTCGTTGAAATGAGGAATAACGCAGACTATCCCTGACGGGTCGCAGCACTGTCTTGAACAAAATTGCAAAGAACGATTTACGTCAGCGAAAGCACGTACTGGCCTGGCGTCACGCCAAGCTGCCGCTGAAACGCGCGAGTCAGGTGGCTCTGATCAGCGAAGCCTGCCTGCAGCGCGGCATCGACAGGCCGTGTTCCCTGTTGCAATAACCGCTTTGCCAGCCGTACACGCGACTGGATAAGCCACGCATGCGGCGTTGTTCCGGTTTCGCGCGAAAACTCTCTTATCAGTTGAAAACGGCTCATACCGCATAACCCGGCCAGAGCCGCAAGCGTAACGGGCTCAGCGGGCGAATCATCAAGATATTCTCTGGCGAGCGCAATGGAGGGGGAACAGGCATGGCGCGACGTGGCCGAAAGCAGGTGTTGTTTCGTCACCCGCATCAGACACAGCATGACGGCTTCTTCGATGGCGGCCTGGTCGGGCGCCGGGCTGTTAAGTGTCAGGAACAGCCGTTGCATCATCCCGCTAAGTTCAGGATCGGTAGCGACCGGTTTCATATCAACCTGCCTGTGAAGCTCTTGTGCCATGATATCCGGTTCGATATACAGCATATGCCAGCCACGCGGTCCCGCCAGTGGCACGCCATCATGGATCTCTCCGGGATTCACCATAATGATATTTCCCGCGGAAGCCTCAACGCTGCCGATGCAGCTTTGCGAACGTTGCGCACCCTCAACAAACACCCCAATGCCAAACTGATCGTGCGAATGGCGCGGAAACGTATGCGCCGTCAGCAGCGAAACCGCCTCCACGCCCGGCAATGGCTGGCGATACGGCCTGACCTGGTGGATGGCTGTTTTCATGAACATTCCCGCGCGCGTTGACCTGAAACCTTAGGTGTAGCAAAAACCCACGCCGGATGTCACTAAAAACGAAAAAGCCCGGAAGCTTTCGCCGCCGGGCTGCATTGCAGGTGTGGTCTTACTTTTTTTATGCTGTTTTGGTGCGAATCAAATAATCGAACGAACTCAGAGAGGCTTTTGCGCCTTCGCCGGTCGCGATGATGATTTGCTTATACGGTACGGTGGTGCAGTCGCCCGCCGCGAAGATGCCCTTCACGCTGGTTTCGCATTTCGCATCGATGATGATTTCACCCATACGGTTGCGTTCGATAGCGCCATCCAGCCAGGTGGTATTTGGCAGCAGACCAATCTGGACGAAGATCCCTGACAGCGCGACCTGATGCGTGTCGCCGCTGACGCGGTCACGATATTCAAGCCCCGTCACTTTACTGCCATCGCCCTTCACTTCGGTGGTCTGCGCGTTGAGGATGATATCGACATTCTTCAGGCTGCGGACTTTGTCCTGCAATACCTGGTCTGCTTTCATTTCCGGAGCAAACTCCAGCAGCGTAACATGTTCAACGATACCGGCCAGATCAATCGCCGCTTCTACGCCGGAGTTACCGCCGCCGATGACCGCCACGCGCTTGCCTTTAAACAGCGGGCCGTCGCAGTGCGGGCAATAGGTGACGCCTTTGGTACGATACTGATCTTCACCCGGTACGTTCATGTTGCGCCATTTGGCGCCAGTTGCAATGATGATGCTGCGCGCTTTCAGAACAGCGCCAGACGCGGTTTCAATCTGGTGCAAACCCCCTTCCTGCGCCGCCGGCACCAGTTTGCTGGCGCTCTGGCTGTCTATCACATCCACTTCATAATCAGACACGTGCGCTTTCAGCGCGCCCGCCAGTTTCTGACCTTCGGTTTTCGGCACAGAAATATAGTTTTCGATATCGACGGTATCCAGCACCTGACCACCGAAGCGTTCGCCCATCAGGCCGGTACGGATCCCTTTACGTGCGGAATAGACCGCCGCCGCCGCACCCGCCGGGCCGGAACCGACAATCAGCACATCGTAGGCATCACGTTTGTTCAACTCTTCTGCCGCACGTTTTTCCGCACCGGTATCCACTTTGGCAACAATTTCGGTGAGCGTCATGCGACCCTGACCAAACTCTTTACCGTTCACGAACACCGCCGGAACGCCCATCACGTTGCGATCGGTAATTTCATTCTGGAACGTGCCGCCATCAATCGCCGTATGTTTGATGCGCGGGTTCAGCACCGACATCAGGTTCAGGGCCTGCACCACGTCCGGGCAGTTATGGCAGGAGAGCGAATAATAGGTTTCAAATTCGAAATCACCGTCGATATCGCGGATCTGCTCCAGCAGCGCCTGCGCTTCTTTCGACGGGTGTCCACCAGTCCACAGCAGCGCCAGTACCAGTGAAGTAAATTCATGACCGAGCGGCGAGCCAGCGAAACGTGGCCCCTGCGTTGAACCCGGGTTGGTGATCAGGAACGACGGTTTACGCACCGGAAGGCTGTTGTCTTCTTTAAAGGTCACCTGTGGCGACAGTTCGGCAATCTCAGCCAGCAGTTCCTTGATTTCGGCCGATTTTCCGCTGTCATCCAGCGTGGCAATCAGCTCAACAGGTTTTGTCAGTTTCTCAAGATAAGCCTTGAGCTGGGTTTTCATATTTGTGTCGAGCATCATTATTCCCTCTCTAAAAACGCCATCATGCAAACCGTACGCATTGCGACAGCCTGAATGCGACTTGCATCATGGTGCTGGAATGAAATGGGCGCGGATGCGCCCATGATGAAAGCATTTCCCGGAGGCCTGCTACAGGCCCATGCAAGCACAGCGCCGCCGGGTTTGGCAGACTTAGATTTTACCAACGAGGTCCAAGGACGGAGCCAGCGTCGCATCACCTTCTTTCCATTTCGCAGGGCAAACTTCGCCTGGGTGAGACGCAACATACTGCGCGGCTTTCACTTTACGCAGCAGGTCAGACGCATCGCGGCCGATACCTTCAGCGGTAACTTCGATGGCCTGGATAATGCCCTGCGGGTCAACAACGAAAGTGGCACGATCTGCCAGACCTTCATCTTCACGCATGTTGTCGAAGTTACGGGTCAGGGTGCCAGTCGGGTCGCCGATCATCGCGTATTTGATTTTAGCGATGGTGTCAGAGCTGCTGTGCCATGCTTTGTGGGTGAAGTGGGTATCGGTAGACACAGAGTAAACGTCTACACCCAGTTTCTGCAGCTCGTCGTAGTGGTCTGCCACGTCGCCCAGTTCGGTCGGGCATACGAAGGTGAAGTCAGCCGGGTAGAAGAAGAAGACGCTCCAGCGGCCTTCGGTATCTTTCTCGGTAACTTCGATGAATTCACCGTTTTTGAACGCCTGGTTTTTGAAAGGTTTGATTTTGGTATTAATTAAGGACATCTATACTTCCTCCGTGTTTTCGTTGAGTGGTAAGGTAACCAACTTTTGCTACTTCGGCTAATGCGTTTCCTTTATCAAATCAATAAGTATTAGCTAACAACACGCCACGGCCTGGCTGACCAGACACCACCATGAAGTATGTTACCCATTGATTTATAAGGATTGTCATGATTAAACGCACCCTTCTTATCGGCATGATCCCCTGGTTTGTTTCCGCTCAGGAACTGCCGGAAGCAGTAAAAGCCATCGAAAAACAGGGCATTACGATCGTTAAACCGTTTGATGCGCCAGGCGGCATGAAAGGGTATCTCGGCAAGTATCAGGATATGGGAGTGACTATCTACGTCACGCCGGACGGTAAACATGCCATCTCGGGTTATATGTACGACGATAAAGGGGCAAATCTGAGCGAGCAGGTCATCCAGAAAGAGATCTATGCGCCCGCGGGGCGTGAAATGTGGCAGCGCATGGAAAAAGCCAGCTGGATCCTTGATGGCGAAAAAACTGCCCCGACGGTAATTTACGTCTTTGCCGATCCCTTCTGCCCTTATTGCAAACAGTTCTGGAAACAGGCGCGTCCCTGGGTTGAATCCGGAAAGATTCAGCTCCGCACACTGATGGTCGGCGTAATTAAACCTGAAAGCCCTGCCATGGCCGCCGCCATTCTCAGCGCCCGTGATCCGGCCAAAACCTGGCATGAATACGAACAATCCGGGGGCAAGCTGACGCTGGATGTCCCGAAATCCATCCCGCCCGCGCAGATGAAAGTGCTCAATGAAAACCAGCAGCTGATGGATGAGCTGGGGGCTAACGCCACACCCGCTATTTACTATATGAATAGCGAAAAAGAACTTCAGCAGATTGTTGGACTGCCCGATAACACCCAACTAAAAGCCATGCTTGGTGAAAAACCATAAAGAACAATACGATAGTTTTCGCAGGTGATATTCCTCGCCTGTGAAAACAGGCTACAAATGTTCCTTAGCAAATTTTCATTTATCGAATATAATGATTTGTAAGTCTATATTACTCAATCAACGACTCAATACAGTTTACCAGGAACGGTAATATATCGTCGTCTTGTTGATGCGATTGCCCGCTGAAGGATAAAACATGGCTAACCTCTACGATCTAAAAAAATTCGATCTCAATCTTTTAGTAATTTTTGAATGTATTTATCAGCATTTGAGTATCAGTAAAGCGGCGGAAACGCTGTTTATCACCCCTTCAGCCGTTAGCCAGTCATTGCAGCGTCTGCGCAGTCAGTTCAACGATCCTTTATTTATTCGTTCCGGCAAAGGCATCACGCCAACCACCGTCGGCACAAATCTGCATCTGTACCTTGAGAACAACCTTAACCAGATCGAACAAACTATCAATATTATGCATAGTTCAGTGTTGAAAAAGCAGTTTGTGATCTACTGTTCTTCGCTCATACTGGCCGGCGGGATGCTGGATCTTATTACGACATTGCGTAAGCAAAACGATTATGAAATAGAGCACCACGATATTTTCGTCACCCCTGAATCTGCTGAGGATTTACTCGCCTGGCGTAAAGCGGATTTGATTATCTCTATTTTCCCGACCAATAACCGCTCGGTAATTTCTGAACATTACATGAGTACGCCGGTGATCCTCGCCTGCCGCAAAAATCACCCACGAATAAGTGATTACGCAGGCCTTTCTGCATTACACGAAGAGGAGTTTACCTATTACATCACTGATGAACCCGGCGCAAAGCAGATGCGCGATTTCACTGATGCCCAGTTTCCGGATCGCAAATGTACTTTTCGCAGCGACTCGCTGATTTCGATTATTAATATGGTGGCCAATACCGATATTCTTGGGTTTATTCCAAAACTGGCTTTTGATTATTACAAAGATACGCTGCAGTTGCAGGAAATAAAAACACCGCTGACACTCCCCGAAATTAATCTCTATCTCATGTACAACCGTGCGTCGTTGACCAGTGATTCATTTGCGACGTTCATTAATCAAATCAAAAAATAACCACGTCCATTAAAGCATTCTTTCCATGAATGCTTTAATTTACTTTTATTCACTTAAATAATACCAAATAAAAAATTCTGGCGAATAATTGTCATAATAAAATCTCACTATAATATAAAGAACTCTGGATACACACTTGTACGGAAACTGACCATGTCTATTTACAAATACCCGCTCAGCCAGAACGTGCTGGATGCCGCCACCGAACGCATTACATGGGCATTGAATAATTTACCCAAAGTCTGTATCTCGTTTTCCGGTGGCAAAGATTCTACCGTAATGCTGCATATCGCGGCATTACAGGCGCGCAAATTGCATAAAAAAATCTGCGTGTTATTTATCGACTGGGAAGCGCAATTTTCCGCCACGATTACACATATTGAAGCCATGCGCGCAGAATATCAGGATGTTATTGACTATTTCTGGTGGGTTGCGCTGCCATTAACCACCCAAAATTCCCTGTCGCAGTTCGAACCGGAATGGCAGTGCTGGCAACCGGGAACCTCCTGGGTTCGCCAGCCACCCCCGGATGCCATCACCCGGACCGATTACTTTCCCTTTTACCAGACGGGGATGACCTTCGAAGCGTTCGTGCGCAAATTTGCCGACTGGTTCGCGGATAATCGCCCGGCGGCCATGCTGGTCGGCATCCGCGCCGACGAGTCTTACAACCGATTTTTAACTATCGCCTCCGCCCGCAAACAGCGCTTTGCCGATGACAAACCCTGGACCACCATCGCCCCGGGCGGCCATACCTGGTACGTCTACCCAATCTATGACTGGAAAACAGCGGATATCTGGACCTGGTTCGCCAAAACACAACTGAGCTACAACCCGTTGTATAACCTGATGTATCAGGCGGGCGTCCCGTTCCGTTATATGCGTATTTGTGAGCCTTACGGCCCGGAACAACGTCAGGGACTGTGGCTGTATCACGTGATTGAGCCTGAGCGCTGGGCCGCCATGTGTCAGCGGGTCAGCGGCGCACAAAGCGGCGGGCTGTACGCCGGACAGGATAATCAATTCTATGGCCATCGTAAGCTCGATAAACCCGCCAGTCATAGCTGGCAAAGCTATGCCCTGTTTTTACTGGAAAGCATGCCGCAGAAAACGGCTGAACATTACCGAAATAAAATTGCGATTTACCTGCACTGGTATCAGAAAAGGGGCGAAGAGATTCCGGATACGCAGCACGGCGATACTGGCTCGAAAGATATCCCCTCGTGGCGACGCATCTGCAAGGTACTGCTCAACAATGACTACTGGTGCCGGATGCTCTCTTTCAGCCCAACGAAACCTGAACACTATCAGCGCTACAGCAGCCACATGGCCAAAAAGCGCAAGGAATGGAACATCTTATGCAACAACAACTAATCCAACAGCTGGAGCATTATCTGGATTCGCTCGGCGAAGAGGAACGCGTTGAGGCCATTAATCAGTTTCGCCTGGCGATCCATCGCCATAGTCCGTTTCAGGACCAACCAGTGGATTGTGTGTTATGGGTTAAACAAGAAACCGTTGCGCCCAATGACTACAACCCCAACAACGTCGCGCCTCCTGAACGGCGACTGCTGCAAAAATCGCTGGAAGCGGATGGTTTTACCCAGCCCGTTGTCGTGGTGTCGCGTGGCAGTCAACGCTTCGAGATTATCGATGGCTTTCATCGCCAGGAACTGGTTAAAACGAAAAACGTGTTAAAAGCGCAGCTTAAAGGGTATCTCCCCATCACCTGCTTACACGATAACGGCCAGACATCGGCCTCCGGTATGGCATCGACTATTCGCCACAACCGGGCCCGGGGACGCCATCAGATCAACGCCATGTCTGACATCATCCGCGAGCTTGCCCAACTGGGGTGGAGTGATGAAAAAATCAGCAAGGAACTGGGCATGGACAGCGACGAAGTGTTGCGTCTGAAGCAGATAAGCGGACTGCTTGAACTGTTTGCCGACCGTCATTTTTCCGGTGCCTGGACCGTCAAATAAGCCCGGATTTACGATCCGTTATCCACTTTTTCTGAACGTCTTTGCCGTGAGGTGGAGACGTTTACGATGAGCTTCGTATCTCATTCTTCCTCTGCTTTAACCCTCCCTTTTCCGGCCGTAGGCTCTGCGTCATTAGATAATACAAGAAAAGCTAATTATCTAATTATTTACTTATATTTCGCAACGCGATATGCTGGAGGTGTTAGATGACATTTGTCTGGTCCAGAGCTGCCTGGAAGCAGCTGATGAAAATTGATTTTCGTTATCGTCAGAGGGTGAAAGACAGGCTGGTTGATATTGGCGATAGCAATGCGCCACCGCCTGATTTGAAAAGGTTGTTGCACCCCGAAGGGCATTTCCGGCTGCGGGTCGGCGACTATCGGGTCATCTTTGAAATGCAGGGGGAACAGCAGGATATCTGCTACATCGTGGCAGTAAAACGCCGAACCTCCGCCACGTATTTGCATGAGGAGAGTGCTACTTATGGATGTTCAGTTTATTAAAGACGGAAACGGCGAACCGCAGTTCGTAGTCATCCCGTACGATCTCTGGTTTCGTCTGCGTCTCGGGCAAACAGAAGTTGATGACAAAAACGAAGAGGGCTGGGAAGAGATCCCTTATGAGCCTGACGAGTATGACGACGTTGGTATCCCAAACCATATCGTTAATATTATGGACGCGGAAGGCGTCAGCCTGCAGGCCGCATGGCGTATCGCCTGCGGTCTCTCACAACAGGAAGTGGCAGAAAAACTGGGAATAACGCAATCTGCTGTGTCACAACTGGAATCGCCAGACTCACGTCCGCAGAAACGCACCCGTGAAAAACTGGCGGCAATCTATGGCTGCACCCAGGCGCAAATCAGCCTGCGAATTTAGCAGCAGCGGGCGCCGCCTTTACTGCCGTAACGCGCATCTTGTCTGTCGCGGAAAAAGGCTTCGTAGGTCATCGGTGTCTGGTCCGGGTGGTTCACTCGCATATGCTCGACGTAGTTATCATAGTCGGGCACACCGACCATCATTTTTGCCGCCTGACCCAGGTATTTTCCGGCTTTAGAAAGCGTGTCGAACATAACAGCTCCGGTCTGGTTTGCCGGGTAACGCGCTCGCTACCCGGCCGGTTGTGATTAATGCGCGCCTTTTGCCTGCGTCACGATCTGCTCGAGATTTTCCGGCATCGGTTCATACGGCAGCTCTTTGTCCGTCGGTTTATCGACTTTTAACGCCGCCAGCGCGGTCTTCACAGAATACAGCGCCAGTACCACGACCACCACCATAAAGAAGATGGTCAGTCCGGCATCCAGGCGGTTATTGAACACCAGTTGAACCAGCTGCGATTCAGTGTACTGCGACGGAATGTTGCCGCTGTCGATCATCCCCTGGAAGCGGTTGGCGATGGCCAGAAAGCCCACTTTAACGTCCGGGCTAAAGGCTTTCTGCCAGCCAGCGACCAGCGTACAAATCAGCAGCCATGCGGTTGGCAACAACGCCACCCACGCATAACGCTGGCGCTTCATCTTGAACAGCACGACAGCGCAGAGCATCAGCGCCATCCCTGCCAGCATCTGGTTGGCGATACCAAACAGCGGCCACAGAGTGTTGATGCCGCCCAACGGATCCACCACGCCCTGATGCAGGAAGTAACCCCAGGCCAGCACGCAAAGCGCCGTAGCGAGCAGGTTGGCAGGCAGCGAGTCGGTGCGTTTGAGATTCGGGCTGATGACGCCGAGCAGATCCTGCAGCATAAAGCGCGCCGCACGAGTGCCCGCATCTACCGCTGTCAGAATAAACAGCGCTTCAAACAGAATGGCGAAGTGGTACCAGAAGGAGACGTCCATCAGGCCACCCAGTGAACCATGCAGAATGTAGGCCATGCCCACCGCCAGCGTTGGCGCACCACCCGCACGCGAGATAATAGACTGCTCGCCCACCTCACTCGCGATCTGTTTCAGTGTATCCGGCGTGACGGTAAAGCCCCAGCTACTGACCACCTGCGCAGCAGAGGCCACTACATCAGTTGTCCCCGCAGGCGCCAGCACAGCCATCGGGCTGTTCATCGCAAAATAGACGCCCGGATCGATAATGCACGCGGCAACCAGCGCCATGATCGCCACGAAGGATTCCATCAGCATGCCGCCGTAACCAATCAGGCAGGCCTGATTTTCGTTCGCCAGCATTTTCGGCGTGGTACCGGAAGAGATCAGTGCATGGAAGCCCGATACGGCGCCACAGGCGATGGTAATAAACAGGAACGGGAACAGATCACCCGTCCACACCGGGCCAGTGCCATCAACAAACTTAGTGAGTGATGGCATGGTCAGTGTCGGACGCATGATCAAAATACCAATCGCCAGCCCGACAATGGTACCAATTTTCAGGAAAGTGGAGAGATAATCACGCGGCGCCAGCAGCAGCCACACCGGCAATACCGCCGCCACAAAACCGTAGCCCACCAGCATCCAGGTCAGTTGTACGCCGGTAAAATCAAACCACGGCGCCCAGGTTTCGCTCTCTGCCACCCAGCCGCCGGAAATAATGGCGAACACCAGCAGCACGAGTCCGATAACAGACACTTCACCAATCCGCCCCGGACGCAGGTAACGAATATAGATCCCCATAAACAGCGCCAGTGGAATGGTAAAGGCGACGGTATACGTCCCCCACGGGCTGTGGGTCAATGCTTTCACCACGATCATCGCCAGCACCGCAAGGATGATCACCATGATCATAAAGGTCGCGATCAGCGCGATAACGCCCGCCGTCGGCCCCATCTCTTCTTTCACCAGCTCGCCCAGCGAACGACCGTCGCGGCGGGTGGAAACAAACAACACCATAAAGTCCTGAACCGCCCCGGCCAGTACCACGCCCGCGAGGATCCAGATCATGCCCGGCAGATAGCCCATTTGCGCAGCCAGCACCGGCCCGACCAGCGGCCCGGCTCCGGCTATCGCCGCAAAATGGTGTCCGAACAGCACTTTTTTATCGGTTGGTACGTAATCCAGTCCGTCGTTATGGCGAACGGCAGGCGTCATGCGTGTCGGGTCAACCCCGAGGACATTATTCGCGATATAACGGCCATAAAAACGATAGGCAATAAGATAAAGGCAGACCGCCGCCACGACGATCCACAACGCATTTATCTGTTCACCACGGTTGAGGGCGATATAGCCCAGGGCGAAGGCTCCCACAACGGCAAGCACTGCCCAGATGAGGTATTTCCCTGCGTTATTCATTGTGTAGGTTCCATTAGCGCTGAAGTAAGTTGTTACATTTTGTATCTATAACACTCGAATGGAAATTAACAATCCAATAACCCAAGAAAGCGGACATATCACCGAATTTTTACATCACATTGTTAAGCCGATCACTTTCGACCTTTTTCACCCCATTACCCGCGTGCTCAACCGGCATGTACAGCAGCGTCGGCCCTGTTCGTCAAACACCACAATTTCCCAGCACTGATTTTGTCGTCCGGGATACAGCGGCTGACATACGCCACGCACTTTTCCCTGAGACACCGGGCGATGATGGGTGACACTGAGTTCAGTCCCGACCACGCATTCCCCGTCGCGTGTCATCAGAAAGGCCGCCATCGACCCCAGCGTTTCCGCCAGCGCTGCCGAGGCTCCGCCATGCAACAGACCAAACGGCTGATGCGTACGCGCATCCACCGGCATTTCGGCTTCCAGCAGGTCGTCGCCGAGACGGGTATAGTGAATGCCAAGGTGCGCCACCAGGGTGTTCTGACTGGTGGCGTTCAGCGCATCAAGAGACATATGACGTTTCCAGATCATTTACGCCCCCAGCGTTGAGCCGCCATCTACCACGATATCCTGCAACGTGATGTGGCTGGCATGGTCGGAGGCGAGGAACAGAATCGTGCTGGCGATCTCCTGCGGACGGGCGATTTTTCCCAGCGGAATGCCCAGCTTAAACTGTTCTCCGAAGCCGCGAATGCGCTGTTGTTCGGCGTCATCACTGGCCCACAGCGTTCGCTGCATGTCGGTATCGGTTGAGCCTGGCGAGACGAGGTTACAGCGCACGCCGCTGGCGGCCAGCTCCAGCCCGACGGTCAACGCCAGACTTTTTAGCGCCGCTTTCGAGGCGCCATAAGCGCTCATGCCGAGGCGCGGTGTGTGAGCAGCATCCGACGCGACGGTCACGATCGCTCCGCCCTGCTGACGACGAAACTGTGCCATTGTCTGCCGGAACAGGTTAAACGCACCGCCAACGTTCACGGCGAACGTCTGTTGCCAGTCCGCCACGCTCAATGCATCGGTCGCCCCCATGCGCAGAATACCCGCCGCGTTAACCAGCACGTCCAGACGTGGCTGGTTTTCAAGCACGCGGCGACACACCTGCGCCACCTGCTGCGCATCAGCCACATCCAGCACTTCCATGGTAAAAGGATAATGCTCGCCATCGAACGCCAGGTCAAAACCGGTCACCGCCGCGCCCGCATCAGCGAACGCCAGCGCAGTGGCGTAGCCAATGCCTTTTCCCGCCCCGGTAACCCAGACGGTTTTGCCGTGAAAATCAAACCCGGTCATCACTTCACCTCGCGAGAGAGCAGCGTCCACCAGGCTTCAATTGTCGGGTTCTTCGCCAGCATCACAAAATCAATATCACCATGCACTTTGCGCCAGCGCGCCGCCAGCGCCATCATGCGAACGGAATCCAGACCGTAGTCGATCAGGTTTTCGTCATCCAGCGGCTCGTCGGTTTCGTCCAGCAACGGCAGGATCAGCGCCCGTAGCGCCGCTTTTGATAGCGGCACCGGCAGTAGCGTGTCAGTCATTACCACCCGCCCGGAACGCCCGGCGACATAGTTGAGCGCCATCAGATGTTCTTCCCGGCTGAAATCCGCCAGCGCGTCAGCGACAAAGAACGGTTTGATATCACGCATGAAGGCATCCGTTGCGGTGGTCATGCAGCCGATGTGCGCGTAAACCCCGGTGATAATCAGTTGATTACGCCCGGTCTCTTTCAGCATCTGTTCCAGGGGAGAGCGATGAAACGCGCTGTAACGCCATTTTACCAGCACGTTATCGGCCTCGTCCGGTGCCAGCGCGGCGATGATTTGCTGCTGCTCCGGCGAACGGGTCAACCCCGGCCCCCACATGTCATTGAGCAGCGCGCGGTCGTCATCACTCTGATCTTTCGGCTGCGCGGTGTAATAGACCGGAATATGCTGCTGCTTACAGTACTGGCGCAGTGCGGCAATGTTGGCGACCACGGTTTCCATCATCGGGCTGTTCTTGCCCCAGAAATTGAGGAAGTATTCCTGCATATCGTGGATCAGCAACGCCGCGCGTTCAGGCTCAAACACCCAGTCAACTTTATTCGTCGGGACGTCGCTGGCGGTGGGCAGGTCATAGGCCTGCAGTTTTGGGATGGTCATGCTTTTCTCTCCTTCAGGCCAGGGGGCGCTCCGCCAGCCACTGACGCAGTTTCTTCTTATCCACTTTGCCGACCGGCGTCAGCGGCAGCGCATCCACGCAGACCACGCGATCCGGCAGCTTGAATTCCGCAACACCCTGTTCGCGCAAAAAACGTCGTACGGCCACCGCGCGCAGTGGTGCCGTCACCACCAGATACGCGCAGCTTTTCTCGCCCAGCAGGCTGTCCTCCATGCTGACCAGCGCGGCATGGATCACCGCCTCATGGCGCAGCAGCAGGTTTTCAATCTCCTCAGCGGCAATCTTTTCGCCGCCGCGGTTGATCTGATCTTTTTCGCGCCCCTGAACGGTGATGTACCCGGCTTCGTCGATGGAAATCAGGTCGCCGGAGCGGTAAAAGCCGTTTTCATCAAACGCCTGTGCGTTATGTTCCGGGCTGCGGAAATAGCCACGGAAGGTATACGGGCCGCGCGTCATCAGGCGCCCCACTTCACCTCGCGGCAGCGGGTTGCCGTGTTCATCCGCCACCCAGACTTCGTCGTCCGGGCTCATCGGGCAGCCCTGCGTATTGAGGATGCGCTCCGGTGGATCGTCGAGGCGGGTGTAGTTCACCAGCCCTTCCGCCATACCGAATACCTGCTGCAACTGGCAGCCGATCTCCGCCGGAATGCGGGCGGCAAGCGTGGCAGACAACCGCGCGCCGCCCACCTGCAAGAGATTCAATGAGCGTAACGACGCATTACTGCCCTCTTCGCTAATTGCCTGTAACCACAGGCTGACCGCCGGGGGCACCAGCGCCGTCACGTTAATCTGATGCTGTTCAATCAGCGGGAAGCAGAGCGTGGCGCTCGGATCGTTCGCCAGTACCACGCACCCTTCGGCCAGAAACACGCCAAGCGCGCCGGGGGAGCTCATCGGGTAGTTATGCGCCGCAGGCAGCGCGCAGAGATAACGCGTCTGCGCATCAAAATGACAAATCTCATTGCTGCGGCGAATGCTGTAGTAGTAGTCGTTATGCGTACGGGGGATCAGTTTCGGCGTGCCGGTACTGCCGCCGGAAAGCTGGAAAAACGCCACCTCATCAGCAGGTGTTGGCGTCGCGGTAAAACCCGCTGCCGGTTGCGCGATGGCTGTTTCCAGCGCGTGGGCGCCGCTGTCGTGACGCAGCAGCACCAGCCGCAGCGAGCGATGCGCTTCTACAAAAGAATTGAGAAACGCGTCATCGGCAAACAGTGGGTGGCCCCGGTCAGCAATCAGCACCGCCGGTGCAATCTGCAATGCGTAGGCATTAAGTTCGCTGCGCTGGTGGCTGAACAGCGCATTCACCGGCGCGACGCCGAGGCGCAGCAACGCAAACAGCGTGATGTAAAACTCCGCGACGTTTCCCAACTGAACCAGCGCAGTTTCGCCACACTTCAGCCCCTGCTGTTGCAGATGCGCCGCCAGATTGTCCGCCGCCTGATGCAACTGGCGATAACTGATACGGCGCTCGCCGTCGATGACCGCTGTCGCGTCGCTGTCGGCATGGCGGGTCAGGATGTCGGTCAGCGGCAGATCCCGCCAGTAGCCTTTTTGCCGGTAGCGCGCTGCCGCCTCGTCCGGCCAGCGGGTAAAGGGAATGCTCATTGTCGTTCCTTAATGCAGGCCAAAAACGTTCAGCATGGTGGAGAGTTTCACGCCGGTTTCGCGCCACTCGGAAAGCGGTGACGACGCAGGCACAATCCCCGCGCCAGCAAACAGACGCACCTGGTTTTCCCGCACGCGAGCGCAGCGGATTGTCACCACCCATTCGCCGTTGCCTTCGTCGTCGCACCAGCCGACGATGCCGCCAAACAGTTCGCGTTCGAAAGGCTCCAGTTCCGCAATCAGGCGCTTCGCGGCCTGATGCGGAAAGCCGCTCAGCGCCGGAGTCGGATGCAGCAGGCAGGCCAGCGACAACGCATTTTCTTCCTCGCGCGCCACGCCTTCGATGGGCGTCGCCAGATGCCACAGCGTCGGGGTGGTCATCAGTTGCGGGGAATCTGGCATCGCCAGCATTTTGCTGCGCGGTGCCAGCACAGTTTTCATCGCCTGGGTCACCAGATCGTGTTCGTGGCGATCTTTCTCCGAAGCCAGCAGCTTATTACCCGCTTCGCGATCCAGCATGTCGTCCGGCTGACGGCGCGCCGAACCGGCCAGCGGCAGAGAGCTGTAGTGCTCGCCCTCTTTGCGCAGCAACAGTTCCGGGCTGGCACCCAGCAGCACACCGCCGTCCGGCAGTGGAATGTGGAAGTTATAGCTCGCCGGATTCTGCGCGATCAGCCGTTCCAGCAGTGCCCCGCTGTCGAGCGGCGCATCGGTCGAAATGTCGATCAGTCGCGAAAGCACCACTTTGTCCACTTCCGGCGTGGCAGTGCGCTCCGCCGCCCGTGCGACCATGGTCATAAAGCTGTCCTGCGCGGGGATTTCCTGACGTGCGGTAACGTTGATTTCCGGCAGCGCTGCCGCGTAACGCGCCGCATGTTGCCTGCGGGTACGCGAAAAAGTTTGCCAGCGTTCAGGAATAAACAGTGCGGAAGGTTGCGTGGTATCAAACGGGATCGCCCCGACCATCACCGGCTTGCGGATCCCGGCGGCTTTCGCGTCGCCGAAGGCGGTGGTTAAGGTTCGCTGGAAGGCGCTGTTGAGGTTGTCCCCGTCTACCACCGGCGTGGTGATACGGCGGAAGCAGCCAGACGCGGTAAAGCTGCGGTAAGGTGACATAAACAAAAAGCGGTCGGGCGACAGCGTAGTCGTTGCATCCAGCACATCCTCAGCCATTGACGTTTCCATATCATCCTCCAAAAACGATAAAGACATTAATAATGATTATCATTTGTATTTTGGTTCGGTAAGCTAAAAGTAATTGCGCGGGATGTCAACCTGTCCGGCAACGTCTTGTGCGTCAAACGCTTGCAACCGTCGCAGCGACTTGTGAAAATGAGACGCATTCACTTCCATATAAAACAGGAACCTTATCCGTGAAATTCCCTTCGTTGTGGCGTAATACCCTGCTGATTTCCGGCCTCTGGCTTTTAGGATTAGCCTCAGCCAGCGCGGCAGACTGGCCGCGTCAGGTGACAGACAGCCATGGTACGCAGACGCTGGAACACAAGCCGACGCGCATTGTCTCCACCAGCGTCACTCTCACCGGCTCGCTGCTGGCGATTGACGCCCCGGTGGTCGCCAGCGGCGCTACCACACCGAATAACCGCGTCGCCGACGATCAGGGTTTTCTGCGCCAGTGGGGTGATGTGGCAAAAGCGCGCAAGCTCACACGGCTGTACATCGGCGAACCCAGCGCGGAAGCTGTTGCCGCACAAATGCCGGATCTGATCCTCATCAGCGCCACGGGCGGTGATTCCGCCATCTCGCTTTACGATCAGCTCTCCGCCATCGCCCCGACGCTCATCATCAACTACGACGATAAAAGCTGGCAGGAACTGCTGGCGCAGCTCGGCACCATTACCGGTCAGGAAAAAGAGGCCACCGAGCGCATTACCAGCTTCAATCAGCAGCTGGCGGCGCTGAAAAAGCAGATGACCCTGCCGCCGCAGCCGGTCAGCGCGCTGGTCTATACCGCTGCGGCGCACAGCGCCAATCTCTGGACGGCCGAATCCGCGCAGGGCAAGCTGTTGCGCCAGCTCGGTTTTACCCTCGCCCCGCTGCCTGCCGGGCTGCACACCAGCCAGAGCCAGGGCAAACGTCACGACATCCTGCAACTTGGCGGTGAAAATCTGGCGACCGGGCTGAACGGTGAATCGCTGTTCCTGTTTGCCGGTGACCAGAAAGACGTTGACGCGATTTACGCTAACCCGTTGCTCGCCCACCTGTCTGCGGTCCAACACCAGCAGGTTTATGCGCTCGGCACCGAAACCTTCCGTCTCGACTACTACAGCGCCATGCTGGTGCTACAGCGTCTGGAAACATTGTTCGGTTGAATGGTTGCGCCAGTGAGACCTGTAGGCCGGGTAAGGTACAGCCGCCACCCGGCATATCAGACAGTGACTTCCCGCCTGAAGGTTCGTAGCTCCCGTAGCAGCCCCGCCAGCAACACGCCGATCAGCGCCAGCACCCACCCGCTGGCGCTGGCGGAAACCACCGGCGTCAGAATCGCCCCGATTCCACCCAGCAGCGCCGCGCCAATCGCGTCTCCGGTAACATTTTGCGCGGTCCACAATCCGTTAATGCGCCCGAGCATCGCTTCCGGCGTTTGCGTCTGGATCAGGGTGTACTGCAACAGCGAACTGATGGCGCTCAGCCAGCCCGCGAACACCAGGCACAGCACGCCAGCGGGCCACCACGGCATTACGCTGAATAATGCCATTGCGATAAATGCAGCGATCGTCGTCAGCAGCATCACCCTGCCCGGTCGCGGCGTCTGTGAAAGCGTGCCGCTGGTCAGCGCGCCCAGCGCCGCGCCAAGCGGGAATGCCGCATACAGCAGGCCAATTTGCGAAGCGGACATCTGCCAGCCCTGCGCCAGCGCCGGATAGAGCACGCGCACGGCGCTCGCCATGGTCAGCAAACCACCCAACAACGCAATGCCGCCAATCAACGGGTGGTGGACCAGAAAACGGATCCCCGCCAGCAGCGAGGCCAGCGGGTGCTCACGCGGTTGCGGCGGTGGCGGCAGCAATGGCAGACGCAGCAGCGTCAGGGTGGTGATAAAGGTGCCGAGCGCCGCCAGCAGGAAATTCCATGCCACACCACCAGACGCCAGCAACAGGCCGCCGATCATCGGCGAAATGACCGACCCCAGACGCACCGTCAGCATGGTGATCGCCCCCGCCTGCATCAGATTTTCCCGCCCGACCAGCGCCGGGGTAGCCGCCAGCAGCGCAGTCACGCCTAACGACGCGAAAAAGCCATCCCACAGGCCGAGCAGGTAAATCGCCAGCAGCGATGGTTCCGGCAACTGCGCGTTCAGCCACAGCCCGAGAAAACCGATGCCGCAGGTGCCGCGCGCCAGCAGGATCAGTTTTTTACGTTCATAACGATCCGCCAGCACGCCGCCCGCCATCAAACCGACAAACATCGCGCTGCCGGTCAGCGTTACCGACAACCCCACCTGCCAGGTGGAGTGGGTCATCGTCTGGATCTGCACCGGGATCGCCACCCCCAGCAAACCGAGCGATAAAATCGAGATAAAGCGGGCAATAAATACAGCGCGATACGCCGGATGCGTTTTCAGCAGGCTCAGGTTGAGCAGCCAGGATTGTCGGTTCATGACGGTGCCTTGAATGATTTTCTTACCCTTTCCGTGGTGGCACATGTTAACATAATCAAATAAGATCGATAACGATAATTACTATCATTATCATACTCATGGATGTACTTATGACATGTGCGAAAACCGCGATGCGCGCCGTTGCCGTGCCCGGTTTGTTGATCCTGTTAATTTTTGCCACGGTGCTCAGCCTGCTTATCGGGGCGAAACCGCTGCCCTTTGGCGTGATTACCGATGCGCTGTCGGGCCGTTGTCAGAGCGCCGATTGCACCATCGTCCTTGATGCGCGCCTGCCGCGAACCCTTGCCGGGCTGCTGGCGGGCGGCGCGCTGGGTCTGGCCGGGGCGCTGATGCAAACCCTGACCCGCAATCCGCTTGCCGACCCGGGCATTCTTGGCGTCAATTCAGGCGCCAGCTTCGCCATCGTGCTCGGCGCGGCGCTGCTCGGCTTTTCTTCACCGCAGGAACAACTGATGATGGCCTTCAGCGGCGCGCTGGCGGCATCGCTGCTGGTGGCGTTTACCGGCAGTCAGGGCGGCGGTCAGCTCAGCCCGGTTCGCCTGACGCTGGCGGGGGTGGCTCTCGGCGCGGTGCTGGAAGGGCTGTCCAGCGGCATCGCGCTGCTCAACCCGGACGTTTACGACCAGTTGCGTTTCTGGCAGGCCGGTTCGCTGGATATCCGCACGCTGCACACGCTGAAAGTGGTGCTGCTGCCGGTACTGATTGCCGGTGCCGTGGCGCTCGGCCTGAGTCGTTCGCTGAACAGTCTGAGCCTTGGTGCCGATACCGCCACCGCATTGGGCAGTCGCGTCGCGCGCACGCAACTTATCGGCCTGCTGGCGATCGCCGTACTGAGCGGCAGCGCCACCGCGATTGTCGGCCCCATCGCCTTTATTGGCCTGATGATGCCGCACATGGCGCGCTGGCTGGTGGGCGCCGATCACCGCTGGTCGCTGCCGGTCACGCTGCTCGCCACCCCCGCGCTACTGCTGTTCGCCGATATTCTCGGCCGCCTGCTGGTTCCTGGTGAACTGCGGGTGTCAGTGGTGAGTGCTTTTATTGGCGCACCGGTGCTGATCTGGCTGGTGCGTCGTCAGCCGAAAGGAGCTGCGCGATGATCGCCCCTTCCCGCCGGTTAGTATTGAGCTGTGTGCTGCTGGTTGCTGCCAGTCTGGCGATAGCGTTGTGGGGCTTGCGAAGCGGCGCGGTCACGCTGGAGCTGAATCAGGTAATCGCCGCGCTGTCTGGCGATGCGCCGCGCAATGTCACGCTGGTAGTGACCGAATGGCGGTTACCGCGGGTGTTGATGGCACTACTGACGGGCGCCGCGCTTGGCGTCAGCGGTGCCATTTTTCAGTCGCTGATGCGCAACCCGCTCGGCAGCCCGGACGTCATGGGCTTCAACACTGGCGCCTGGAGCGGCGTGCTGGTGGCGATGGTACTGTTCGGCCAGCAACTGACCGCCATCGCGCTAGCGGCGATGGTCGGCGGCGTGCTCACCTCGCTGGTAGTCTGGGCGCTGGCCTGGCGCAACGGCATCGACACCTTCCGTCTGATTATTATCGGCATCGGCATTCGCGCGATGCTCATCGCTTTTAATACCTGGCTACTGTTGCGCGCCTCGCTGGAAACGGCACTGTCAGCGGGACTGTGGAATGCCGGATCGCTGAACGGTCTTACCTGGGCGAAAACCTGGCCGTCCGCGCCGCTGATTATCCTCGCGCTACTCTGCGCCACGCTGCTGGTACGGCGGATGCGTCTGCTGGAAATGGGCGATGACAGCGCCTGCGCGCTTGGCGTGCGGATCGAGCGTTCCCGGTTGCTGCTGATGCTGATCGCGGTAATCTTAACCGCCGCAGCCACCGCGCTGGCCGGGCCGATTTCGTTTATTGCGCTGGTGGCACCGCACATCGCCAGACGCCTCAGCGGTACCGCCCGCTGGGGGCTGACGCAATCGGCACTGTGCGGCGCATTACTGCTGACGCTGGCAGATTTCTGCGCCCAGCAACTGTTTTTACCGTACCAGCTCCCGGTGGGCGTGGTGACCGTCAGCCTCGGCGGCATCTACCTCATCGCGTTGTTAATTCAGGAGTCCCGCAAAACATGATCGAGACCTCAGCCCGTCTGCGCGGCGACCAGTTAACCCTCGCTTACGGCAAGAAAATCATTGCCGAACAACTCAGCGTCGCCATACCCGACGGCCACTTCACGGCGATCATCGGCCCGAACGGCTGCGGAAAATCGACGCTGCTGCGCACGCTGAGTCGTCTGATGACGCCGTCGCACGGCCATGTCTGGCTTGATGGCGAGCATATTCAGCATTACCCCAGCAAAGAGGTGGCGCGGCGCATTGGCCTGCTGGCGCAAAACGCCACCACACCTGGCGATATCACCGTGCAGGAACTGGTGGCGCGCGGACGCTACCCGCACCAGCCGCTGTTCACCCGCTGGCGTCAGGAAGATGACGAGGCGGTCACCCGGGCGATGCAGGCCACCGGGATCACCGAACTGGCGCAGCAAAGCGTGGATACCCTTTCTGGCGGCCAGCGGCAGCGGGCGTGGATCGCCATGGTGCTGGCGCAGGAAACCGCCATCATGCTGCTGGATGAACCCACCACCTGGCTGGATATCAGCCATCAGATCGATCTGCTGGAATTACTCAGTGAACTGAATCGCGAGAAAGGCTACACGCTGGCGGCGGTACTGCATGACCTCAACCAGGCCTGCCGCTACGCGACACATATCATCGCCCTGCGTGACGGGAAGATTGTGGCGGAAGGCGCGCCGAAGACGATTATCACTGCCGGACTGATTGAGGCGATCTACGGCCTGCGCTGTACCATCATTGACGACCCGGTAGCCGGTACGCCACTGGTGGTGCCACTGGGTAAACGGGGGCGCTAAGCCCCCTGTGAATTAGCCTAAAATCTCACGCAACACCGGGCCAATCTGTTTAAACGCCTGCGGGGAGATAATCTCCACATGGGCGCAATCCTGACGGTACACTTCCAGCGTTTTTACCCACGGCGCCCAGGCGCGTTGCGGATCCATCCCCTCCGGCAGCGTCTTTTCCGCCACGAACAGTGTCGCGGTACCGTCAAACGGCACGCTGTGTGCCGTGGTCAGCAAACGCACCGCATCGGCATAATTACCTTCGATGGCGCTGAACAGCGCGTCAGACCCCTGCCCCTGCTGCGCGGCAATAAACGCCTCACGCTCGCGGGCAATTTCCGCCAGCACCTCCGGATCGAGACCGTTGGCCTCTTTTTCCGCCCAGTTTTGCGTCTCCGGCGGCCAGGTATCGAGCAGCCCTAAAAACGCTACTGTTTCCCCGCGCTGATGTAAACGGGCAGCGATGCCCTGCGCCAGCGTTCCGCCCAGCGAATAACCGAACAGGTAATACGGGCCTTCCGGCTGCTGCGCCAGCAGCGTATTCAGATGCTGTTCGCAGACCTCGTCGAGCGTTGCGGCGGTCTGCATCGGCCCTGCCGGACGCGGCGACTGAATGCCGGTGATGTTCCAGTGCTCACGCAGATAGCGCGCCAGAACGCTAAACTGCCAGGCAAAACCGGAGGCCGGATGGAAGCAGAACAGCGTCGGGCCGTGGCTTTTTCGCAGCGGTAACACCGCCTCAAACCCCAGCCGCTGCGCCTGCGCATTATCCTCTGCGGTCAGCAACGCGCTCAGTGTCGCCACCGTCGATGCCACCATGATCTGCCCTGGCGTCACCTGCCGGGCAAACGTGCGGCTCAGTTGCGCCGCCAGCCGCATCGCCAGTAGCGAATGACCGCCGAGGGCGAAGAAATCCGCGTCAGCGTCGTTGACCTCACAGCCCAGTAACGCGCTGAATGCCCGCGCGACAGTGGATTCGGTGCCCGGTAACGGCGCACGTCCGCGGGTCGTCGGGGTCAGTTGCGGCAGCGGCAGCGCTTTGCGATCCAGTTTGCCGTTAGCGCTGAGCGGCAGCGCATCCAGTTGCAGAAGCACTGCCGGTACCATGTGTGGCGGCAGTTGTTCACGCAGTTGCGCCTGCAATACGCGGGTGTCCAGCGGCAGCCCGGAAGCAGAAATCAGATAACCCACCAGTTGACGCGCATCGCCACCGGTTGCCGCCGCCTGATTAAACACGCAGGCATGAGCTACCGCCTGCGCGACGTCCGGCAGGGCCGACATCACGCGGTCGATTTCACCCAGTTCAATGCGCTGGCCGCGGATTTTCAGCTGATCGTCGCTGCGACCGAGATATTCCACCGCGCCGTTATCCAGCCAGCGCGCCACGTCGCCAGTGCGGTACATGCGCTCGCCGGGGACAAACGGATCCGCGATAAACCGACTGGCGGTTAAATCCGGCCTGCCCAGATAGCCCTGTGCCAGTTGAATGCCGGTGAGATAGAGATCTCCCGCCACGCCTGGCGGCACCGGGCGCATCATCGCATCGAGAATCCGCAGCCCGGTATTCCATACCGGGAAACCAATCGGCACACTGTTGCCGGTCACTGCGGCCAGTTCTGCTCCACAGGCCGGATACCAGCTGACATCCACCGCCGCTTCCGTCGGGCCGTAAAGGTTATGCAATGGCGTGCCGGTCAGTTGCTCCCATTCGCGGCACAATCCGGTCGGCAGGGCTTCGCCACTACAGAACACCTGTTTCAGGCTCCGGCAACAATCGCGGTTTTCCGCCGTCAGCGAGGCGACAAACGCCGCCAGCATCGACGGCACAAAATGGGTGGTGGTGATGCCATAATGACGGAAGAACTGCTGCATCGCCAGCGGATCGCGGTGCGCTTCCGGCTCCGCCATCACCAGACTTGCACCGGCAATAAACGGCCACCAGAATTCCCAGACCGAGACGTCAAAACTGCACGGCGTTTTCTGCGCCACCACGTCATCCGGCGTTAACGGATAATGATGTTGCATCCACAGCAGGCGATTCACGATGGCGGTTTGCCCGACCATCACCCCTTTCGGGCGCCCTGTCGAGCCGGAGGTAAAAATGATGTACGCGGTGTGTTGCGGGCGGGACAGCGCCAGCGTCGCGCCGTCGGTGACCGGCAGCGGTGCGCTGTAACACAGCGTGTCGATGCCGGAGAAACGCGACAGTTGATCGGCGGAGGTGATCAGCAATGACGGCTGCGCATCGTCCAGCATCATCTGCAGACGGTCATCCGGGTAGCCGGTATCTAATGGCAGCCAGGCGGCCCCGGCTTCGACGATACCGTGCAGCGCCAGGGTCAGAAACACCGAGCGCGGCAACGCCACCGCCACGCTGTCGCCAGGCTTCACACCGCGTTCGCGTAAGCACGTCGCCAGTGCCACCACCTGCTCGCGCATCTCCCGGTAGCTGAACTGCCAGCGAGCATCCAACAGCGCCGTGGCGTCGGGCGTTTTCGCCGCCTGCGCCGCCACCAGTGCGCTGAGGGTGGTTTCCGGCAACATCATGCCGGTATCGTTAATCGCCGCCAGTCGCTGAACCTCAATGGCTGACAGCAGATCAACCTCGCCGCAGCGCAATGCGGGATCTGCCGCAAACTGGCTGAGCATCGCCGTCAGACGGTCAACGTGAGCGGTGAGCGTGGCGTGATCGTAACGCTGTTTATTGGCAAGAATTTCGAGGGTTAAGCCGCCGCTGTCATCCGGGAACAGCGCCAGTTCGAGATCGTTAACCGGGCCAGTGGCAAGGGTGTGAGTGGTCGCGCGAATGCCCGGCAAATCGAGCTGATAGTCAAACACTTTGACGTTCAGCACCGGGCCAAACAGCGGTTCATCACCGGCCGCTTTGCCGCTGTCGCGGACAATCTGCTCGGCATCGTAACGCTGATGGCGGCGCATTTTCTTCAGTTGCGCCGCAAGCCGCTGTGCCAGTTGTGGCAGCGTTTCAGCCGCATTAAGCTGAACCGCCATCGGCAACACGTTGAGCACCGGGCCGGTGGCGGTCAGCGCTGCGGAGCCCATGCGACGCATAAAAATAAACCCGGCGGCGTATTCGGTGCGTCCGCACAACCGACCGAGCCACAGCGTCACCAGCGCCAGTGCCAGATCGGCGCGCTGGCAGTCCATCGCTGCGCTTGCCAGTTGGCTGAACGCCTGGCGATCAGCCGTCAGATGCAGACGCCAGATCTCGGTGGTCGCCGCGCGCCCCGGTAGCGGCAGCGGAGAGAGCGACGCCGGAGACGGCAGTGCTGCGCGTTGCGTGGCCCAGAACTGTTTGTCGCGCTGATACGCCTCGCTGTGCGGGTACTGCTGATACTCTTCCACCACCTCAGCAAACGGCGTAAACGGCGAGGCTGGCGTCGGCTCGCCCTGCTGCCAGGCACGATAAATCGTCACAATCTGGCGGGTTATCGCCGGGAAACTGAAGCCATCCACCAGTAAATGATGATAACGCTGATACCAGTACCAGCGATTGTCAGCAATGCGGAACAGGGCGTGCCTCACCAGCGGGTTGCCGCTGTCGACGCGCAGATCCTGATTAAGATCGGCCTGCATCATCGCCAGCGCGGCAGCATGCGGTTGCGCCTCAGCACGCACATCGACAACCTCCGGGGCGGCAAACGTCAGCGTCTCGTCCAGCCACTGGCTGACCACGCCATCCTGCTCGCGAAAACGCATACGCAGCGTGTCGGCCTGCATCATCCCGGTGATAATCGCCTGGCTCAGCCGCGCGGCATCCAGCTCGCCGCTCAGTTCAACGTAATGCGCCACGCTCCACGCGTTCGGCAATGTGGAAAGCTGCTCGGCCATCCAGATCCCCGGCTGTGCCGCCACCAGTGGAAGATAATTATTCATGTTCGCGTCCTGCACTGGCGTAATGAGCGGGGCTTAACGTAGTAACACGATCTGCCAGCCAGGCGTTGCACTGTTCCACGGATTGCGGCTCGCAGACCGCCAGCCACCCGGCAGGTAATGCGCATTGTTGCGGCCACAGGCAATACTGCTGCTGCGCGTTACGCAGAATGTAAAACTGCCCCTGAGGATCGTCGAAAGGGTTACTGCCCTGCATAGCAAACTCCTGTAGATGTTAGCGTCCGGCGGTGAGCAGCGGTTGCCAGAGCGCGATCAGCCCGGCGGTCAGCCCGCCCCGCCAGCACAGCGCATCATGACCGCCATCTACCGGCCACCAGAGCACCTGTCGGGCGGTGGCCTGCAACGGCGCTAACAGCGCCTGATTAGCGCGAAAGATCACCGGCTCGCGCTCGCCCGCTTCCAGCCAGATGCGTAAACCGTGCGGCGAGGCCTCGCCACGTTTGAGTTGTTCGGGCAACGCGCCCGACTGCTGCCCGCCGCGATGCGGCCACCAGTAAGAGCCGGACTGGCTCAGCACGCAACCAAAGCGCTGCGGCCAGTGCAGCCCGGCGTACATCGCCGCCAGACCACCAAAACTTTGCCCCGCCACCACCGTCTGTTCAGGGCGATCGCTGAACGGTGCCACCGCCCGCACCTGCGGCAACAACTCTTGCTGCACCGCCTGCCAGAAATCGTCGTTACACGGCAGTTCCCGACCACGGGTGGCGGTATCGAGCGCATCAATCAGCACGTACACTGCCGGCGGCAGTTCGCCCTGCTGTGTCAGCGCTGCCAGCGCAGGCCACACAGGCTGGCTTTGCGCCCAGAACTGGCCGTCCAGCAGGATCGCCAGCGGGCGCGTGGCGTCGTTATCGTTACCGGTGGTGAATACCCACACCCGGCGCGTGTTGTGCAATATCGGGCTGCGCCAGGTCAGGCGCACCGGCGGCGTGTACACAGGCGCTGGCAGATTCCAGCCGGGTTGCACCGGCGCGTCCGGCATCTCCAGCACCGACACGGCATGCCCTCGCCCACCCGTCCAGCCCTGCGGATTGCGCGGATCGGCAATCGCCTGCGGCAGCAGTTTTCGCCAGCCGTCACGCAATGCGTTGCGCTCAGGCGTGCCGCTGAACACGTCCGGGGGAAAATCGTCATCACGTTCGGAAGGGATAAAACAATAAGTGCCGCGCCAGTGGGCGGGCAGCAACGTCTGCCACTGCCAGACATCAGTGCCGGGCAGGCGCGTCAGGGTTTGCGGCGTGGCGTTCTGGTGATGATCAGTAACCCCGGTGATATAAATCCACACCCGCTGTACGGCGGAGATTTGCTCACTACCGGCCGGATCGCGCCACCAGAACGTGACGCGATAACCGTCACCTTCCGGCTGCCATTGCGGGCCTTTTTTCTCCGCCCACCATCTTTCACTACCTGCCGTTAACATCTCCGCCACATTAACCCCATGTTTACACTGTATTTTGTGGTATCACTCAAAATATACTGATAATACTATTGATAACTATTTTCATTTGCAATAGCGTAATGCCGCGCGTTTTTTAATTCAGACCTTTCACATCGGGAATAAAAATGAATAACAAGATCAAATCCCTGGCCTTGTTGGTCAATCTGGGAATTTACGGGATTGCATTACCATTGCACGCAGAAGAGACCACCGACGAGAAAACCGCGGCAGCGGAAGAGACGATGGTGGTCACTGCGGCACAACAAAACCTTCAGGCGCCGGGTGTGTCTACCATCACCGCCGACGAAATCCGCAAGAATCCGGCGGCGCGCGATGTCTCTGAGATCATCCGCACTATGCCGGGCGTGAACCTCACCGGGAACTCCACCAGCGGTCAGCGCGGCAACAACCGGCAAATCGACATCCGTGGGATGGGGCCGGAAAACACGCTGATCCTGATCGACGGTAAACCGGTCACCAGCCGCAACGCCGTGCGTCTTGGCTGGCGCGGCGAGCGTGACACCCGTGGCGACACCGGCTGGGTACCACCGGAGATGATCGAACGCATCGAAGTGATCCGTGGCCCGGCCGCCGCCCGTTACGGCAACGGTGCCGCTGGTGGTGTGGTGAACATCATCACCAAAAAAGGCGACAACGACTGGCACGGCTCATGGAATACCTATTTCAATGCGCCGGAGCATAAAGACGAAGGTGCCACCAAACGCACCAACTTCAGCCTGAACGGCCCGCTGGGCGGCGATTTCAGTTTCCGTCTGTACGGCAACCTCGACAAAACCCAGGCCGATGCGTGGGATATCAACCAAGGGCATCAGTCTGAACGTACCGGGATTTATGCCAACACCTTGCCCGCCGGGCGTGAAGGGGTGATCAATAAAGATATTAACGGCGTGCTGCGCTGGGACTTTGCGCCGATGAATTCGCTGGAGTTTGAAGCGGGCTACAGTCGCCAGGGCAACCTCTACGCGGGCGATACGCAGAACACCAACAGTAACGATCTGGTGAAAGAGAACTACGGTAAAGAGACTAACCGTCTCTATCGCCAGAACTACTCGCTCACCTGGAACGGTGGCTGGGACAACGGCGTCACCACCAGTAACTGGGTGCAGTACGAACACACCCGCAATTCGCGTAAAGGCGAAGGGCTGGCGGGCGGCACCGAGGGGATTTTCAGCAGCAATAAATTCGTGGATATCGATCTCTCTGACCTGATGTTGCACAGCGAAGTCAGCCTGCCGCTGGATCTGCTGGTCAACCAGAACCTGACGCTGGGCACCGAGTGGAACCAGCAGCGCATGAAAGACATGGCGTCGAACACCCAGGCGTTCATGGGCGGCAACATTCCTGGCTCCAGCAGTACCGACCGCAGCCCCTATTCGCAAGCAGAAATCTTCTCGCTGTTTGCTGAAGACAACATGGAGCTGACCGATTCCACCATGCTGACCCCGGCGCTGCGTTTTGATCATCACAGTATCGTCGGCAACAACTGGAGCCCGTCGCTGAACCTGTCGCAGGGACTTGGCGATGACTTCACGCTGAAAATGGGTATCGCCCGCGCCTACAAAGCGCCGAGCCTCTATCAGACCAACCCGAACTACATTCTGTACAGCAAAGGCCAGGGCTGCTACGCCAGCGGCACCGGCGTGGGTTGCTACATGATGGGTAACGACGATCTTAAAGCGGAAACCAGCATCAACAAAGAGATTGGCCTGGAGTTCAAACGTGATGGCTGGTTAGCGGGCGTGACCTGGTTCCGTAACGACTATCGCAATAAAATCGAAGCGGGCTATGCGCCAATTAGCCAGACGTCGAAAGGCTCGACGAAAACTGACATCTACCAGTGGGAAAACGTGCCAAAAGCAGTGGTTGAAGGGCTGGAAGGCACCCTGAATGTACCGGTCACCGACACGGTGAACTGGACCAACAACATCACTTACATGTTGCAGAGTAAAAACAAAGAGACCGGCGATCGCCTGTCGATCATCCCGGAGTACACGCTCAACTCGACGCTGAGCTGGCAGGTACTTCAGGATGTCTCTGTGCAATCCACCTTTACGTGGTACGGCAAGCAGCAGCCGAAGAAATACAACTATAAAGGTCAGCCGGTCACCGGTTCTGAAACCAATGAAGTCAGCCCGTACAGCATCGTTGGCCTGAGCGCGACCTGGGACGTCACTAAAAACGTCAGCCTGACTGGCGGTGTGGATAATGTCTTCGACAAACGCCACTGGCGTGCCGGGAATGCCCAGACCACCGGCGGCAGCACTGGCTATATGTATGGCGCAGGCGCGGAAACGTATAACGAATCCGGCCGTACGTGGTACATGAGTGTTAACACGCACTTCTGATAGCCCTTCGCCCTCTCTCCTGTGGGGAGAGGGCAGCCGGAGACAATCATGAATGTTCAGCACCACACATTTCCCTTCGCCGGTTGTCTCATCCATCAGGTCGATTTTGACCCCGCCACGTTACACCAGGACGATCTGCTCTGGCTTCCCCATCACGCACAGCTTCACCAGGCCGGACGCAAACGTCAG
Organism: Trabulsiella odontotermitis; assembly: GCF_030053895.1. Classification (NCBI taxonomy): domain Bacteria; kingdom Pseudomonadati; phylum Pseudomonadota; class Gammaproteobacteria; order Enterobacterales; family Enterobacteriaceae; genus Trabulsiella; species Trabulsiella odontotermitis. The sequence continues at coordinate 3,194,799 of NZ_CP125781.1, forward strand.
GCCGAACATCTGGCAGGGCGAATCGCCGCCGCGCACGCCATCAAAGCGTTAACCGGTCGCGCCACCGTGCCTGACATCGGGCCGCAGCGTGAGCCGTGCTGGCCGGATGGTATTCGCGGCAGCATCAGCCATTGCGGTCAGCAGGCGCTGGCCGTCGTGACAGAAAATGAAAAGGCGCTGGTAGGGATTGATGCGGAGAGTGTGCTCAACGAACCAGAAGCGAAAGAAATCTGGCAGAGTGTAATAAAGGAAAGCGAACGCCAGTGTCTGACATCACTGCCCTTTGCGCTGAGCGTGACGCTGGCGTTCAGCGCCAAAGAGAGTCTGTACAAAGCCCTGCACCGGCGCGTTAACCGGCTGTTCGGCTTTGCCAGCGCAGAGGTGATGGCCGTTACGCCGCATACCCTGACGCTGGCGCTGACGGCGCCTCTGGCGGATTTCGCCAAAGACACCGTCTTTACCCTTCACTGGCAGCAGGAGGGCAACCGGGTGCTCACCCTGCTTTGTGCAGCATAGCCTCTGCCTGCGCGGCAATGCTCGCGGCATCAAAACCGTGGCGCTGACGCAGATAGGCGCGATCCGATGCCGCCGCGTATTCGCCGTCAGGAATACCCAGCCGTTTGAGTGTGGCAGGCAGTGCGGATTCAGCCATCACTTCCGCCACCAGACTCCCCAGACCGCCATTGATATTGTGCTCTTCCACTGTAATCACCGCATGGCAGCCAGACAGCGCCGCGCGTAACGCGTCGGTGTCGCAGGGGCGAATGGACGGCACGCTAATCACTTTCGCCTGAACACCCGCGTCCGCCAGCCGCGTGGCGGCATCGACGATTTCATGCACCGTGGAGCCTGTCGCCACCAGCGCAATGTCGCGCCCTTCACGCAACGTCACTACCGCGCCCGGCGTAAAGCGATAACGCTCGTCATACAGTTCCGGCAGGGCTTTACCGTCCATGCGGATGTAGACCGGGCCGACATAGCCCAGCGCGTACTCGATAATCTGTCGGCACTCCCGCGGCGACGACGGTGCGAAAATCTGGATGCGGCCAAAACCACGCATCACCGCGAGATCGTCAATCGAGTGGTGAGTGCTTGCTAACGGGCCGTAGCTGCCGCCCGCGTTCAGGCCAAACAGCTTCACGTTGGTGTTGTTGTAGCAGATATCGACTTTGATTTGTTCATTGGCGCGGGAGATCAAAAACGGTGCCGCGTTACAGGTCACTGCCACTTTGCCGCCCAGCGCCAGCCCGGCGGCGGTGCCGACCATGCTCTGCTCGGCAATCCCGACGTTGACCACCCGGCCGGGAAACTTCTGCATGAACGGTGAAATTTTTGCCGTGGAGGTGGAGTCCGCGACCACCGGTACCAGGTCAATCCCCTGCTCTACCGCGTCGATAAACGCCTGCACCATCACCGTCGCCAGATGTTCTGCATTACTCATCTTTCAGTTCCTCCAGAGCCAGCTCAATCTCATCGCCTTTCGGTACCCGGTGGTGCCACTCCGGCCGCCCCTGGATAAAGGAAATGCCTGCACCTTTGGTGGTATTGGCGATAATCACGTTCGGTTTCCCTTCCTGCTTCAGCCCTTCAATCGCCGCCACCACTGATGCCATGTCGTTGCCCTGGCATTCAGTTACCTGCATTCCGAAGGCGCGCCATTTGTCCGCCAGCGGATCGGTATTCATGATGTCGCGCGTGGCGCCCGCCAGCTGAAGATTGTTCTTGTCATTAATGATGACGATGTTGTCCAGACCGTAATGCGCAGCGGCCAGCGCGGCTTCCCAGTTGCTGCCTTCGGCCAGCTCACCGTCGCCGGTGATGAGGAAAATGCGGCGGCGGCTGTTGTCGCGTTTTGCCGCCAGCGCCAGCCCGACCGCCACCGGCAGACCGTGACCTAATGCACCGGTATTCAGCTCGATGCCCGGTGTTTTCTGCCGTACCGGGTGGCCCGGAAGATGGGAATCGGCATGCTGATAAGTCGCCAGCCAGTCAACCGGGAAGAAACCCGCTTCGGCCAGCACACAGTAGTAGCACCCCACCGCATGCCCTTTTGACTGGATATAAATATCCCGCTCGTTATCATCAATGCGATCAGGCGCGACGTTGAGAATGCGGAAGTACAGCGCGGTCAGCAATTCAACCTGCGACAGATCAGCCCCAGTGTGACCGCCCGCCGGGCTGTTGGCGTTCAGCCTGACGATGTGCCGCCGTACGGCACGTGCTTTGCGCTCCAGCGCTTCAATATCATAGTTATAGGGATTCATTTAATACCTCTGAATTTAATTTCAATATGGAATATTTATTCCAACAGGAACTAAAAAAACCAGAAATCCCCCGACAACGCACGACAGGACTGACGCCGTTGGAACGTATTCAGGTACATTCTGCCTCCTCCCCACCCGGCACCACAGCACCCGGCGTATTTTCAGTTGACCTGGAATCACCCTGAATATATATTCAATAATGACTCTTTATTCAATTATGGTATCACTGTTGAGAAATTGTCCATAGCTGTTTTAGAGGATTGGTGAAAATTTGCGTTGCATCACACTTAAGCGCGCTTTTTTGTCGCGTAACGTGATGGGCTCAAACATAATGGCTGCAATTAACGACTTTCTGGGGATCTACATGGCTAAGCAGGATGAACAACGGCTATTGGTAAAAATCGCAACCCTTTACTATCTGGAAGGACGCAAACAGTCCGATATCGCTCAACTTCTCTCGCTTTCTCAGTCATTTGTCTCCCGGGCGATCACCCGCTGCCAGAAAGAGGGCGTGGTGAAAATCAGCGTCGTCCAGCCGTCCAATATTTTTCTCAATCTGGAAAAAGGAATTGAAGACCGTTTCGGCATCAAGCAGGCCGTGGTGGTGGATACCGAAGAGGACGCCTCCGATCACACCATCAAACGCGCCATCGGCTCGGCAGCGGCGCACTATCTGGAAACCCGTCTGCGGCCCAAAGATCTGGTCGGCGTCTCCTCATGGAGTTCCACCATCCGCGCGATGGTCGATGAAGTCCACACCCAGAATCTCAAAGCGGGCGGTGTGATCCAGTTGCTCGGCGGCGTCGGGCCGAACGGCAACGTACAGGCCACTATTCTGACGCAAACCCTCGCCCAGCAACTGAACTGTAACGCCTGGCTGCTTCCTTCACAGAGCATTGAAGGGTCAGTGCAGGAGAAAAACCGGCTGACCGCCAGCAAGGACGTGGCCGATGTGATTGCCCGTTTTGACGAAGTGGACATCGCCATCGTTGGCGTCGGTATTCTCGAACCGTCGCAACTGCTGAAAACCTCGGGAAACTACTACGGCGAAGAAATGCTGCACGTACTGGCCGAACGCGGCGCGGTAGGTGACATCTGCCTGCACTACTATGACAAACAGGGGAACGCGGTGTTAACGGATGATGAAGATCCGGTCATCGGTATGGCGCTGGAAACGGTTAAAAAATGCCCAAATGTTATCGCACTGGCGGGTGGCATTGATAAGGTCGGCGCTATCAAAGGCGCGCTCACCGGCGGTTATATTGATGTTTTAATCACCGATTACCCGACCGCCAGAGAACTGATGAAATCCTGATTTTCAACCCCGGTTTTATTCTCCTGCCTTTGCGTGCTCAAAAAACGCGCAAAGGCGGAATCCATAAAGCAACTATTTTTCAATAGGTTACAGGCTAGTTTTCCTTCTCATTTTTCCCGCTGCTTACCTTTTCTTTGTGACGATAAATGTGATTATCAGCACAAATGATGATTTTGCCAGTGGCCCGCTCGTATGAATCTGGCTAAGGTATTAAATAAATAATCAACACCGAATATATATTCAGTGATTGCAAAAGTGATAACGAAATGTCACACCGAAACCTGACAGAAACGCGATGCCACCACCAGGGGCAGGCCGGAGTGTGACGCAGGAGAAAAACTATGTTCACAGCCACAAAAGAGATCATTATTGCGCTGGACGAAGGGACAACCAATGCCAAAGCCGTCGCACTTGACGGCCGCGGCAACGTTGTCGCCCGTTTTTCTCAACCGCTCGCCATCCAGACGCCACGCGAAGGATGGGTCGAGCAATCCGGTGAAATGCTGGTCAGCGCCTCGCTGCAGGTCATTGCACAGGCGGTCGCGCAGGTCGGGGCGGAGAATGTCGCCGCTCTGGCGATCAGCAACCAGCGGGAAACCGCCATCGGCTGGTATCGCAGCAGTGGGAAACCGCTGAATGCGGCCATTACCTGGCAGTGCACGCGTGGTGCAGGTTTTTGCGAAGCATTGCGACGCGACAACCTGGAGCAGCAGATCAAAACCGTCACTGGTCTGCCCGTCTCACCGATGTTTTCCGCATCCAAAATGCGCTGGTTGCTGGAATCGGTGCCTGACGGGCAGCAGCTGGCGGAGGATGGCGAGATCTGCCTCGGTACGATCGACAGCTGGCTGCTGTGGAATCTGACTGGCGGCGCGCAATTCAGCTGCGACTTTTCCAACGCCTCGCGCACCCAGTTGCTCAATCTGCAAACCGGGCAGTGGGACGACGAGATGCTGAAAGTGTTCCGCATTCCGCGCAACGCTTTGCCAGAGATAAAACCCTCCAGCGGCCTGTTTGGTTATACCCGTGGCTTACCGGCCATTCCTGACGGCATCCCGGTAATGTCGATGGTGGGCGACTCCCACGCGGCGCTGTTCGGGCATGCGCTGGGCGAGTTGGGCTGTGTTAAAGCCACCTATGGCACCGGATCGTCGGTAATGGCGCCGGTCAGCACCGCCCAGTGCAATATCGACGCTTTAGCCACCACCATCGCCTGGCATGACGGCGAACGGCTGATTTACGGGCTGGAAGGCAATATCCCGCACACCGGCGATGCCGTGGCGTGGATGGCGGACAGCACCGGGCTGAGCGAACTGTCAGAGAAAGAACTCACTCATGAACTCAACACCCTGCCCGCCTCGGTGGAATCGACGCTCGGCGTCTATTTCGTTCCGGCGTTGACAGGGCTCGGCGCGCCCTGGTGGGATCCGCAGGCGCGCGGCGTGATTTGCGGGCTCAACCGCGGCGTGAAGCGCGCGCATCTGATCCGCGCTGCGCTGGAATCGATCACCTATCAGATTGCCGATGTGGTGGTGGCGATGCGCCAGCACAGCGACTTTACCCTTACCGCGCTGATGGTCGATGGCGGCCCGACGAAAAATGACTGGTTAATGCAGTATCAGGCCGATTTGCTCGGTTGCCCGGTAATGCGCAGCGATGTACCGGAACTGTCGGCGATCGGCGCGGCGTTGCTGGCGCGAAAAGCGCTGACCCAGGTGTCCGTGCAGGAAATGAAAGCGTTTCTTGCGCTGCACAGTGAATTCCGCCCGGATGCCGATCGCCATCAGCGATTGCAGGCCCGGTGGCAAGGCTGGCGGGATGCCGTGGAACGCACGCTATGGAAGCCGACCCATTAAGCCCTCTACAGAAACTGAAAAGTATTAAAGCCTTACGTTGTTTCAACCGTACCCGACAATAACTATATAGAGAGAACATTGTCATGAAATTACGTTTATCGCTGTTAACCGTTGCTACCCTGACTGCTTTTTCTCTGTCTGCCCAGGCCGCAGAGAGAGGCACGATTATGATCCTTGTGAACTCACTGGATAACCCGTACTACGCCTCTGAGGCGAAAGGCGCCAGTGAAAAAGCGAAGGAGCTGGGGTATTCCACCACCATTCTTTCTCACGGTGAGGACGTTAAAAAACAGAACGAACTGATTGATACCGCCATCGGTAAAAAAGTTCAGGGGATCATCCTCGATAACGCCGATTCCACCGCCAGCGTCGCCGCCGTTAAAAAGGCCAAAGACGCCGGTATTCCGGTGGTCCTGATTAACCGTGAAATCCCGGTCGATGACGTGGCACTGGTGCAGATCACCCACAACAACTTCCAGGCCGGTTCTGAAGTCGCCAACGTTTTCGTCGAGAAAATGGGCGAAAAAGGCAAATACGCGGAACTGACCTGCAACCTGGCGGATAACAACTGCGTCACCCGCTCTAAATCGTTCCACCAGGTGATCGACCAGTACCCGGATATGGTCAGCATTGCCCGCCAGGATGCCAAAGGCACGCTGATCGACGGCAAACGCATTATGGACAGTATTCTGCAGGCGCACCCTGACGTGAAAGGCGTGATCTGCGGTAACGGTCCGGTTGCCCTCGGCGCGATTGCAGCGCTGAAAGCCGCAAACCGTACCGACGTGGTGGTGGTGGGTATCGACGGCAGCAACGACGAGCGCGATGCGGTGAAAGCCGGCTCTCTCCAGGCCACTGTGATGCTGCAGGCACAGGCCATTGCAGCGCAAGGGGTGACCGATCTCGATAACTACCTGCAACACGGGAAAACCCCGGAAAAACAACGCGTGATGTTCCGCGGCGTCCTGATTGAAAAGGACAACGCAGACAAAGTACAGGATTTCAATATCAAGTCCTGAGTTCGGGTTGTCGCGCCCCCGCTCCGGGGGCGCAGAGGAGAGAGTTATGTACAGAAAAGCCTGGCTGGCGCTGGCCATCATTGCGCTCGGAGGCTGTCGGATCGTGTCTGAAAAAGAGCTCGCCGACCTGAAAACGCCGCCGAACCCGCACATGGCCGAAGCGGCAAAAACCTGGCAGGAAAAACTGGTGCCGCAGGTGGTACAGCTGGCACGCCCTGCTGGCGAACTGCTGACCGCCCTGCATGCCGCCAAAGATATTGATACCGCCTGTAAAACCCTGGGCTACCGCGCGCAGGATGAAAACCCGTGCATTTTCTATGTGAAAGTTGCAGGCAGCGTTGAAAAAATCGATACCGCCTCACGCAGCGGCAAAATGACCATCAAAGATACCAGTGGCAATGTCGTGGTGGTGCAAATCGGCCCGACGATCCGCGGGACGCAACTGCGCGACGGTTACAAAGGCCTTAGTTACGGCGATTTTAACGATCAGGTGCTGTACGGCGATTATGGTCGGGCCATTAACGATCAGGCCGTGAAAATGATCCAGGCGACGCCGTTAAAAACCGGCGAGCAGGCGGAAGTGTACGGCGTGTTCTCGGCCTGGGATGTTCCTGACACCCTGCCCGATGTGACGCCCGCGAAAATCGTCCGCGCAGGGGGGCAGTAAGATGTCACAACAAGAGCCCGTTACCTCACCGGTTGCTGAACCCGATGTGATTATCGAAACTCGTGCGCTGTCCCGCATCTATCCTGGCGTTATCGCGCTGGATAACGTGGACTATCGGGTCTATCGCAACAAAGTGAACGTCCTGATTGGCGAAAACGGCGCCGGCAAATCCACCATGATGAAAATGCTGGCGGGGGTGGAATCGCCCTCTTCCGGCGAAATGTTGCTGGAAGGGAAACCGGTCTCGTTTAATTCCACCCATCAGGCGGAAAAAAATGGCATCAGCATTATTTTTCAGGAACTGAACCTGTTCCCGAATATGAACGTGATGGACAACATTTTTATCGCTAACGAGTTCTTTCAACACGGAAAAATCAACGAAAAATATCAATATGAGCTGACGAAAGCGCTGCTTGACCGCCTTGAGCTGGATGTCGACCCCTATACGCCACTCGAAGAGTTAGGCATCGGCCACCAACAACTGGTGGAGATTGCCCGTGCGCTCTCCAAAGACACCCGCGTGTTGATTATGGACGAACCGACTTCAGCACTCAGCCAGTCGGAAGTCAAAGTGCTGTTTAACGTGATTGATCAGCTCAAACGCCGCGGCGTAACCATTATTTATATTTCCCACCGGCTGGAAGAGCTGATGGAAATTGGCGATCACATCACTATTTTCCGCGACGGGCGCTTTATCAGCGAACGGAAAGTCAGTGAGGCCAGCATTCCGTGGATCATCGAACAGATGGTCGGGGATAAGAAAAAACATTTTGATTATCAGCCCGCCCCCCAGGGCGAAACCGTTCTCGACGTCAGCGGCCTGACGGCGCTGCACCAGAGCGGCGGCTACAAGCTCAACGACGTCAGCTTCAGCCTGAAAAAAGGCGAAGTGATCGGCATTTATGGCCTGTTAGGCGCCGGGCGCACCGAGCTGTTTAAAGGGCTGGTGGGGCTGATGCCCTGCCAGCAGGGCAGCGTCCACCTGAACGGCCAGTGCCTTGATAAAGCCCATTTTCAGACCCGCCTGAAACACGGGCTGGCGCTGGTGCCGGAAGATCGCCAGGGCGAAGGCGTGATCCAGATGATGTCGATTCAGTCCAACATGACGCTCTCCGATTTCAGTCTGCAGGGTTTTCGCCGGGCCTGGAAATGGCTCAATCCCCACAAGGAACGCGCCAGCGTGAAGGAGATGATCCAGCAACTGGCGATCAAAGTCAGCGACCCCGAACTGCCGATCACCTCGCTCAGCGGGGGCAACCAGCAAAAAGTAGTGCTGGGGAAAGCGCTGATGACGCAACCGCAGGTGGTGTTTCTCGATGAGCCAACGCGGGGTATCGACGTGGGCGCCAAAACCGATGTCTATCACCTGATCGGCAAAATGGCGCAGCAGGGGCTGGCGGTGATGTTCTCTTCATCCGAACTGGATGAAGTGATGGCGCTGGCGGACCGCATTCTGGTGATGGCCGACGGTCGCATCACCGCCGATTTACCGCGACACGAAGTCACCCGGGAAAAGTTGATTGCCGCATCAACCCCACAAGATTAATCAGGCTGGAATCGATCATGAATCAGAAATATATGCTCTATATGTACTTGCTGAAGGCCAGAACGTTTATCGCTCTGCTGCTGGTTATCGCCGTCTTCAGCGTGATGGTGCCGAATTTCCTGACCACCTCTAACCTGTTGATTATGACCCAGCACGTTGCCATTACCGGCCTGCTGGCGATTGGCATGACGCTCGTGATCCTCACCGGTGGCATTGACCTTTCCGTCGGGGCGGTCGCCGGGATCTGCGGCATGGTCGCCGGGGCGCTGCTGACCAACGGTATGCCCATCTGGGGCGGCAACATCATCTTTTTCAACGTCCCGGAAGTGATTTTATGCGTCGCGGTGTTTGGCATCATTGTCGGCTTTATTAACGGCACCGTCATCACCCGCTTCGGCGTGGCGCCGTTTATCTGCACCCTCGGCATGATGTACGTTGCGCGCGGCGTGGCGCTGCTGTTCAACGACGGCAGCACCTATCCAAACCTCAACGGTATGGACGCGCTGGGCAATACCGGTTTTGCTATTCTCGGCTCCGGCACACTGCTCGGCATCTACATTCCCATCTGGCTGATGATAGGCTTCCTGCTGCTCGGCTACTGGATCACCACCAAAACCCCGTTGGGCCGATACATCTATGCCATTGGCGGCAACGAATCCGCCGCGCGTCTGGCGGGTGTGCCGGGCGTCAAAGTGAAGATTTTTGTCTACGCCTTCTCCGGCCTCTGCGCGGCACTGGTCGGGCTGATTGTCGCCTCGCAGTTGCAGACCGCCCACCCGATGACCGGCAACATGTTTGAGATGGATGCCATCGGCGCCACCGTGCTCGGCGGTACCGCACTGGCCGGGGGTCGCGGTCGCGTCTCCGGCTCCATCATCGGCGCCTTTGTCATCGTCTTCCTCGCCGACGGCATGGTGATGATGGGCGTCAGCGATTTCTGGCAGATGGTCATCAAAGGCGTGGTTATCGTCACCGCCGTGGTGGTCGATCAGTTCCAGCAACGCCTGCAGAACAAAGTCATCCTGCTCCGCCGCCATGAAGAGAAACAGGCCGTTTCTCAGGGAACCGCCGCCCCGCAGGGTTAACCGACATTCCACCGGGCACCGTGTGGCCCGGTTTTATTAAGGAGAAACAAATGCAACGAGATTTCAGCAACAAAACGGTTGTGATCACCGGCGCATGTCGGGGGATTGGCGCAGGCATTGCGGAGCGTTTCGCCCGTGACGGCGCCCGGCTGGTGATGGTATCGAACGCGGAGCGCGTGCATGAAACCGCCGAACAGATACGCCAGCGCTATCAGGCCGATATCCTCTCCCTGCAGGTGGATGTCACCGATGAGGCACAGGTTCGCGCACTGTACGAACAGGCGGCGGCACGTTTCGGCACCATTGATGTCTCCATCCAGAACGCCGGGGTGATCACCATTGATTATTTCGACCATATGCCGAAAGCCGATTTCGAAAAAGTGCTGGCAGTGAACACGACCGGCGTCTGGTTGTGCTGCCGTGAAGCGGCGAAATATATGGTGAAACAAAACCACGGCTGCCTGATTAACACCTCATCCGGTCAGGGTCGCCAAGGGTTCATCTACACGCCGCATTACGCCGCCAGCAAGATGGGGGTGATCGGCATCACCCAGAGCCTCGCCCATGAACTGGCGCCGTGGAATATCACCGTTAACGCCTTTTGCCCGGGCATTATCGAAAGCGAAATGTGGGAATACAACGACCGCGTCTGGGGGCAGATCCTCAGCAGCGACAAAAAACGTTACGGCAAAGGCGAGTTGATGGCGGAATGGGTGGAAGGTATTCCGCTGAAACGCGCCGGGCAACCGGCTGACGTGGCCGGACTGGTGGCGTTCCTCGCCTCTGACGATGCGCGTTATATCACCGGCCAGACGATCAACGTCGATGGCGGCCTGATCATGTCCTGAGGGAGACAGCACCATGATAGCGAAAGATTTTGCCCAACAACTGTTCTCCCTCAAAGGCCGCGTCGCGTTCGTGACGGGCGCAGGCAGCGGTATCGGGCAGACCATCGCCTGGGGTTTTGCCAGCGCCGGCGCGCAAGTGGTCTGTTTTGATTTGCGTGATGACGGCGGTCTTGCCGACACCGTTAAACATATCGAGGCCATCGGTGGCGAAGCCTGCCTGTTTACCGGCGATGTACGCAAACTCAGCGATCTGCGCGAGGCGGTCAAACTGACGAAACAGCAGTACGGGCGTCTTGATGTGGCGGTCAACGCCGCGGGGATCGCCAACGCCAACCCGGCGCTGGAAATGGATGCCGAGCAGTGGCAGCGGGTGATTGATATCAACCTCACCGGTGTGTGGAACTCCTGCAAAGCGGAAGCCGAACTGATGCTGGAGTCCGGCGGCGGGTCGATTATCAACATCGCCTCGATGTCCGGGGTGATCGTCAACCGGGGTCTTGAGCAGGCGCACTATAATTGCTCGAAAGCGGGCGTTATTCACCTGAGCAAAAGTCTGGCGATGGAATGGGTGGATAAGAATATCCGCGTCAATAGCATCAGCCCGGGCTACACCGCCACGCCGATGAACACGCGCCCGGAGATGGTGCATCAGACGAAGGCGTTTGAAAGCCAGACGCCGATGCAGCGCATGGCGTCGGTTCACGAAATGGCAGGCCCCGCCATCTTCCTTGCCAGCGATGCCGCGTCGTTCTGTACTGGCGTGGATCTGCTGGTCGACGGCGGTTTTGCCTGCTGGTAATCACAGGCCGGGGAACATTACGCTGTTTCCCGGCGCTTCTCGATGCAGATGGATAAAGTTCAGGTGACGCTCGTACTGGTCCAGAATGTCAGTGATCACCTGTTCTTTGCTGTAGTCCATCAGGTCGTTGCCCTGACTCCCCTCCAGTAAGAAGGTTTCCAGCCGGTAATAGGTCGATTTCCCGCTGCGGGCGCGGTAGGTAAAGCCCGGCACTGAGTAGAGCTGCGGCCACACCTGGTAGATAAAGTTCTGCTCATCGCCCATATGCACCAGCAATTCCAGGTGACCCAGCATATCGCCCTCTTCCGGCGGCAGGCTTTTCAGCTCAACGTACGCGCCACGTACCCGTAGCTCCTGCGCCACTTCTTCCATTGCCGGGTAGCATACTGTCTCCATCATCTGTTTGGTGTAACGCGTGCCCGGGTAGTTCATCAGGCGCGACAGCCGTTTTTTCCAGCTCAGCCGATCCTGGACACCGAGCGGTCGCGGCGCGGTATCACGGCTGGCGCTGACGCGGCGATAGTCTTCCACTTTCAGTGACTTATACAGTCCGGCCATCACGAAGAAAATCACAAAACTGAACGGCAGCCCCATGATCACCGTGGCGTTCTGCAAGGCGGAGATCCCGTTGGTCATCAGCATGCCGAGCGTCAGCAAACCAATCACCACCGACCAGAACATACGCAGCCAGTTGGGCGCATCGCTGTTGATATCCTTCAGTTTTGAGGTGAAGTTCCCCAGCACCAGTGCGCCGGAATCCGCCGAGGTGACGTAAAACAGCAACCCGGTGATGGTCGCCACCGAGGCGCTAAAAGTAAACGCCGGATACTGCGCCAGCAGGCTGTAGAAACCGCGCTCAGGGTGAGCAATCGCCTCCTGCGCAAAGCCCGCGTCGCCGTGAATAATTTCGTACAGCGCGCTGTTACCGAACACAGACAACCACAGCAGGGTAAAAGTGAACGGAATGATCAGCGTTCCCAGCACGAACTGGCGGATAGTGCGCCCGCGGGAAATACGTGCCAGGAACAGACCGACAAACGGCGACCATGCCACCCACCAGGCCCAGAAAAAGAGCGTCCAGCTGTTCATCCATTCGACCGGGCGATCGAAGGCGAAGCTGTTCAGCGTCATGCCCATAAAGCGGTTAACGTAATCGCCGACATTCAGCACCAGCGCGTTAAGCAGGAATTCGGTATCCCCCATGAACAGGATAAACAGGATCAGCCCCAACGCCAGCACCACGTTCAGCTCTGACAGCACGCGAATGCCCTTATCGACGCCCGAAGTCACCGAAATAGTGGCGATGATCACCGACAGCACGATCAGCGCCGTTTTTGCCGCCATTGAATCCGGAATATCAAACAGTACGCTCAGGCCATAGTTAAGCTGCACCACGCCGATGCCGAGGGTGGTGGCAATCCCGAAGATAGTGCCGATCACCGCCGCGATATCGACGGTATGCCCAATCGGGCCGTTGATCTTCTTACCGAAGATGGGATAGAGCGCCGAGCGGATGGTCAGCGGCAGGTTATAACGGTAGCTGAAGTAGCCGAGCGCCATGCCCATCAGCGCGTACATCGACCAGCCGGTCAGTCCGTAATGGAACAACGTCCAGACCATCGCCTGACGCGCGGCTTCCATCGTCTGCCCCTGCCCTTCCGGCGGTAGCATATACTGGGTCACCGGCTCGGCAACGGAGAAGAACATCAGGTCGATGCCGATCCCGGCGGCAAACAGCATCGCCGCCCAGCTCAGCACGCTGAACTCCGGTTTCGACTGCTCCGGCCCCAGTTTCACCGAACCAAAGCGCGAGCAGGCGATACACACCACAAAAACGATATACAGCGTTGCCGCCAGCAGGTAATACCAGCCGAAGGTTTTTGACACCCAGTTCAGCGTCCGGCCAATCAATGCCGCCGAAAAATCACTGAAGAAGATAGTCATCAGGGAAAACAACAAAATCAGTCCGGCGGAGGTGTAGAAAACCACCGGATTGATTTTGTCCTTTTCTCTGGGTTGCGGAAGATCTGTCATCCCATAACCTCACTCTTTTTGTAACTATTTAAAATCAAATCGGCAACAATTAAGACACATTTTATATTGAACGTCCAATCAAAAACCGCTTTAATGGATAACCTGAGCTGATGAATGGAGGGCGAGAAATGCCCAAACTGGGGATGCAACCGATACGACGCCGACAGCTGATCGACGCCACGCTTGAGGCCATTAACGAAGTGGGAATGCACGATGCGACCATCGCGCAGATCGCCCGCCGGGCGGGTGTATCGACCGGGATCATCAGCCATTATTTTCAGGATAAAAACGGTCTGCTGGAAGCCACCATGCGCGACATCACCAGCCAGTTGCGCGATGCGGTATTACGCCGTTTACGGGCGTTACCTGGCGCGTCGGCGGAGCGGCGGCTACAGGCGATTGTCGAGGGCAACTTTGACGACAGCCAGATAAGCCCGGCGGCAATGAAAGCCTGGCTGGCGTTCTGGGCCAGCAGCCTGCATCAGCCGATGCTCTGGCGGCTGCAACAGGTCAGCAGTCGTCGCCTGCTCTCCGGCATCGTTTACGAATTCAGACGCGAGCTGCCGCGCGACCAGGCGCAACAGGCCGGGCACGGTCTGGCGGCGCTGATCGACGGACTCTGGCTGCACGCCGCGCTCAGCGGTAAGCCGTTCGAACAGGAGCGCGCCCGAACCCTGACCCATCATTTCATCAGCCAGCATTTACCACCGGCTACTGACTAACGGAGGAACCATGTCCCGACTGGCCGAACAACAGCTTTATATTCATGGCGGTTATACAAATGCCACCAGCGGCAATCATTTCGAAACCCTTAACCCGGCGAATGGCGAGGTGCTGGCGACCGTCCAGGCCGCCGGGCGCGATGATGTTGACCGCGCAGTGAAAAGCGCGCAACAGGGGCAAAAAATCTGGGCGGCGATGACCGCTATGGAACGCTCACGCATTCTGCGCCGGGCGGTCGATATTCTGCGCGATCGCAATGACGAATTAGCGAAGCTGGAAACCCTCGACACCGGCAAGCCTTTCTCCGAAACCTCGACAGTGGATATCGTTACCGGCGCGGATGTGCTGGAGTATTATGCGGGGCTCATTCCGGCGCTGGAAGGCCGGCAGATCCCGCTGCGCGACACCTCGTTCGTCTACACCCGCCGCGAGCCGCTCGGTGTCGTTGCGGGCATCGGCGCATGGAACTACCCGATTCAGATTGCGCTGTGGAAATCCGCCCCCGCACTCGCCGCAGGCAACGCGATGATCTTCAAACCGAGCGAAGTGACGCCACTGACCGCGCTGAAACTGGCGGAAATCTACAGTGAAGCGGGTCTGCCGGATGGCGTGTTTAACGTGCTGCCGGGCGTCGGCGCGGAGACCGGGCAGTATCTGACAGAACATCCTGGCATTGCCAAAGTGTCGTTTACCGGCGGTGTCGCCAGCGGCAAAAAAGTGATGGCCAACGCGGCGGCCTCGTCACTGAAAGCGGTCACTATGGAGCTGGGCGGCAAATCGCCGCTGATCATTTTTGACGATGCCGATCTGAGTCTCGCGGCGGACATCGCCATGATGGCGAACTTCTTCAGCTCCGGTCAGGTGTGTACCAACGGCACGCGGGTGTTCGTGCCTGCCACGCTGAAAGCGGAATTTGAATCGCGCATTCTGGAACGCGTAAAACGCATCCGCGCAGGCGATTTGTTCGACAGCGCGACCAATTTCGGCCCACTGGTGAGCTTCCCGCATCGCGACAACGTGTTGCGCTACATGGACGCGGGCCGCCGGGAAGGCGCTACTCTGCTGTGTGGCGGCGACGCACTCAGAGGCGACGACTTTGACAACGGCGCGTGGGTTGCCCCCACCGTATTCACCGATTGCCGCGACGACATGACCATCGTACGCGAAGAGATCTTTGGCCCGGTGATGTCCATCCTGACGTATGACAGCGAAGAAGAGGTGATTCGCCGCGCCAACCAGACCGATTATGGTCTGGCGGCTGGCGTCGTCACCGCCGATCTCAACCGCGCGCATCGCGTTATTCATCAACTGGAAGCAGGGATCTGCTGGATCAATACCTGGGGCGAATCCCCGGCGGAAATGCCCGTCGGTGGGTACAAACACTCCGGCATTGGTCGCGAAAACGGCATGATGACGCTGGAAAGCTATACACAAGTGAAATCCATCCAGGTCGAGATGGCGAAATTTCAGTCCATTTTTTAACCCGGAGGTGCAATGCAATTTGACTACATCATTATTGGTGCCGGTTCTGCCGGCAACGTACTGGCAACACGACTGACGGAAGACGCGGAGACCACCGTTCTGCTGCTGGAAGCAGGCGGCCCCGATTACCGTTTTGATTTTCGTACCCAGATGCCCGCGGCGCTGGCCTTCCCGTTACAGGGGAAACGCTATAACTGGGCCTATGAGACCGAGCCTGAACCGCATATGAACAACCGCCGGATGGAGTGCGGACGCGGCAAAGGGCTTGGTGGTTCCTCACTCATCAACGGCATGTGTTACATCCGCGGCAACGCCATGGATCTCGACAACTGGGCCGATGCGCCGGGTCTTGAACACTGGAGCTATCTCCATTGCCTGCCCTACTACCGCAAAGCGGAATCCCGCGATATCGGCGCCAACGACTACCACGGCGGCGACGGCCCGGTGAGCGTCACCACGGCGAAAGAGAACAACAATCCGCTGTTCCATGCGATGGTCGAGGCGGGTGTGCAGGCGGGCTATCCGCGCACCGATGATCTCAACGGCTATCAACAGGAAGGATTTGGTCCGATGGACAGAACCGTGACGCCGCAGGGGCGTCGCGCCAGTACCGCCCGCGGGTATCTGGATCAGGCGAAAGCCAGACCGAATCTGACCATCAGAACCCATGCGCTGACCGACCATATCCTTTTTGACGGCAAACGCGCGGTGGGTGTGGAGTGGCTGGAAGGCGACAGCACGGTGCCTGCGAAAGCGACGGCGCGCAAAGAAGTATTGCTGTGCGCGGGTGCCATCGCCTCGCCACAGATCCTGCAACGCTCCGGCGTGGGCAGCGCTGCCTTACTGAAAGAACACGAGATCCCGCTGGTGCACGATTTGCCCGGCGTCGGCGAAAACCTTCAGGATCACCTGGAGATGTATTTGCAGTACGAGTGCAAAGAGCCGGTATCGCTCTACCCGGCGCTGCAGTGGTGGAACCAGCCGAAGATTGGCGCGGAATGGCTGTTTAACGGCACCGGCGTCGGCGCCAGCAACCAGTTTGAAGCGGGCGGTTTTATCCGCAGCCGTAATGAATTTAGCTGGCCGAACATTCAATATCATTTCCTGCCCGTTGCCATTAACTACAACGGCTCCAATGCAGTAAAAGAGCACGGTTTCCAGTGCCACGTCGGCTCCATGCGCTCGCCGAGTCGCGGCCATGTACGGCTGAAATCACGCGATCCGCGCGAGCATCCGGCGATTCTGTTTAACTACATGTCCTGCGAGCAGGACTGGCAGGAGTTCCGCGACGCTATCCGCATTACCCGCGAAATCATGCACCAGCCCGCGCTGGATAAATACCGCGGTCGGGAAATCAGCCCAGGTATCGACTGCCAGACCGACGAACAACTTGATGCGTTCGTGCGTAACCACGCTGAAACCGCCTTTCACCCGTGCGGCACCTGCAAAATGGGTTATGACGAGATGGCGGTGGTCGACGGCGAAGGTCGCGTGCATGGTCTGGAAGGCCTGCGGGTGGTGGATGCGTCGATCATGCCGCAAATCATTACCGGCAACCTGAACGCCACCACCATCATGATTGGCGAGAAAATCGCCGATGCCATTCGCCAGCAAACGCCACTGCCGAAAAGCAACGCCCCTTACTATGTTGCCGGTAACGACCCGGTCCGCCGGTAATCCCGCCCCTTTCATTAGCCCGCACCACGGGCTAATGCTTTTCCGTTCCTGACTATACTTTTATCGAATAAATTATTCTGAATTATGACTTTACGGAATTTTCATGGCGTCCTAACGTAGCGGAGCATAATAATCAGACAATATTCATTTTTTTCAGGGGTTGCTCATGACTAAGAAACTGTTGCCGTTAGTAATACTGGCTGCGCTGTCAGCCTCCGCCTGGGCCGCTACACCGCCCACCACGCTGGTCGTTGCTCAGGGGCTCGACGATATCGTCAGCCTGGATCCGGCCGAAGCCAACGAGTTGTCGAGTATTCAGACCGTCCCGAGTCTTTATCAGCGGCTGGTGCAGCCGGATCGCGATAACCCGGAAAAAATCACCCCGATCCTCGCCGAAAGCTGGCAGGCTGATCCCGCCGCCAAAACCCTGACCGTGACGCTGAAAAGCGATGCGAAATTCGCCTCCGGCAACCCGTTGCGCCCGGAAGACGTGATTTTCTCGTATACCCGCGCGGTGAAACTGAACAAGTCTCCGGCATTCATTCTTAACGTGCTTGGCTGGGAAGCGGACAACATCGACAGCCAGTTGAAGAAAATCGATGACCATACGCTGCAACTGCACTGGACGGCGGACGTCAGCCCGGCGGTGGCGCTGAACATTCTCTCCACGCCGATTGCCTCCATCGTTGATGAAAAACTGGTGGCCGCTAACGTGAAGGGCGACGACTTCGGCAACACCTGGCTGAAAATGCACTCCGCTGGCAGCGGCGCGTTTAAAATGCGTGTCTATCAGCCGCATCAGGCCATCGTGCTGGATGCCAACGCCAGCTCGCCAGGCGGTGCGCCGAAACTGAAAAACATCATCATTAAAAACGTGCCGGACCCGGCCTCCCGCCGTCTGTTGATCCAGCAAGGTGATGCTGACGTGGCGCGCGATCTCGGCGCCGATCAGATTGCCGCGTTGCAGGGCAAAGCGGGTATTCAGGTGCTGAGCATTCCTTCTGCCGAGCAAAACTACGTGGCGTTTAATACCGCCAACAGCGCCAACCCGTTGCTGAAAAACCCGGCATTCTGGGAAGCGGCGCGCTGGCTGGTGGATTACGACGGTATTACCAAAAATCTGCTGAAAGGTCAGTATTTCGTTCATCAGAGCTTCCTGCCAGTGGGACTGCCGGGGGCGCTTGAGGACAACCCGTTCAAATTCGATCCGGCAAAAGCGAAAGCGATTCTGGAAAAAGCCGGCATTAAAGATGCGCACTTCACGCTGGATGTGGAAAACAAACCGCCGTTTATCACCATCGCACAGTCGATGCAGGCGAGCTTTGCGCAGGGCGGCGTGAAAGTGGACTTACTGCCCGCGGCCGGTAGTCAGGTGTACGCCCGCGTACGCGCGAAACAGCATCAGGCAGCAGTTCGTCTGTGGATCCCCGATTACTTTGACGCTCACTCCAACGCCAGCGCTTTCGCCTGGAATGACGGGAAATCCAGTACCGTGGCGGGCCTCAACGGGTGGGAGATTCCGGATCTGAACAAGCAAACGCTGGCCGCCGTAGCGGAACCTGATCCGGCAAAACGTCTCGACCTGTACAAGAACATGCAGGAAGAATTGCAGCGCAGCTCGCCGTATGTGTTCATCGACCAGGGCAAAACCCAGATCGTGGTGCGTGATAACGTGAAGGGGTATCAGCAGGGTCTGAATGCCGATATGGTGTGGTACGATAAAGTGACCAAATAATTCGCCCTCAGTGCCGGGTGGCGGCTGCGCCTTACCCGGCCTGGAACACAGTGCGAGCCCGATAAAGAGCGTTTCATGTCTGACTTGTCTCCCCGCGTGTGGCGGCTGCTCCAGCCGTTGTTCACGCTCGCCCTGACCCTGCTCGGTCTGCTGCTGGTGACGTTTGCCCTGTCGGCGCTGTCGCCGGTAGATCGCGTATTGCAAATCGTCGGCGATCACGCCAGCCAGTCCACGTACGATCAGGTGCGCCACCAGCTAGGGCTCGATCAGCCGTTGCCGGTGCAGTTCTGGCACTACCTGGTGGATCTGGCGCATGGCGATCTCGGGACTGCCAGCGCCACCGGGCAACCGGTATTGCAGGATCTGCTGGCCGCGTTTCCGGCAACCCTGGAGCTGGCGACGCTGGCGCTGATCGTCGGTGCGGTGCTCGGCGTTATCGCCGGGGTGTTGTGCGCTCGCTTTGCTGGTTCGCCGTGGGATCTGGCGGTTCGCACCGTTACGCTGCTCGGCAACTCGGTGCCTATTTTCTGGCTCGGTCTGCTGATGCTGGCGTTGTTCTACGCGAAACTGCAATGGAGTGCCGGACCAGGGCGGCTGGATGATATTTACCAGTTTACGGTGGAACCAAAAACGGGCTTTGCGTTGATCGACACCTGGCTGTCCGGTGATCGCGAAGCCTTTAAAAATGCCATCAGTCATCTGGTGCTGCCCGTGGTACTGCTGAGTTACTACTCCCTCGCCAGCATTACCCGCCTCACCCGTTCCGCCTGCCTGAGTGAAATGAACAAGGAGTATATCCTGCTGGCGCGCGCCAAAGGCGCTGGTGAGATGACCATTCTGCTGCGTCATGTACTGCCCAATATTCGCGGTACGTTGCTGACGGTGATCGCACTGGCGTACACCAGCATGCTGGAGGGCGCGGTGCTCACCGAAACGGTTTTCTCCTGGCCGGGAATTGGTCGCTACCTGACCACCGCGCTGTTCGCCGGTGACACCACCGCCATCATGGGCGGCACACTACTTATCGGCGCCAGCTTCGTGCTGATTAACCATCTCACCGATTTCCTGGTGCGACTGACCGACCCGAGGGTGCGCTAATGCCAGTATCGCTGTTTTTCCTCCGCCTGCGCCGCTCGCCCGCCGCGCTGTGCGGCCTGACGCTGGCACTCTTGCTGCTGTTGATCGCGCTGTTTGCCCCATGGCTGTCGCCGCAGGATCCGAACTGGCAGGATGCCGCCGCGCGGCTGCAGGCCCCGAATGCGCAGCACTGGCTGGGCACCGACAGCTACGGGCGCGATCTGCTGTCGCGCCTGCTGTACGGCACCCGCCCGGCGCTCGGTCTGGTGGCGCTGGTGACGGTCATCACCCTGCCCGTCGGCCTGCTGGTCGGTATTCTGTCCGGCTATTACGGCGGCTGGCTGGAGCGTGTGCTGATGCGTTTTACCGATGTGGTAATGTCAATGCCACGTCTGATTCTGGCTTTTGCCTTTGTCGCCATGCTCGGCCCTGGTCTGGTCAATGGCGCGCTGGCGCTGGCATTAACCACCTGGCCTGCTTATGCCCGTCAGGCGCGCAGTGAAATTCAGCGCCTGCGCCACAGCGACTATCTCGCTGCTGCCGAAATGATGGGCATTCGAGGTCTGCGTTTATTAACCGGTCATATTCTGCCGCTGTGCCTGCCATCCGCCATCGTGCGGCTGGCGCTGGATCTGGCGGGGATTATTCTTGCCGCCGCCGGTCTTGGTTTTCTCGGCCTCGGCGCACGTCCGCCGATGTCCGAATGGGGTGCGATGATTGCCGACGGCATGCAGGTGATTTTCGACCAGTGGTGGGTAGCCGCCATTCCGGGGGCGGCGATCCTGCTCGCCAGCCTCGCCTTTAACCTGCTGGGCGATGGCCTGCGTGACGTTCTGGAGCCGCAACATGACTGATTCCCGCCTCTGCGTACAAAACCTGAATATCGACTACCCCGGTGCCCGGGTGGTGAACAATCTCAGCTTTACGCTCGGTACCGAGCGGCTGGCGCTGGTAGGCGAATCCGGCTCCGGCAAATCCATGACTGCCCGCGCGCTGATGGGGCTGGTGCGCAGACCCGGCGTTGTCAGCGCTGACACACTCAATGTGCTCGGTCATGATCTCCTCGCCCTGCGCCCCAGCGGCTGGCAGCAGTTGCGCGGCAACGGTAACGCCATGGTGTTGCAGGATCCGCGTTACGCCCTGAATCCGGTGAAAACCGTCCATGCGCAAATCAGCGAAGCTCTGACGCTGCACCAGCGACTGAACCGCGCGCAACGTGAGGAAAAAATTCAACAGGCCGTTGCCGCCGTCGGGCTTGAGCCGCGCGTGCTGAAGCGCTATCCCGGCGAGCTTTCCGGCGGTATGGGTCAGCGGGTGATGATTGCCATCGCGCTGGTCAATGATCCGCAGGTACTGATCGCTGACGAACCCACCTCCGCCCTCGACGCCCGCCTGCGTAATCAAATTCTTGAGTTGCTGGTGGCGCAGTGTGAACAGCGAAATATGGCGATGCTGCTGATAAGCCACGACCTGCCGCTGGTGGCGGCGCACTGCCATCGCGTGCTGGTGATGTATCAGGGGGAAAAGGTGGATGAAATGGCCGCCCCACAACTGCCGCATGCCACGCATCCTTACACGCGCACATTGTGGACCTGCCGTCCGAACGCCAGCACCTGGGGCACGATGCTGCCGACGCTTGACCGCAGCCTGAATTTTACGGAGCAGTCGCATGAGCATCGTTAACGTTGACGCACTACAAGTACGCTTTGCCGATAAAATCGCCGTGCACGATGCCGCGTTCCACGTCGAAGCAGGCGAAACCTTTAGTCTTATCGGCGAATCCGGTTGCGGTAAATCCACCCTGCTGCGCGTGCTGGCCGGACTGCAACGGGAATGGCAGGGGCAGGTATCACTGTTTGATGTGCCCATCCGCCCCGGTGCCCGCTTTCAGGGCGAGCTGCGGCGCAACGTGCAGATGGTGTTTCAGGATCCTTACGCCTCGCTGCATCCCAACCATACGTTGTACCGCACACTGGCAGAGCCGCTAAAGATTCACGGCGAAACCGACATCAACACCCGCGTCACGACGGCCTTAACCGACGTCGGGTTGCCTGCCGACGCCGTGTTGCGTTACCCGCATCAACTTTCCGGCGGTCAGCGCCAGCGCGTGGCGATTGCCCGCGCCCTGCTGCTGCGACCCAAATTACTCTTGCTGGATGAACCCACCTCAGCACTGGATATGTCGGTGCAGGCGGAAATCCTCAACCTGTTGAATCGTCTGAAGGCGCAGCACGGGATGACCTACCTGCTGGTCAGCCACGATGCGGATGTGATTGCGCACATGTCCGATCGTGCCGCGTTTATGGCTGACGGCGCTATCCAGCGCTTTTTCGATCGTCATGCGCTGACGCGGGGTGAGCACCGGATGGGGTAACGGCGGCATTCTTTCCTATACTGACAAGAAAATGTCAGGGAGCCTGCTATGCCTTTATCCGATTTTCACGTCTCCGATCCTTTCACGCTGGGCATTGAACTGGAACTGCAGGTGGTGACGCCACCGGGCTACGATCTCAGTCAGGACTCGGCCACGCTCATCGATGCCGCAAAAGCGGACGTTAAAGCGGGCGAAGTAAAACACGACATCACCGAGAGCATGCTGGAGATCGCCACCGGTGTCTGTCAGGACATTCATCAGGCCAGCGCACAGTTTTCGGCCATCCAGCAAATTCTGCTGCGGGCCGCTGAAACCCATCATCTGCAAATTTGCGGCGGCGGCGCGCACCCGTTTCAGTCGTGGCAGCGTCAGGAGGTGTGCCAGAATCCGCGCTACCAGCGTACACTGGAGCATTTTGGCTATCTGGTGCGTCAGGCTACGGTATTCGGTCAGCATGTGCACATCGGCTGTCAGAGCGGCGATGACGCTATTTATCTGCTGCATGGTCTGTCGCGCTTTGTGCCGCATTTCGTCGCTATCAACGCCTCTTCACCCTGGCAACAGGGCAGCGATACGCAATTTGCTTCCTCGCGGCTGAACGTCTTTTCAGCCTTCCCGGATATGGGTGCCATGCCGTGGGTCAGCAACTGGCAACAGTTTGAAGGGCTTTTCCGCCGCCTGAGCTACACCAGCATGATCGACGGCATTAAGGATCTGCACTGGGACATTCGCCCCAGCCCCAATTTCGGCACGGTAGAGGTGCGGGTGATGGATACGCCGCTGACGCTGTCGCAGTCGGTGAACATGGCGGGGCTCATTCAGAGTGTTTCGTACTGGCTGCTGGCAGAGCGCCCGTTTAAGCATCAGGAACAGGATTATCTGTTGTACAAATTCAACCGTTTTCAGGCCTGTCGCTACGGCCTGCAAGGGCTGATTACCGACGTGCATACTGGCGAGCAGCAGACCATCGGCGACGACATCGCCCGCCTGCTGGACAAAATTGCCCCCTATGCCGATAAACTCGGCGCCAGTAGCGCGCTGGAAGAGATAGCCCTGCAGGTGAAACAGGGGAAAGGCGAAGCACAGGCGATGCGTCAGTTTATTGCCGATGGCGGATCGCTGATCCAGCTGGTGCAAAAACACTGTGAAATCTGGGCGACAAGCGAGTAAGCGCACTTTTTTTGGCGAATGGTGAAAATTACCGGACAATGGCTTTTTTAACTGATGATTAACACGTCATGAAACATCCGCTGGAATCGCTGATGGCGGCTGCCGGTATTTTACTGCTGGCTCTGCTCTCTTGCTTACTGCTGCCCGCCCCGTCACTGGGGCTGACGCTGGCGCACTCGCTGATGGAGACTTTCCATTTTACGGATCTCAATCAGCTTTATACGATACTGTTCTGCCTGTGGTTTTTACTGCTGGGCGCAATTGAATATGGCGTGATCCGCTTCGTCTGGCGCCGCTGGTTTTCCCTCGCCGAACGCTAAAAAAAGCCCCGGCGAACCGGGGCTTGTGCAGGTGAATAGCGTTAGAGCACCTGGGTGTGATTCTGTTTACGCCAGGCGCCTGGCGGCTGTTTAAACGTGCGGGTAAAGATGCGGGTGAATGTCTGTTGTGAATCAAAACCATACTTCAGACAGATATCGTAGACCCGTTGATCGGTATCCCGCAGGTCACGCGCCGCCAGTAGCAGTTTGCGATCGCGAATATAGCGTCCCAGACTCTTCCCTGTGTACTGCAAAAACAGTCGCTGAAGATGCCATTTGGAGTATCCCGCATGGCGTGCGATGTCATCAATACGCAACGGTTGATGCAGATTGTCATCGATCCACTCGACAATAGTCTCGATAACCTGAGCGGAAATCGTCATACCTCCCTCCCCTCTTTTTACGGCGCTGGGGTTATTCCCACCAGGCTCTGAATTGTTGGCTGCGATCGTCAACGCGCACCGGCTCGCCGAGCACGGGCGTCAACAGGCGATAGCCTTTGTCGCGGCTGGCAAGCGCCAGCTGTTTGTACGGGTCGTCCCAGGTATGTTTTGCCAGCACAAACCGCCCGGCATGACCTGGCAGTACCGCCTGCGCGTTGAGATCAACCGCGGCCTGCGCGGTCTCTTCCGGCATCATATGGATGTATTTCCAGTCCTGGTCATACTGACCGTTCTCCATGATGGCCAAATCAACGGTGCCAAACTGCTCGCCAATGGCTTTGAAATGCGGGCCATAGCCGCTGTCACCGCTGTAGTAAATCTTGTGTTGCGGGGTCACAAACATGAAGCTGCCCCACAGAGTCTGGTTGCGCTTCAGTCCGCGCCCGGAGAAATGCCGCGCGGGCAGGACGTGCACAGTCAGATCATCGGTGACGCTGAACTGCTGCTGCCAGTCCGCCTCGGTGATCTTCTGGCTGTCCATCCCCCAGTACAGCAGGTGCGAGCCCACGCCCAGCGGGGTGATCACGCGACGAACCTTCGGCATCAGCGCGGTCATCGTCGCATGATCGAGATGATCGTAATGGTCATGGGAGATAATCAGCAGGTCTATTTCCGGCATCGCTTCCGCCTTCCACGGATAGTCGCCAGCAAACGCTTTGTTAAGGAATCTGAACGGCGCCGCGTAGTTGCTGAAAACCGGATCAATCAGGATACGCTGCCCCGCCAGTTGCAAATACCAGGACGAGTGCCCGAGCCAGATCATCACTTCCAGCTCACGCGGCAGGCTGGCGAGATCGGTTTTCACCAGCGGCAGCGGCTGCGACGGACGTGCATTCTCCCGCTTTGTGGTCAGAAACCCCCACCACGCTGCCAGCATGTTTTTTTCGCCGGTATAGCCCGGCGTCGGAAGCTGGTTATGAAACTGCCCTTCCCGATAGTTGGGCGAGCTTTCTACCGTCGTCAGCTGCGCGCCCTGTGGCGCCTGCCCAAAACCGGCATTCAGTACAAACGGCAAACTGGCTGCTGAAGCAATTATCATGAGTACAACCACGCTGAAAATGAGTCGTTTCATATCCCGACCAGGAAGATCCGTTCTGATCCGTCAGAAGGCGAGTGTATTAGACTTGATTATGAGTGAGTAAGCACTCATTATAGGAATGAATAGAAAGTCGTCAAGACGATTTTCAAATTTTGACATTCACCGTTGAAGTGCTGCATCACGCATGT
Source organism: Trabulsiella odontotermitis (assembly GCF_030053895.1). NCBI lineage: Bacteria > Pseudomonadati > Pseudomonadota > Gammaproteobacteria > Enterobacterales > Enterobacteriaceae > Trabulsiella > Trabulsiella odontotermitis. The sequence continues at coordinate 3,220,460 of NZ_CP125781.1, forward strand.
TTCAATCGTGTTTTTCGCCGTCAGAGAGGTAAAGTGTAGTGGCTCGTCCAAAGAGTGAGGATAAAAAACAAGCGTTACTGGAAGCCGCCGCGGCTGCCTTCGCGCAGTCAGGGTATGCGGCATCAACGGCAGCCATTGCCCGCAGTGCCGGGGTTGCCGAAGGGACGCTGTTTCGCTACTTCGCCACCAAAGACGATCTGCTCAATGCCCTTTATCTGCATATCAAGACCTCGCTTATCTCGTCCATCATCTCCGGGCTCGATCCCGATGCCACCACGCCGAAAGCGCATACGCGCGATATCTGGAACAGCTATATCGACTGGGGCATTCGCAATCCCGTCTGTCACAAAGCGATTCGTCGCATCGCGCTGAGCGAAAAAATATCCGAAGAGACCAAATTACAGGTAAGTGAAATGTTCCCTGAACTGCACCAGTTGTGCGAACGGTCGATGCGGAAAATCTTTCTTACCGCCGAGTATCAGGATTTTGGCGACGCCCTCTTCCTGGCGCTGGCGGAAACCACCATTGAATTTGCGGGTCATGAACCGCAACGCGCGCAGGAGCTGATCGCCCTTGGTTTTGAAACCATGTGGCTGGCGCTGGCAGAGGAAACCGCCTGATGAATGAAAAATTGCTGCACGCCAGCGCGCACCGTATCGCGCTGGAACTCCCCTTTACCGGGCAGTGCTGGCCGTTCGGCCCGGATTGTGACGTGTTTAAGGTTGGCGACCGGATGTTTATGCTGACCATGACGGTACGCGGCCGCGCGCTGGTCAATCTGAAAGCGGATCCGCAGAAGGCATTGCTGCATCAGGAAATTTACCGCAGCATCGAGCCGGGCTATCACATGAATAAAAAGCACTGGATCACCGTCGTTCCCGGCGACGACATCAGTTATGACCTGCTCGTGGAGTTGATCGCCGATTCCTGGAATCTGGTGGTTGATAAGCTGCCGAAACGGGATCAAAAACGACTGCGTCCTGTCTGAGACTTAGTCTGCCGCGATAAGGGCATTTTTAACCCTTATCAACGCCCCGGCTTCACGGTAATCTGCTCCCAGCAAACATCACTGAGGAGTATGTATGGATATCGTGTCTGTCGCCCTGAAGCGCCACTCCACCAAGGCCTTCGATCCCGCTAAAAAACTGACCGCTGAGCAGGCTGAAAAACTAAAAACCCTGCTGCAGTACAGCCCGTCCAGTACCAACTCGCAACCGTGGCACTTTATCCTTGCCAGCAGCGCCGAAGGCAAAGCGCGTGTCGCCAAAGCCGCGACCGGCAATTATGTCTTCAACGAACGTAAAATCCTCGACGCCTCGCACGTTGTGGTTTTCTGCGCGAAAACAGCGCTGGACGATGACTGGCTGCAAAAAGTGGTGGATCAGGAAGACCTGGACGGCCGTTTTGCCACCCCGGAAGCGAAAGCGGGCAACCAGAAAGGCCGCCGCTTCTTTGCCGATATGCACCGCGTTGATCTGAAAGACGACGCACACTGGATGGCGAAACAGGTTTACCTCAATGTCGGTAATTTCCTGCTCGGCGTTGCGGCGCTGGGTCTCGACGCCGTACCGGTAGAAGGTTTTGACGCCGCCATTATGGACGAAGAATTCGGTCTGAAAGCGAAAGGCTTTACCAGCGTGGTGGTGGTGCCGGTCGGCCATCACAGCGCAGAAGACTTCAACGCCGTCCTGCCGAAATCCCGCCTGCCGCTCAGCACCACGCTGACGGAAGTTTAAGCCAATAAAGGGAACCTAATATCACGTCAGGTTCCCTCCTTTCCCCGTTACCCTTTCCGCCGCAGCAGTTTAAACGCGATAAACAGGAAGATGACCCACGCGGGCAGCAGGAGTGCGGACAGGCGCATGCCGTCCATGGTGCACATCAGGCCGAGGATCATCAGCAGAAACGCGATGCAGAGGTAATTGCTGGCAGGCGACAACAGCGCTTTAAACTTCGGCACTCTGCCCTTGCGACGCTGCGCCGCGCGGAATTTCAGGTGCGCCATGCAGATCATCACCCAGTTCAGCAGCAGTGTTGCCACTACCAGCGCCATCAGCAGGCCAAAGGCTTTCTGCGGCAGCAGGTAGTTGATCAGCACCACCAGCGAGGTGATGGCGCCGGAGAGCAACAGCGAGTTGACCGGCACACCGCGACGGCTGATGCGGGTGAGGAACTTCGGCGCGTTGCCCTGAATGGAAAGCCCGAACAACATACGGCTGTTGGAATAAACCCCGCTGTTATAGACCGACAGTGATGCTACCAGAATCACGAAATTCAGTGCAGAAGCCACTACGTTGCTGTCAAGATGATGGAAAATCATCACAAACGGGCTGCTGTCGGATTTGATTTCCACCCACGGATAGAGCGCCAGCAACACCACCAACGAACCGATGTAAAACAGCAGAATGCGATATACCACCTGATTAACCGCTTTCGGAATAGTGGTTTCCGGGTCGCGGGCTTCCGCGGCGGTAATCCCAATCAGCTCAAGGCCGCCAAAGGAGAACATAATGACCGCCAGCGACAGGATCAGCCCATGCCAGCCGGTGGCGAGGAAACCGCCAAACTGCCACAGATTATCAAAACTGGCGTGCTCACCGCCGTGGCCGGAAAAGAGCATCCACAGCCCGAAGCCAATCATGCCGATAATTGCCAGCACTTTGATCAGCGCAAACCAGAATTCGGTTTCACCGTACAGGCGAACGTTAACCAGATTCACGGCGTTGATGATAATGAAGAATGCCGCGGCCCAGATCCAGGTCGGCACGTCGGGGAGCCAGTACTGCATATAAATACCGGCGGCGGTCAGTTCTGCCATGCCCACCAGCACGAACATCACCCAGTAATTCCAGCCGGAGAGGAATCCGGCAAATGGTCCCCAGTATTTATAGGCAAAGTGAGCGAAAGAGCCAGACACCGGTTCTTCGACGACCATTTCGCCAAGCTGGCGCATGATCAGAAACGCGATGATCCCGGCGATGGCGTATCCCAGCAGCACGGCAGGACCCGCCATCTGAATTGCCGGGCCAATGCCCAGAAACAACCCGGTGCCGATGGCGCCGCCGAGGGCGATAAGTTGGATATGGCGATTTTGTAATCCACGGTGAAGCGTCGGCGCTGGCGACGACCCGGCATCCGTTTGCGACTTGTCGGATGCTAATGACGCGTTGTTCACGTCTTTCCCCTGTATCTTTTTTAGAAGGGGCACCTTTTATCACTTAGGAAAAAATGTCGCAAGGTCAGGGACAAAATGAGTGGCGCGGCAATGGTTTGCCGCGCCCGGTTCATGTCGGTGATCAGAAGTCGTAAGACATCGACACTTTCAGGGTGCGAGGTTCCCCCTGGAAGACATACGTGCCGTTATCTTCGACGCTGGCCCAGTATTTCTCATTGGTGACGTTATCCACACCGACGCGCCAGACCATTTCGTTCTGATCAGCGTTCAGGCGCATTTTGTAACGCACGCCGAGATCCAGCGTGGTGTAGCTGTCGAGCTTTTTGCTGTTCGCCGCATCGGCGTACTGCGAACCGGTGTGGTTCACTTTCGCCGTAGCAGTCAGCCCTTCAACCGGCTTGATGTCATATTCCGCGCCCAGCACCGCATAGAAGCGCGCCACGCCAATGGCGTCATGACCATCGTTGGTGCCGCCAGCGGTTTTGGTCAGCTCAGGATCAAGCCAGGTGGTACTGCCGTTCAGACGCAACCCCAGCAGCGGCTCGCCAAAGATGTTCAGCTCAACGCCCCGGTTTCGCTGCTCGCCATCCAGTACGTATCTATTGTCGCTGTTCAGAATCGCCGACGGTTTTTTGATTTCAAACAGCGCCAGAGAACCGCCGATGCTGCCGTAATCCAGCTTCACGCCCACTTCTTTCTGCTTCGAATGGGCGATACCCATACTCTGCCCGTAATTCTCCGCCCCTTTCGGCGCGTTATCACCCGGTTGCAGCGCTTCGGTGTAGTTGGCATACAGCGACACGACATCCCACGGCTTGTACACCAGGCCGAAAGTCGGCATCCAGCGGCTCTGGGTGTAGCGACTGGTGGTATCTTCCAGGCCAGTGGCGTTGCTGTAATTTCGCACCACCACTTTCTGATGACGCGCCGCCGCAGTGAACAGCAGGGAATCATCAAAGAAACCCAGCGTATCGCTCAGCAGCCAGCCTTGCGTACGGTTACGCGAGGTGGTCAACGGATCAAAATAGTTGCCGCCAAAGTAGGCGTTGTCCGGCATGGAGACATCATGATTGTTATAAATATTGGTGGTCGGATTGTTGGCCGACATGCGCCACGCGGTTTTATCGCTTTTGATCTGCGCCGAATAACCAACGTTCACTTTGTGAGAAACCGGGCCGGTGTCGAAATTGCCGCGCAGACCGGTCATACCGCTGTATGCGTCCATGATACGGTTGGTATCGAGACGCCCGGCCGTCGCGTCACCACTGGCGTCGATCAGTTTCGGCGCACTGTAGGTACCGACTTCATGTGCGTGCTGAGCGCCGAACGCGGCGTAGGTGGTCCAGTTGTCCGTCAGATCGAATTCCGCTTTTGCCATACCGAATTCGTTTTCGATATCGCTGTGGCTCCACTTCTGGCTGTAGCTTTTCCGCGTATCCGGAACCTCAGGAACGAAGTCGACAGCGCTGATGTTGACGCCCGTCGCGCCGCCGTGGAACGTTTTTTTCTGATAGCCAACATCCAGCGAGGTGCGGAGACGATCACCGCGATAGTCCAGCCCCAGCGATGCCAGCGTGGTGCGGCGTTTATCCGCCTCCACCGCGGTTTCGCCTTCACGGTGCAGCAGGTTCACCCGCACGCCAAACTGGTTGTTATCGCCAAAGCGACGCCCGAGATCCAGTGAGCTACCCACTTGTGAGTCTGAGGTGTAATCCACGCCGACGCGGGTGGTTGGCGTATCTTCCGCGTGTTTCGGCTCAAGGTTGATCATCCCGCCCACACCGCTACTCGCCGCACCGTTCAACAGTGCGTTTGCGCCTTTGAAAATTTCGACGCGTTCCAGCATCTGAGTATCCACGACCTGACGCGGCACCACGCCCGGCAGACCGCCCATGGTCATGTCGTCGCCATCAAGTTTAAAGCCGCGGATACGGTACGTTTCCGCAAAGTTACCGTACCCCTGAACCGCCTGCACGCTGGCATCGTTGCTGACCACATCGGCAATGGTTTTGGCCTGCTGATCCTGTACCAGTTTCGAGGTGTAGCTGATCACGTTGAACGGTACGTCCATCGCTTTCTGCTCGCCGAGGATGCCCAGACGCCCGCCGTGGGCGATTTGCCCGTCGAGGAATGCCGGTACCAGTGCGTCGCCGCCGGGTTTAAAATCGCTCCCCTCAGTACTTTCGACAACCATGGTTTCTTCCGCCGTTTTTTTCTTTGTGGCGTCAGACGTGGTAGTGGGCGTTGCCGCGCTGGCGGTGTGGCTCAGCGCGCCAATCGCTAACGCCAGCAGCGTTTTGCGTAACGGTAAAGTCAGTGAATGGGTGTTGTGCATAATTCGCTCTTTATAGAGGCTAAGTGAAACATGGCCCGACGCAACGCCGGGCCGGAAAATTAATGGGCTAAATCAAGACGAACAACGCTGTCCGGACCTTTTGTGGAGTGGTCCTTATTGAACGGTTGTTTTACGGTGACAAACAGGGTTTGCCCGTCCGCGGACAGCGTCAGGCTGTTCGGATTCGGCGGCAGATCCCAGCTTTTCTTCACGGTATAGCGCGTCGCATCCAGGCTCAGTACTTTCCCGGAATCACGCTGAGAAATGTAGATTTCATGGCGTTTCGCGTTAAACAGCACAGAGAGCGAGTCGCCGACGTCGAGCTGTTTAATCACGTTGCCGGTGTGAATATCGAGTACCAGCGTGGTTTTGGCTTTCGAGTTATCGGTCACGAACAGGCGACCGGTGTCGGCATCTTCCGCCAGATTGAGCAGCAGTGCCGGTTTATCGCCCAGCGGTTTCCAGCGCTGTTCAATGCGGTTGTTACGCGGGTTGATCACCAGAATTTCGCCGCTGCCGTTAGCCGCGTACAACCGCCCGGTTTGATCCGAATAGTGCAGGCCAGTCATCCACTTGCCGGTATTTTTGATGCGGGTTTTCAGCTTCAGGGTTTTCGCGTCAACCACCCAGATGACCGCCGGATAAGCCACCGCACCGACATACAGCGTGTCGCCGTGCAGCAGGATTTGGCGCGCACCGTACGGCAGGCCTTTCTCGTTACGTTCGCTGAACAACAGGCGGGCTTTTACTTTGCCATCAGCCGTATTGATGGCGCTGATACCGCCATCCAGCGAGTTGGTGACATAAACGGTTTTACCGTCTGGCGTTATCTGCATGGCGAAATTTTTCAGATCGGTGTGCGTGGCGCCGAGGGTTTTCAGGGTTGCCGGATCCAGTTTGTAAACCATACCGCCCTGCACATCTTTAAAGCCTTCAGCGCTGGCGACGTACAGCGCGTCGCCGGTCGGACTCAATGCCATTTCATACAGCCCTTCCGCCAGAGCGCGTTTGATGATATCTGTCGCGGGAGCGGAAACCGCCGCCGATGGCGTGGCCGCGTGTGTGGAGGGAGAAGGCTGCGTGGCGCAGCCGCTCAGCGCGACAGTGAATGCCAGCGCCAGCGTGGAGAATTGCAATTTCATCAGGAAATCCTTCACCAAAAATAAGCAGTAGCGCGACGCTTCCGGATTTATACGTTCCGGTTATCGGTCATCACGTCGCCGTGCGCCTCAGTGTTTCCCTGTGAATCACTTTTCACTTGATTGCAGGAATCTCCATGCCTCGCCTGCGAATAACAAAGAGAATGAGAACTATACGCATTATCTTTCTCTAATCAAGTGTAATCGTTTACCATGCATAAAAAAGCGACGCGGATCCGCCTTTGCGATCTGCGGGTTATCAGGGATAATCGCCCCTTTTTTGTCGGGCTTCCCCGGGGAACGTAAAAGGAAGATCGTGTGTTTAATGTGTTAATCGTCGAAGACGACGCCATGGTGGCGGAGCTTAACCGCTGCTATATTGCGCAGGTTTCCGGCTTTCAGTGCGTCGGCACTGCGTCCACGCGACGCGAGGCCGGGGCGATGATGAATGATCCGGCCCTGGCTATCGACCTGATCCTGCTGGACGTCTGGCTGCGACAGGAGAACGGGCTGGATCTGTTGCCGCTGTTGCGCGCCTCAGGCCGCACGGCAGATGTGATCATGATTTCGTCCGCCGCCGATGCGGCAACCATACATCACTCCCTGCATTACGGCGTGGTGGATTACCTCATCAAGCCCTTCCAGTTCCCGCGTTTTGAAGAGGCACTGACCAGCTGGAAAACGAAGAAAATGCAGTTGCAGGGGCAAAAACAGTACGCGCAGGCCGATATCGATCGTCTGCTGCACGGTGACACGCCGCAAGCCGCTGATATTCAGCGTTTACCAAAAGGGCTTACCCCGCCGACGCTGCGCACGCTGTGCCAGTGGATCGATGCCCATGCCGATCTGGAGTTTTCAACGGAGGATCTGTCGAACGCGGTGGGGATCTCGCGGGTCTCCTGTCGCAAATACCTGATCTGGCTCGCGCAGATTAACGTCCTGTTCACCCGCATTCAGTACGGCACCACCGGGCGTCCGGTTTATCGTTACCGGTTACTGACGGAACAGCACGCGTTGCTGAAACAGCTTTGCCAGTGAACTATCTCTTCATAATCAAAATTATGAAGAATTTATCTTTCAGTAAGCGCGTGTCACCCCATTTTGCTGGTGGATTTTCGACTACGCTTATTGCTGTTTCTGCCTGAAACATTCATCACACACAGGAGGTTGTATGGGATTGTTCAGTTTTGTTAAAGACGCCGGGGAAAAGATCTGGGACGCGGTATCGGGTAACGATAAAACCACCCAGGCTGAAAAGTTAAAAGAACACATTAACAAGCTGGGGTTGCCTGATTCGGACAAGGTCGACGTTGTGGTCAACGATAACGGGACGGCAACGGTAAGCGGCGACATTCTCTCTCAGGAAGCCAAAGAGAAGATTCTGGTCGCCATTGGCAACGTCGCAGGTATTAGCGGTATTGATGACAAAACAGCGGTCGCCGGGGGCGGCGCAGAAAGCCGTTACTACACCGTGAAATCCGGCGATACCCTCAGCGCTATCGCCAAAAAGGAATACGGCAACGCCAACGATTACCAGCGTATTTTTGAAGCCAACAAGCCGATGTTAAAACACCCGGATAAAATCTACCCGGGGCAGGTGCTGATTATTCCGCAGAAATAATCACCAGGCTTATTTGCTTCATTCTTCATTAAGGAATCCCCCGGCATGCAGGTCGGGGGATTCCTTTTCCCCCTTCCGCTCGCACCGTGACAAATTTTCTCACCCCTTAACGAATCTTCACATCCGTCTGTGAGTACTGTTTTTATCCCTTATCTTAATTTATTAATTAAAAACAATACATTAAATGTAGTTTATAGCTTTTGGCGATCCTGCTGTTTGTGAGAATCATCATGTGAATGTGAAGTTTTCTGCTGAATAATATGCTCAATTCTCAGACAACATGAGCGGAGCAGGATCGATGGCTGTCATGACCGGCGTAATCGCCGATGATTTTACCGGAGCAACCGACATTGCGAGTTTTATGGCGGAACAGGGATGGCGCGTGGCATTGCTGCCAGGCATGCCGGACATGACGCAACGCTGGAATGATGATGCTGACGCTATTGTCATCTCGCTGAAAAGCCGTTCACTGCCCGCGGATGAAGCTGTGCGTCAGTCGTTGCAGTGTTATCAGTGGCTGAAACAACAGGCCGATGCAAAACAAATCTACTTCAAATACTGTTCCACCTTCGATTCCACACCCGCGGGCAATATTGGCCCGGTGAGCGATGCGCTGTTAGAGGCCACCCGGGCGCCGCTTATCGTTCACTGCCCGGCGCTGCCGCAAAATGGCCGCACGGTGATCCACGGACATTTGTTTGTCAATGGCGTGCTGCTGAACGAATCCGGGATGGAAAAGCACCCGCTTAACCCGATGACCGACGCCAGTCTTGAACGTCTGCTGGCACCGCAAACCCCGTACGCCACTGGCGTCATCAACCTCGCCACCGTGCAGGCAGGCGTGCAGGCGGTGACCGACGCGCTGCTTCAACACCAGCAGGCGGGCAACAAACATATTATTGTCGATACGCTGACCGAAGCCGATCTACTCACCCTCGCAGAAGCGTTGCAGTCATACCCGTTGCTGGCGGGCGGCTCCGGGCTTGGCGGCGCACTGGCAGCCACCGCCCGGCCACCACACCCGCTTGCGCAGGTCAGTGGTTTCGCGCCGACCATTCAGGCGGTGATCCTCTCCGGCAGTTGTTCGTCGATGACCAACCGTCAGGTGAACGCCTACAAAACCCAGGCCGCCAGCCTGCCGCTGGACGTCGCCCGTTGCATGGCGGATGACGCAGGGCATATCGATGAGATTGCCCGGTGGGCGCTGGCGCATCGCCATGACGTTTACGCGCCGCTGGTTTACGCCACCCAACCACCGGACGTTCTGCGCACTATTCAGCAACAGTACGGCGAGCAGGCGGCAAGCCTGGCGGTCGAACGGACGTTTGCCCGTCTGACCACCACACTGCGCGACGCCGGCATCAATACGTTTATCGTTGCTGGCGGCGAGACCTCCGGCACCGTGGTGGAAGCATTACAGGTGAAACGCCTGACCACAGGAAAAGCGATCGCCCCTGGTGTTCCCTGGGTCTTTGCCCCGGAGCAACAGCTGTCGCTGGCGCTGAAATCAGGCAATTTCGGGCAGGCGGATTTCTTTTTCAAAGCGCAGGAGTATGCATCATGAGCCCTCTGACCGAACAACAGCTTCGCGAGCAAATGGTTCATTATGGCCGCTCCCTGTTCAGCCGCGGCTACAGCAGCGGCGGCGGCGGCAACCTCAGCGTGAAACTGCCGGACGGCGGTTATCTGGTCACGCCGACCAACTCCTGCCTCGGCGAACTGCAAGTGGAAACGCTCAGTCGGCTGGATGAAAACGGCGTCCACATCGACGGTGATCGCCCATCGAAAGAGGTGCCAATGCACATGGCCTGGTACCGGCATCGCCCTGAGTGCAGCGCGGTGGTGCATCTGCATTCGCCGTGGCTCACCGCCCTCGCCTGCCTGCCGTGTTCCACGCCGGAAAACTGTCTGCCGCCGCTGACGCCCTACTATGTGATGCGCATCGGCCAGTTGCCGCTGCTGCCCTATTTTCGCCCCGGTCACGAAGGTATCGCCACGGCATTGAGTGAAATCGCCGCCAGCCACATCGCCGCGTTGCTGGCTAACCACGGTCCGGTGGTCAGCGGTCGTTCGCTGCGTGAAGCGGTGTTTAACACTGAAGAGCTGGAAGACAGTGCGCGCATCTGGCTGACGCTGAAACCGCTGGGATACGTTCCGCTGACGCCCGCCGCGGTGGCTGAGCTGGAACAGGCCCGGATAAGGTAAGGAGTGAGCAATGATCCCCGACCAACGCCGCGATTTTATCTATCGCTATGTGCATGAAAAAAACGTCGCCTCGTTTAATGAACTGGCGGAACTGATGAGCGTGTCGCACATGACGGTGCGGCGGGACATTCAGTTGCTGGAAGAAGAAGGGAAAGTGGTCGCTATCAATGGTGGTGTGAAGCTCAACAACCTGTTGAAATCTGAGCTGCCGTGGCGGGAAAAAGCCGAATTGCATCATGACGTCAAACGCAAGATGGGCGCGCTGGCGGCGATGCTGATTGAACCGGGCCAGACGCTCTACCTGGATGCGGGCACCTCGCTGTTCGAGGTGGCGAAAGCGGTGGCCGCCAGCCACTGTTTTAACCTGACGGTGGTGACGAACGACTTTTCCATCAGCCACTATCTGATGGACATGCCGCATATCACGCTGTACCACACCGGGGGGCTGGTCGATCAACGCAACCGCTCCTGTCTCGGCAAAAGCGCGGCCAGTTTTCTGCACACCATTAACATTGATGTGGCGTTTCTGAGCTCGTCGTCCTGGGATCTGGCGCGCGGCATGTCAACGCCCAGCGAAGGCAAAGCGTCGGTGAAAGAAGCGGTGCTGACCGTCTCCCGCCGCCGCGTGCTGGTGTGCGACAGCAGCAAATATGGCAAATATGGCATGTTCCATATCTGCGCCCTGAATCAGCTGACGGATATTGTCTCCGACCAGCATCTGCCTGCCGACGCGCAACAGGCGATCCAGCAACAGGGAATTAAACTCCATCTCGTGGAGAGTGACGAGGGGGCGCATTATGCTGAAGCTGGCCGCTAACCTCGACTGGATCTTCAAAGACCTGCCGATTTCCGCGCGCTTTCACGCCGCCCGGCAGGCCGGGTTTCACGGTGTCGAAGGGTTGTTTCTCTGGCAGCATTCGCTGGCCGAACTCCGACTGGCGCAACAGGAGACGGAACTGCCGGTCGTGCTGCTCAATGCCCCGGCGGGCAACTGGTCAGCGGGAGAACGCGGGCTGGCTTCCCTGCCCCTGCGTGACGACGAATACCGCGCCAGCCTGAGTCTCGCCCGTGACTACGCCAGCGCGCTGGGGTGTCGGCAGGTACATGTGATGGCCGGAAACCGTACAGCGGCGCTGTCGGTTGAACAGCAGCAGGCGTTGCTGGTAAGCCGCTTGCAGTACGCCTGCGATTTTATGGCGACAGCGGGCATTACCGTGCTGATTGAGCCGTTAAATCCGCAGGATATGCCGAATTATTTTATTGATAATTTCCCGCTGGCCGAAAAAATGATTACCCAGGTTGCCAGAGAAAATATCGGTTTACAGTTTGATATTTACCATTGCCAGAAAACCCATGGCGATGTGGCCCGGAATATTGCGCATTACTGGCCGTTAATTCGCCATTTTCAGATTGCCTCCGTACCGGGTCGACATGAACCAGGCACCGGAGAACTTAATGATGCGTGGTTATTAAATTATATACAGGAATTGAATTACCGGGGGTGGATTGGCTGCGAATATACGCCATTAAATTCCCCTGCGAACTGGATCACAACAACATTATAAATATTACTATCTCTGTACCGGAGGATATTATGTCGGATAACGTCATTATTTCGCTGGCGCCTGTTGCCGCGGATTGCCCCACCGTTATACCTGAGGAAGTGGCGAATGAAATTTTAGCCAGCGTCGAACATGGCGCCGCTATTGTGCATTTACACGTCCGCGATAAACAGGGGCGTCTGACGCCAGACACACAGCATTTTCAGGCCACTATCGCGCCAGTGATGGCCCACTCAGACCTGATTATTCAGGCCTCAACCGGTGGTGTGTCGTCGATGTCTATCGAAGAGCGCTGCGCGCCGCTGGCCTGCCCCGGCGTGGAAATGGCGTCGCTCAACGTGGGTTCGGTTAACCTCGGCGATAACGTCTATTTTAACCCCACGCCGGACGTGGAATATTGCTCACGCGAAATTGTGAAGCGTAATATTATTCCCGAATTCGAAGTCTTTGAAATCGGGATGATTAATAATATTCTCACTTTACAGCAAAATATCCCGTTTAAAACACCGATGCTGTTTAATATCGTGCTGGGTCACCGCGGCAGTTCACCGGCGACGATTGATGCGTTAATTGCCCTGCGTAGTATGATCCCCCGTGACGCATTATGGGGAATTACCCACTATGGCCGACAGAATTTTGACATTATTGCCGCGGCAGTGGGAATGGGCGCCTGTGAAGTCAGAATTGGTTTTGAAGACAGCTATTATTTAAGCGCGAAAGAAAAAGCCTCGCAGAATTATCAGCAGGTTAAGAAACTCGCCACACTTATCCGCAGCATGGATAAAACCGTCGCGACACCCGAAGTGGCGCGTCAGATGTTATCTATTCCGCCACGGCAACACGCGTGACGCTGAAAGGAATTTTCGCCATGACTATTCAATCCGTAATACAAAAAAGTGGGTTAGGCGTCAGCATCGCGGGTATTGCACTGGCGGCGATCGGCGCCCTCATGCAGTCCCCTGCGCTCTGGCAGCCAGGTCTTGTGATGTTTACCGCCGGGTTCGCCGCGGGCGCAGGCCACTGGCCATCGCTGCGCAGCTACCAGTTTACGCTGTGGATCATCGCCGGTTTCGTCGCCGCGATGACCTGGTCGACGGATCTGATCGTCTGGGGCGGTTTTAACATCACCCACAAATGGATCGTCTTCCTGGTCATTCAGGCCACCATGTTCAGCATGGGCACCAAACTGACGATTCAGGATTTTATCGACGTCGCCAAAATGCCGTGGGCGGTGTTTATCGGTACTTTCTGCCATTTCGTGATCATGCCGCTGCTGGGGCTGACCATCACGCTGATTTTCCACTTTCCGCCGGAAGTCGCTGTGGGGATCCTGCTGATTGGCGCCTGCCCGAGCGGACTCTCGTCAACGGTAATGGTCTATATCGCCAACGCCAACCTGGCGCTGGCCGTGTCAATCGCCGCGGTCTCCACGCTCGCCGCCACCGTGATGACGCCGCTGTGGGTCAACCTGCTGGCCGGATCGATGATCGACATCCAGCTCACCGCAATGGTAATGGACGTGGTGAAAATCGTGCTGATCCCGATTGGCGCCGCCATTCTGCATGATTACCTGAAAACCTACGCCAGCCAGAATGGCCGCCGCGTGGTGCAGGGACTGGCTGGCATCAGCGCGCTCTGGCTGCTGTACATGATTGCCGGTGGCTGGGATTCGCTGTTCGGTACCGCCAGCGCCGAAGCGCAGATGTACGCCGTGGTGCTGAACTTTGTCGCCGGTGGCATCGTCTGGGCGCTGTTCTACAACTGGTTGTATGGCCGTTTCAGTAGCATCAAAAACATCATGCCGACCATCTCGATGATGGGCATCATTTTCTTCACCACCACGGCCGCCGCTGCGGGGCGTGACAACCTGGTACAGGTTGGTTTCCTGCTCTGCTTCGCCATGCTGATGCATAACCTGGGCGGCTTCTGCATCGGCTATCTGATGAGCCGCTTTATCTTCCGCATGGATGTTCAGTCCGCCCGTACCGTGGCCTTCGAAGTGGGCCTGCAGAACGGCGGGATGGCCTCGGGTCTCGCCGCGGCGATGGGCAAACTGGCGACGGTGGGCCTGGCCTCGGCGGTGATGACGCCGCTCGGCAACGTCAGCGGATCGCTGCTCGCCAACTACTGGCGTAAAAAAGATGCCCGTGCCGCGAAAGCTGCCGCTGAGGCGCCACTGACCGCCTCCGATTCTCTCCCGAAAGGAAAATTATTATGACCACATTGACGTTGCAGCAGGCGCGTCGGGCGCAGGAATACGCCCTGACGCTCGCCGAAACCCAATACAACCAGCGGCCACTCAGCGTGGCGGTCTGCGATGCCAGCGGTGAACTGCTCTGTTTCGCCCGCATGGATAACGCAAAACTGTTGACGGTTGAGCTGACCCAACGCAAGGCGCGCACCAGCAGCCGTCTGGGTTGCACTACTCTGGCGTTTCTCCAGCGGCTGCAAAAAGAGCAACTGGATATCAGCTACTTTGCCGACCCGCGCTTTACCGCGCTGCCCGGCGGCATACCGGTGATGCGCGACGGCAAATGCCTCGGCGCAGTGGCGGTCGGCGGACTGTCGGCGCAGGAAGATCACGAGGCGGCAGCGGCAGTCGCTGCCCTGCTCACTGAGGAGATTGCACGATGAAAAAGATTGCCATGCTGCACACCAGCGCCGCCACGCTCGCCATGATGCAACAGCTGATTGCCGACATCATGCCGCAGGCGGAGGTGATGCACCTTGTTGAAGAGTCGATGATTAAACAGGTCATGAAAGCCGGCGGCGTAACCCCGGCCATCAGCGCACGCATCGCGGGTTATATTCAGATTGCGGAAAAAGCGGACTGCGAGATTTTCATGACCGCCTGTTCGTCCATCGGCACCGCCGTTGAGCAGTGTCAGTTTATGACCCCACTGCAACTGACCCGCATTGACTGTGCGATGGTGGAAAACGCCATTGCGCAGGGTCAGCGCATCGCGGTGCTGGCGACGGTAGCGACCACGCTGAAACCAACGCTCAGCTATGTGCAGCGCAAGGTGCAGGAGAGCGGTAAACCGCGCGAAATCGTGCCAGTGCTGATGGAAGACGCGTTCCATGCGCTGCTGGCCGGTGACATGGCGACACATGACCGCATCGTCAGCGAGGGGCTGAAAAATGCCTTCGCGTCAGCGGATGTGATCATGCTGGCGCAGGCATCGATGGCACGCGTGCTGCAACAACTCCCGACGCCACCAGTACCGGTGCTGACTTCGCCGGAAAGCGGTATTCGCTGGCTTAAGGCATTAGCGGAAGCGTAAGCCAGCATCATAAAACAAAGAAGCCCGTAAACGGGCTTCTTTTATCCGGACAGGAATTACCGTTCCCGCAGCGCCTCTTTCGCTTTGTTCAGCGGTTTCAGCAGATACTCCAGAATCGTTTTATTCCCCGTCTTAATATCCACGGTCGCAATCATGCCGGGAAACACCGGAAACGCTTTTTTCTGCTTGTTAACCAGCTGGTTGCTGTCGGTACGAATGTAAACCCGGTAAAAATAGACGTCGCGTTTAACTTCATCCTGAATGGTGTCCGGCGAAATCATCGTCACCACGCCGTCAATGCCGCCGTAAATCGAGTAATCGTACGCCGTCACCTTCACCAGCGCTTTCTGTCCGGGGTGGATGAACGCCACATCGCGCGGCAGAATTTTCGTTTCAATCAGGATCTGATCGTCCAGCGGCACCAGGCTCATCAGCTTGCCGCCGGGCGGGATGACGCCGCCAACGGTGGTGACATCAATGTCTTTCACAATGCCACGCACTGGTGCGGTGAAGGTCAGACGGGTAAGTGAGTCCTCACGTCCACGCATGACCGAACGTTCGGCTTCGACTTCCGCATTTGCATGCGCCAGCTCTTCCCGCGCCCGTACGTAATACTGGTTTTGCATCTCAGCGATTTTATTCTCCAGCTCATTTTTCTGCCGCTGGAGGCGCAGCACTTCCACGTTGCTGGCAGCGCCCTGTTGGATCAGCGGCTCGGTGAGCGACAGCTCTCGCTGCACCAGTAAAATGCCCTCTTTCAGACCCGCCATCCCTTTTTCAAGGCTGTCGCGACGGGACTGATACAGCGCGGTTTCCTGCCTGACCAGTTCCGACTCGTTACCCAGCTCCGGCGGAAACACCAGCGCGGTATCGTTCACTTCGGCGTCAAGCCGCGCGGCAGTGGCCATGGCGGCATGCAGTTTGGATTCGCTCTCCAGCACGCTGGATTCCGTTTTGGTGCGGTCAAGCTGCGCCAGTTGCTGGCCTTTTTCGACGATGTCCCCTTCATGCACCATCAGCTTGTAGATAATGCCGCCTTCCAGCGACTGGATCTCCTGCTCATGGGATGACGGCACCACTTTGCCGCTGCCGGTGGTGACTTCATCGAGGTGAAACATGCTCGCCCAGCCGACAAACGCCGCCAGCGCGATAAATAAAAACCACGCCACCAGCGAGGAGCGCGGCAGGCTCGGCTCGCTCAGGCGACTGTTAAAACGATTCATTTCGCTCATTTTACGATCTCCCCTGCGACGGGGTTTTCATCATCGACACATTACTGTCGGGCGTTAAGCCATGTTTTTTAAGGATTGCCTCGCGCGGGCCATCCATCACGATGCGGCCGTTATCCAGCACGATAATCCGGTCGACCAGTTCGAGGATTGGCAGCCGGTGCGTGGCGACAACCATTGTGCGGTGCGTACCCAACCACTGTTTGAGGTGGTGAATAAACTGCTGCTCGCCGATCTCGTCCAGCCAGGCGGTAGGTTCATCAAGCAATAAAATATTGGGTGATGTCAGTATCGCTCGCGCCAGCAACAACGCCTGACGCTGACCGCCGGACAAGCCCGCGCCACCTTCGCTGATCACGTAATTCAGCCCCATTTTTTGCTTGCGGACGAACTCCAGCGCGCCGCTTATCGCCAGCGCCTGCTGGATGTCGTCGTCGGTGGCCGTCGGGTTGCCTAAGGTGATGTTGTCATGGATAGAACCGAAGAACAGCCGCGCCTGCTGGCTAAGCAACTGCATATCGCGGCGCACGTCCGCCGGATCGAGATGGTTAAGCGCAATGTTGTCGAGCAGCACGGAACCCTGCTGCGGCTCCTGCATTCCGGCCAGCACCTGCAATAGCGTGCTTTTACCGGAACCGTTGCGCCCGAGTACCGCCACGCGCTCGCCGGCATTGATGGTCAGCGCCGGGATGGTCAGCACGCTCAGCTTCTCTTCTTCATCGTAATAGAAACCGACGTTTTCCAGCTGATAGTGCCCGCGCAGGTGCGCTTTATGCACTTTTTTACCGCGCTGCGGTTCGTCAATCGGGCGCTGCATAAGATCATCAAGCCCCTGCAACGCCACTTTTGCCGACTGCCAGCGCGACAACACGCCGGAGATCTGCGACAGCGGCGCAATAGTGCGCGACGCGAGGATCGAGGTCCCGACCAGCGCACCGGTGGTCATGTCGCCGCTGATCACCAGATAACAGCCAATCAGCAGTACCACAGCATAGACTATCGACTGCACTTCCTGCGTCCACGTCAACAGCATGCCGGTCAGCCAGCGCTGACGCATGCCCACATCGGCGGCGACAAAGTTGGTGTTATTCCATTGATTCTGGAAACGCTGTTCGGCGCGCATCAGCTTGATGTCTTCAATCCCCTGCACTGCTTCAACCAGCGTTGCGTTGCGGATGGCGGATTCGCGCATCCCTTCCGTTGACAGCCGCGCCAGCGGGCGCTGCACCAGCATGCCGGGAATGAGCAACAGAGGCACTGCCATCAGCACCACCAGCACCAGCGGGCCGCCAATCATCCACAAGATGAAGACAAACAGCAGGAAAAACGGCAGATCGGAAATCGCCGCAATACTGGTGGAGGTGATCAATTCCCGCACCGCTTCCAGTTCGCGAATTTGCGAAATAAACGATCCGGTGGATTTTGAACGAGCGCCGTTTTTAATTCGCAGCGCGTGGGCAAATACCCGTTCGGAAATGCGTAAATCGGCGCGTTTGCCGATCACGTCGGAGATATAGACCCGCAGCATACGCATAATAAATTCAAACAGGATCGCCAGCATCACCCCGCCAAATAAAACCCACAGCGTGGTTTCTGATTGCGACGGCACGACGCGGTCATAGACCTGCATCGAAAAGATCATGCCGGACAGCGCCAGCACGTTCGCCACCAGGGCGACGACCATAATATCGAGATAACGGTGCCAGTCTTTTAACGCCAGTCGCCAGAACCAGCTTTTTTTATACGGCTTAATATAATCATCAACGCGCGCGTCGGGGGTGGATTCCAGCGGGCGAAGTATAAATAACGTTTTGATCCGCGTGCCTAATTCATCACGCGTTAACACGGTTTCCAGCCCTTCATCGCCGCTGAACTGCAGGCTGACATTGCCTTCGCTGTCCATGCGATTAATCACCGCGATTTGCCCGCCGTCGAATTCCGCGATCAGCGGTAACCGCCAGGGATCAAGATAAGAGACTTTCGCCGGAACACGGCGCAGCCCCAGGCCGAGCTGCCGCGCCATATCTTTTAATACCAGATCGCGAGGTGACTGCCCTTCGTAATTGATCGTCACCCGAACATGTTCCTGAGAAAAGTCGAGACGATAATATTGCGCAACGCCGATCATGGCCTGAAGCCAGGGTTCATATTGCGGGTTCGCATTCATAGAGTTACGTTCCTGTTCTGCGTGATGACGCTGTACTGGAAAAACGTTATTCGTATTTGAGATGGTGTTCATACGGTTTCTGCGCATGAATAAACGCAGGCCAAAGAGCCTCTGTTTATTCTAGTGGTTATTTAGCATGATATTTGCCGGGGGAATAAATTCCCCCGGCATCGGAGTTACATCACCAGTAACTGATGGTTTGCCAGCAGTGTGGCAAGGTCGGTCTGGACACCGTTCAGCGTGACCACCGTCGTCGGCGAGAAGTTGCCGGACGCACCATCGATATCCACCTGGATCTCGGTGTTGCTGCCGTTCTGCACCACACGAATGTAGTCGCTGATGTTACCCGCCTGCGGATCCAGCGTGGCAACACTGTCCACGTAGGTCGCGCTGGCGGTGCCGGTGTAGCCGCTACCGGACAGCAGCTCACGCAGGTCGATACGGTCGGTATCCGCGGTCCCTTCCCAGGTCCCGATGGTAAAGCCGTTCACCACGTCGCTACCGTTGCCGCCCGAGGCATCTGCCGGATTGAGCAGTTTGTACAGCAGCGTATCCTGACCACCGTTACCGATGTTGAAGGTATCGTTGCCGCCGCGACCTTCGAAGAAGTTCTCCGAGGTACTGCCGGTAAAGACGTCGTTACCGTTACCCCCGGCGATCCCTTCGACATTCACGAACTGCGCATTACCGAACCCGGTGTTCTGCATCGCGCCGTTGCTCAGGTCGATGTTCAGCGACGTGTTGCCCGCCAGTTTGTAGTCGACGATGTCCATCCCGCCGTTCGCAGTCCAGACGTCAACATCAGAAACCTCGCGGCTACCGCCACCCCCGTTATAGATGTGCGTCCCCGCCGTGGCGTTCAACGTATCGTTGTAGCCCGTCCCCACAATACCGATGGAGTTGGTGCCGTCCGTGGCTGCCTGCGCACTGTTCGTCGCCGACGCGCCGTCTTCCGCCGTCAGGGTATAGGCGTGGTTCTTCTCTACCGCCTTCAGGCCGCCCCACGAGGCGTTGACATTCTCGATGGAATTCGAGACGCCGGAGGAGTCGAAACTCACCGACGACACGCCACCGTAGTCATTGCCGTTTGCCAGCAATACCGCGCTGTACGATTTGCTCGCATCCAGGCCGTAGAAGTAGACCAACCCGGACGAGTCGTTCATGTTCACACCGCCCTGGGCGTTAATCACCTGCGAACCGACCACCTTCCCGGTACTTTCATCAATGAGCAGCACCGTGTTGCCATAGAAGGCGTTGATGCCGTTCGCGTCTGAAATACGCAGGATGATGCTGGTACCATCGTTGATTTTGTTGGTGTTCTCGATGTATTCCGTTTTACCGCCTGCGGCGCGGAACATCACCAGATCTTTGTCACCATCGTAATCCAGGTCCAGCGCCAGCGCACCGGTAGTAAAGTTGGAGCTGCCCTGGTTGGCGTTGGTGATCAGCGTTTGCGACGTCCAGTTAACCTGGCCGGTACCGCTGTTCACACCGTTGTTGGTCCACAGCAGCCCCACGTTGCTGGCGTTGTTGTTCGCCGTCGAACCCGCCGCACCGGCAATTTCGATGAGATCCATCTTGCCGTCGCCGTTCCAGTCCACCGCCAGCGAAGTCATACTGTTCACGCTGTCGCCCAGGGTCTGCACATTCGACCCGGTACCCACGCCATTGGCCGCCGCCGTTAAGTTCCCGTTACCATCGTTATAGAAGATGGCACTGGTGGCGTTGCCCTTATCGGTTAACCCGGCCACGAACAGATCCATATAACCGTCGCCGTTAAGATCGGACCAGGTCATGGTGGTGTAGTAGTTATCCGTGGCGCTGTCGCCGTCGAACACGTCGGTCACCACCTGGGTGTTGGTCAGCGTCATGTTGCCATTCGCATCAACCCCGTTGGTCACCACCACCAGACGAGAACTCGACGTGCTGCTACCGCCGCCCGAGGTGGCGTTCGACCCTGACGTACCGTGATAGGTGATATCGACATAACCATCGTTGTTCAGGTCGACACCCGATACCTCACGGTCTGGCGTTGCGTTACCGCTGTTGGTCGCCGGTGTGCCATCCTGCGAGGTGCTGCTGTTGACATAGGTGCCGGTCTTATCGAAACCAGTAATGGTCCCGTCGGTGTTCATCACGAAACTGGAGTCATAACCGCCGCGCGCTTCTTCATCGTTCGGCGTTTCGTCACCATAGACCATATCAACATAGCCATCGCCGTTGATATCGATCCCCATCGCACCACCGTACCAGCCGTAGATGTTACCGTTAGGATCGTTGGTCTGACCCGATTCACCATAAGCCCCCACCTGGAAGGAGCTGTAGGTACCGTCTTCGTTATATTTGAACGACTGCTGGCCGTTCCCATAGTCAGTATCCGCCCCCAGAATATCCATCAGACCATCGCGGTCGAAGTCGATAAACGACGACTGCTGTTGCTCATCCGGACCACTGATGGCCACCGAGTCAAACGAGCCTAAGGTGGTCGAGTCGGTGGCATTCTGCGTGAACACCGTCGAGTTGCTCAGGATACGCCATGTACCATCTTCACCCAGCGTCAGCGCCGTACCGGTATCATCAGAAGACGCCGCCGATGACGTAAAGGTAATGGACGGCGTCGGAGATACCGTCAGTTCACCGGTGGTGTCATCCGCCGTAATCTGCGTGCCATCCGCTTTATAGAGCACCGCTTTCACATCGTAAGTACCCAGCGCCAGTGCATCACTGTCAGGGATCTGCACATACCAGGTGCTGTTTAACGGGTCGATGACCACCGCACCGGTACGGGAGCTGTAAACCACGTTGTTAATCGTCACTTCGACGTATTCACCGGTGAGGATCTCGAAATCAACACGACCGGTCACGATGGGGGTGGTGTCCAGGGTGTTCTGCGCGGCCGCATACATTTTCAGATCCACGGTGAAATCAAACACCGGAGACGGCGCGCCTTCGTTACCCGCGGCATCAACCACCACCGCATAGAACTCGCCCTGCTGACCGTCGATCAGCGGTTCGTTCAGTTGGTATGTCCAGTCGGTGCCGTTAACATCCGCTTCGCCGAGCAGCGTACCGTCGGCGCTGTAGATGCGGACCAGCTCGCCTGTCTGCAGACCGGTGGACAAAGTCCCGTTCAGCACCGGCATGCGATCATCGGTGATGGTGCCGGACGCAAACTCACCGCGTGAAGAGGCCACATCATCGGTATAGCTGACAATGGTTGCCGCCGTGGTTGGCGTCGTAAGGTCAACGGTCACGACCTGCAGTGTCGTCGCGCCGGCATTCCCGGCCACGTCAACAACACGTACCTGATAGGTATGATCGCCATCCGTCAGGGTACGCGAGTCAACAAACGTCCAGCTGTTACCATTCATAACGACGTTCTGCCAGGTCAGACCGTTATCGGTACTGATCTGCACCTGGTCGCCAGCACCCAGCGGCGCGCCGATAGAGCCGGTGATGGTCAGCGACGTATCGTTGGTCAGGAAGTCACTGTCGCTATAGCCGCTGTCGGTGGTGATACTGTCAATGCTGACGGTAATCGCGCTATCCGGCGCCACCAGATCAACCGTGACCTGCTGGTGCGCTGTCGCGCCGATGTTACCCGCCGTATCAATCACACGCACCCAGTAGTCATACGTGCCATCGGCAAGCGTACGACCGTCGTCAAAGAACCAGCTGTTGCCAATCACTGTCACGCTCTGCCAGGTGGCGCCGCCATCAAGGCTAATCTGTACGATTTCGCCCGGAGACAACGTGGCGCCCAGGGAGCCCTGCAGGCTCAGCGAGGTATCGTTGGTGACGAAGTCGCTGTTGCTGAGACCGCTGTCATCGCTGATGCTGTCAAAAGCGATGGTTTTGCTGGCGTCCGGCACCTGCGTATCAACGGTCACCGTCTGACTGGTGGTGGCGCTGATATTGCCGGCGTCGTCGATCACGCGCAGCTGATAGAGGTAGTCGCCATCCGCCAGCGTACGACCATCAACCCAGGTCCAGCTCTGGCCGTTCACGCTGACATCAACCCAGGTGAGACCGCCATCAAGGCTGATCTGTACATGTTCACCGCTGGCCAGCACCGCATTCAGTGAGCCCTGCAGGGTGATCTGGTTGTCATAGGTAATGAAATCGCTGGTCGACAGACCGGTGTCCTGCGACACCGAATCCACAGAGATCAGCGTTATCGCTGGCAGCGTGGTATCCACCACCACCGTCTGACTGCTGACCGCACCAACGTTGCCCGCGTTATCAATCACACGCACCATGTACTGATGCGCGCCATCTGCCAGAGTACGCCCGTCGCTGAAGGTCCAGGTGGTGCCGTTCACCACCAGGTCAATCCAGGTCGCACCACCGTCGAGGCTGATCTGCGCGGTTTCACCGTTGCCGAGCTGCGCAGAGAGCGAACCGTTCAGCACGATCTGGTTATCGCTGGTGATGAAATCGGCGCTGTTCAGACCGGTATCATTCTGTACCGCAACGATGGTGATGATCTGCGCCGGCGGCGTCAGATCGACGTTAACAACGTGATCATCACTGGCGCTGTTACCAATGGTGTTGCTGACTTCCGCATGCACCGTATACGCAGTGCCATCCGCCAGCGCGGCAACGTCGGTGCTGCTCACGACGACGCTCCACTGACCGTTGCTCTGTACTGTAGTGGTGTAAGTGTTGCCGTTCAGCGTAATGGTAACTGTCTGACCTGCCGGTGCCGTCGTCGTTCCGCTGATGGTCAGCGCCGTGCCGTGCTCGGCGGCGTTGATGATGTCATCCACGCTCAGAGTGTTCACTGTAATGGTCGGGACATCGCCATTCAGCGTTACGTTGTGACTGCTGTTGCCCGCGTTACCCGCAACGTCATTCACGGTCGCGGTGATGGCGTACTGACCATCCACCAGACCCGCAAAATCAGTCGCCGGTACAAACACCGACCAGTTCCCGGCGCTACCTACGGTTGCCAGATAGGTGTGGCCGTTAAAGGTCACGGTTACCGTCTGGCCCTGCTCTGCCGTGGTGGTGCCGCTGATGGTTTGCCCCGCCAGCTGTTCGCCGTTATTGACGATATCATCGCTCGCCACGGTATCGATGGTGACCACAGGCGCGGTGGTATCTACCGTCAGGTTATGGCTTGCCGATGCCGGGTTACCCGCCACGTCATTGACGCTGGCAGTGATAACCGCGGTACCGTCAGTCAGTGCCGCCACATCGCCCGCCGGAACGGTGACGCTCCAGTTGCCGTTGGCCTGTACCTGCGCGGTATAGGTATTACCGTTCAGCGTGATGGTGACTGTCTGCCCCGCTTCCGCAGTACTGGTACCGGTGAGCACCAGATCAGCCTGCGCTTCGGCAGCGTTCAGAATATCGTCTGCCGCCAGGGTGTTGATGGTGATGACCGGCGCATCGGTATCCACGCTGTAGCTATGGTCGGCTGATGCGCTGTTACCGCTGGCGTTGCTGACGCTGACCTGGACACGGGCGCTGCCGGCGTTCAGGTTAGCCAGATCCGCTGACGGAATGGTGTATGACCAGTCGCCATTGCTGTCAACGACGGCGGTCACGGTCTGACCGTTAAAGATAATGGTGACGGTCTGACCCGCTTCCACATTAACGGTAGAGCCGGACAGTACCAGATCCGCGCCCGTTTCCGCCGCGTTGATGATGTCATCCGCTGTGACGCTGTTGATGCTGACGGAGACCGGGTTCAGGTCAACATCGACATCATGCGTTGCGGAGCCACTGTTACCGGCCGCGGTGGTGACGGTCACACTGATGGTGCTGGTACCGTCCTGCAGAGCCGTCACATCGGCCGCCGGAACACCGACGCTCCAGTTGCCGTTCGCGTCGATGACGGTGGTGTAGCTGTTGCCATTCAGGGTCACGGTTACAGAATCACCCGGTGCTGCATTGGTGGCAGAACCGCTGATCACCTGCGCCTGACCGTGTTCGGTGGTATTAAGAATGTCATCGCCGGCAACGGTGTTAATCGTCACTACTGGTGCTGCGGTGTCCACCGTCAGGTTATGGCTGGCAGACGCCGGGTTACCGGCGGTGTCAGAGACAGAAGCCGTAACAGTGGCGTTGCCGTCAGTCAGGGCAGCCACGTCAACTGCCGGAACAGTGATGCTCCAGCTGCCGTCCGCCTGTACCAGCGCAGTGAAGGTGTTGCCACCAATCGTGACGGTGACGGTCTGACCGGCCTGTGCGGTGGTCATGCCGTTGATCACCAGATCCGCCTGGGCTTCGGTCGCGTTCAGGATGTCATCGACGGCCAGCGTATTGATGGTGATAACCGGGGCCGCTGCATCCACCAGCAGGTTTGCGGTGGTGCTGGTGCTGTTACCGGTGCTGTTGGTCGCACTGGCGCTGACGGTGTAATCCGCTTCGCCAAGTGTAGCCAGATCCGCTGCCGGAACCGTCAGTGTCCAGTTGCCGGAGGCATCGGTGGTTGCCGTGTAGGCAGTGCCGTTCAGCATTACCGTTACGGTGGTACCCGCCGTCAGGCCGGTGCTGGTACCGCTGAGGGTCAGATCCTGACCTTTTTCAGCCGCATTCAGTACGTTATCGGTGCTGATGGCATCGAAGCTGATACTCGCCACAGACGAATCCACAATCACATCATGTGTTGCAGAGCCGCTGTTACCCGCCGCCGTGGTCACCGTCACGCTGATGGTGCTGGTGCCGTCGTTCAGGGCCGTCACGTCAGCCGCCGGAACACCGACGCTCCAGTTGCCGTTCGCGTCGATGACGGTGGTGTAGCTGTTGCCGTTCAGGGTGACCGTCACGGAATCGCCCGGCGCTGCGTTCGTTGCAGAACCGCTGATCACCTGTGCCTGACCGTGTTCGGTGGTGTTCAGAATGTCATCGCCCGCGACGGTATTAATCGTCACTACCGGTGCTGCCGTATCAACGTTCAGGTTATGACTGGCTGACGCCGGGTTACCGGCGATGTCAGAGACAGAAGCCGTAACAGTGGCGTTGCCGTCAGTCAGGGCAGCCACGTCAGCCGCCGGAACAGTGATGCTCCAGCTGCCGTCCGCCTGTACCTGTGCGGTGTAGCTGTTGCCACCGACAGTGACCGTCACGGTCTGACCGGCCTGGGCGGTGGTCATGCCGTTAATCACCAGATCCGCCTGCGCTTCAGTCGCGTTCAGAATATCGTCAACCGCCAGGGTATTAATGGTGATCACCGGGGCTGTCGCATCCACCAGCAGGTTTGCGGTGGTGCTGGTGCTGTTACCGGTGGCGTTGGTCGCGCTCGCCGTCAGCGTGTAATCCGCTTCGCCGAGGCCGGCCAGATCTGCGGCCGGAACCGTCAGTGTCCAGTTACCGGAGGCATCGGTGGTTGCCGTATACGCGGTGCCGTTCAGCATTACCGTTACGGTGGTGCCTGCCGTCAGGCCGGTGCTGGTGCCGCTCAGAACCAGATCCTGCCCTTTCTCTGCCGCGTTCAGTACGTTATCGGTGCTGATGGCGTCAAAGGCCAGCGTCGGTGCCGTGGCATCAACATTCACGTCGTGCGTCGCGGAACCGCTGTTACCGGCTGCGGTAGTTACCGTCACACTGATGGTGCTGGTGCCGTCATTCAGGGCCGTCACATCGGCTGCCGGAACACCCACGCTCCAGTTGCCGTTCGCATCGATGACGGTGGTGTAGCTGTTGCCGTTCAGGGTGACGGTCACGGAATCGCCCGGCGCTACGTTGGTCGCAGAACCGCTGATCACCTGTGCCTGACCGTGTTCGGTGGTGTTCAGGATGTCATCGCCGGCAACGGTATTAATCGTCACTACCGGTGCTGCGGTGTCCACCGTCAGGTTATGGCTGGCTGACGCCGGGTTACCGGCGATGTCAGAGACAGAAGCCGTAACAGTGGTGTTGCCGTCAGTCAGGGCAGCCACGTCAGCCGCCGGAACGGTCACGCTCCAGCTGCCGTCCGCCTGCACCTGTGCGGTGTAGCTGTTGCCGCCAATCGTGACGGTCACGGTCTGACCGGCCTGTGCGGTGGTCATGCCGTTGATCACCAGGTCAGCCTGCGCTTCGGTCGCGTTCAGAATATCGTCAACCGCCAGGGTATTGATGGTAATGACCGGTGCCGCTGCATCCACCAGCAGGTTCGCGGTGGTGCTGGTGCTGTTACCGGTGGCGTTGGTCGCGCTGGCGCTCAGCGTGTAATCCGCTTCGCCGAGGCCGGCCAGATCCGCTGCCGGTACGGTCAGCGTCCAGTTGCCGGAGGCATCAGTCACCGCCGTATACGCCGTGCCGTTCAGCATCACGGTGACAGTCGTGCCTGCCGTCAGGCCGGTGCTGGTGCCGCTGAGGGTCAGATCCTGCCCTTTTTCGGCGGCGTTCAGCACGTTGTCGGTGCTGATGGCATCGAAGCTGATACTTGCCACAGACGAATCCACAATCACATCGTGTGTTGCCGAACCGCTGTTACCCGCCGCCGTCGTCACGGTCACGCTGATGGTGCTGGTGCCATCGTTCAGGGCCGTCACATCGGCTGCCGGAACGCCCACGCTCCAGTTGCCGTTTGCATCGATCACCGTGGTGTAGCTGTTACCATTGAGGGTCACGGTCACAGAATCACCCGGTGCTGCATTGGTGGCAGAACCGCTGATCACCTGTGCCTGACCGTGTTCGGTGGTGTTCAGAATGTCATCACCGGCAACAGTGTTAATCGTTACTACCGGTGCGGCGGTGTCCACCGTCAGGTTATGGCTGGCAGACGCCGGGTTACCGGCGATGTCAGAGACAGAAGCCGTAACAATGGCGTTGCCGTCAGTCAGGGCAGCCACGTCAACTGCCGGAACAGTGATGCTCCAGCTGCCATCCGCCTGCACCAGCGCAGTGTAGTTGTTGTCACCGACAGTGACCGTCACGGTCTGACCGGCCTGGGCGGTGGTCATGCCGTTGATCACCAGATCTGCCTGCGCTTCGGTCGCGTTCAGAATATCGTCAACCGCCAGGGTATTGATAGTAATGACCGGTGCGGCTGCATCCACCAGCAGGTTCGCGGTGGTGCTGGTGCTGTTACCGGTGGCGTTGGTCGCGCTCGCCGTCAGCGTGTAATCCGCTTCGCCGAGGCCGGCCAGATCTGCGGCCGGCACGGTCAGCGTCCAGTTGCCGGAGGCATCTGTCGTTGCCGTGTAGGCAGTGCCGTTCAGCATTACCGTTACGGTGGTACCCGCCGTCAGGCCGGTGCTGGTCCCGCTCAGAACAAGATCCTGCCCTTTCTCTGCCGCGTTCAGCACGTTGTCGGTGCTGATGGCATCGAAGCTGATACCTGCCACAGACGAATCCACAATCACATCGTGTGTTGCCGAACCGCTGTTACCCGCCGCAGTGGTCACGGTCACACTGATGGTGCTGGTACCGTCCTGCAGGGCCATCACATCGGCTGCCGGAACGCCCACGCTCCAGTTGCCGTTTGCATCGATGACGGTGGTGTAGCTGTTACCGTTCAGGGTGACGGTCACGGAATCGCCCGGCGCTGCGTTGGTCGCAGAACCGCTGATCACCTGCGCCTGACCGTGTTCAGTGGTGTTGAGAATGTCGTCGCCCGCGACGGTATTAATCGTTACTACCGGTGCGGCGGTGTCCACCGTCAGGTTATGGCTGGCAGACGCCGGGTTACCGGCGATGTCAGAGACAGAAGCCGTAACAGTGGCGTTGCCGTCAGTCAGGGCAGCCACGTCAACTGCCGGAACAGTGATGCTCCAGCTGCCGTCGGCCTGCACCAGTGCGGTGTAGTTAGTACCACCAATCGTCACCGTCACGGTCTGACCGGCCTGGGCGGTGGTCATGCCGTTGATCACCAGATCCGCCTGCGCTTCGGTCGCGTTCAGAATATCGTCAACCGCCAGGGTGTTGATGGTAATGACCGGTGCGGCTGCATCCACCAGCAGGTTTGCGGTGGTGCTGGTGCTGTTACCGGTGCTGTTGGTCGCGCTGGCGCTGACGGTGTAATCCGCTTCGCCGAGGCCGGCCAGATCTGCGGCCGGCACCGTCAGCGTCCAGTTACCGGAAGCATCTGTCACTGCGGTATACGCGGTGCCGTTCAGCATTACCGTTACGGTGGTACCTGCCGTCAGGCCGGTGCTGGTCCCGCTCAGAACAAGATCCTGACCTTTCTCTGCCGCGTTCAGCACGTTATCGGTACTGATGGCATTGAAACTGATACTTGCCACAGACGAATCCACAATCACATCGTGTGTTGCGGAACCGCTGTTACCCGCGGCGGTGGCCACGGTCACGCTGATGGTGCTGGTGCCGTCGTTCAGAGCAGAAACATCGGCTGCCGGAACACCGACGCTCCAGTTGCCGTTCGCGTCGATGACGGTGGTGTAGCTGTTGCCGTTCAGGGTGACAGTCACGGAATCGCCCGGCGCTGCGTTGGTGGCAGAACCGCTGATCACCTGTGCCTGGCCGTGCTCGGTGGTATTCAGGATATCGTCACCGGCAACGGTATTAATCGTTACTACCGGTGCTGCGGTGTCCACCGTCAGGTTATGGCTGGCAGACGCCGGGTTACCGGCGATGTCGTTAACGCTGGCAGTGATGACGGTGTTGCCGTCGGTCAGTGCTGCGACGTCGTTTGCCGGAACAGTCACGCTCCAGCTGCCGTCCGCCTGCACCAGCGCAGTGTAGTTGATACCGCCGACAGTGACGGTCACGGTCTGACCGGCCTGGGCGGTGGTCATGCCGTTGATCACCAGATCCGCCTGGGCTTCGGCCGCGTTCAGAATATCGTCAACGGCCAGGGTGTTGATGGTGATGACCGGTGCCGCCGCATCCACCAGCAGGTTTGCGGTGGTGCTGGTGCTGTTACCGGTGCTGTTGGTCGCACTGGCGCTGACGGTGTAATCCGCTTCGCCAAGTGTAGCCAGATCCGCGGCCGGTACGGTCAGCGTCCAGTTGCCGGAGGCATCGGTGGTTGCCGTATACGCCGTGCCGTTCAGCATTACCGTTACGGTGGTGCCTGCCGTCAGGCCGGTGCTGGTCCCGCTGAGGGTCAGATCCTGACCTTTTTCGGCGGCGTTCAGCACGTTATCGGTGCTGATGGCATCGAAGCTGATACTTGCCACAGACGAATCCACAATCACGTCGTGCGTTGCAGAGCCGCTGTTACCCGCCGCCGTCGTCACGGTCACACTGATGGTGCTGGTGCCGTCATTCAGAGCAGAAACATCAGCCGCCGGAACACCGACGCTCCAGTTGCCGTTCGCGTCGATGACGGTGGTGTAGCTGTTGCCATTCAGGGTGACGGTTACAGAATCACCTGCGGCTGCATTGGTGGCAGAACCGCTGATCACCTGTGCCTGGCCGTGCTCGGTGGTGTTAAGAATGTCATCGCCGGCAACAGTGTTAATCGTCACTACCGGTGCTGCCGTATCGACGGTCAGGTTGTGGCTGGCTGACGCCGGGTTACCGGCAACGTCGTTAACGCTGGCAGTAATGACAGTGTTGCCGTCAGTCAGCGCAGAGACCGCAGACGCCGGAACAGTGATGCTCCAGCTGCCGTCGGCCTGCACCAGCGCAGTGTAGCTGTTGCCGCCAACAGTGACGGTGACGGTCTGACCGGCCTGTGCGGTGGTCATGCCGTTGATCACCAGATCCGCCTGCGCTTCTGCCGCGTTCAGAATATCGTCAACGGCCAGGGTATTAATGGTGATCACCGGGGCTGCCGCATCCACCAGCAGGTTTGCGGTGGTGCTGGTGCTGTTACCGGTGGCGTTGGTCGCGCTCGCCGTCAGCGTGTAATCCGCTTCGCCGAGGCCAGCCAGATCCGCTGCCGGAACGGTCAGCGTCCAGTTGCCGGAGGCATCAGTCACCGCCGTATACGCCGTGCCGTTCAGCATCACGGTGACAGTCGTGCCTGCCGTCAGGCCGGTGCTGGTACCGCTCAGAACAAGATCCTGCCCTTTCTCGGCGGCGTTCAGCACGTTATCGGTGCTGATGGCATCGAAGCTGATACTTGCCACAGACGAATCCACAATCACGTCGTGCGTGGCCGAACCGCTGTTACCGGCCGCGGTGGTCACCGTCACACTGATGGTGCTGGTGCCGTCGTTCAGGGCCGTCACGTCAGCCGCCGGAACACCGACGCTCCAGTTGCCGTTCGCATCGATCACTGTGGTGTAGCTGTTGCCGTTGAGGCTCACGGTCACGGAATCGCCCGGCGCTGCATTAGTTGCAGAACCGCTGATCACCTGTGCCTGGCCGTGCTCGGTGGTGTTCAGAATGTCATCGCCGGCAACGGTGTTAATCGTTACTACCGGTGCGGCGGTGTCCACCGTCAGGTTATGGCTGGCAGAGGCCGGGTTACCGGCGATGTCAGAGACAGAAGCCGTAACAGTGGCGTTGCCGTCAGTCAGGGCAGCAACATCAGCCGCCGGAACGGTCACGCTCCAGCTGCCGTCCGCCTGCACCTGTGCGGTGTAGCTGTTGCCACCAATCGTCACCGTCACGGTCTGACCGGCCTGGGCGGTGGTCATGCCGTTAATCACCAGATCCGCCTGCGCTTCGGTCGCGTTCAGAATATCGTCGGCTGCCAGGGTGTTAATGGTGATGACCGGTGCGGCTGCATCCACCAGCAGGTTCGCGGTGGTGCTGGTGCTGTTACCGGTGCTGTTGGTGGCACTGGCGCTGACGGTGTAATCCGCTTCGCCGAGGCCGGCCAGATCCGCTGCCGGCACGGTCAGCGTCCAGTTACCGGAGGCATCGGTGGTTGCCGTGTAGGCATTACCGTTCAGCATCACCGTTACGGTGGTGCCTGCCGTCAGGCCGGTACTGGTCCCGCTCAGGACAAGATCCTGCCCTTTCTCTGCCGCGTTCAGTACGTTATCGGTGCTGATGGCGTCAAAGGCCAGCGTCGGTGCCGTGGCATCAACATTCACGTCGTGCGTCGCGGAACCGCTGTTACCGGCTGCGGTAGTTACCGTCACGCTGATGGTGCTGGTGCCGTCATTCAGAGCAGAAACATCGGCTGCCGGAACACCGACGCTCCAGTTGCCGTTTGCATCGATGACGGTAGTGTAGCTGTTACCGTTGAGGGTCACGGTTACAGAATCGCCCGGTGCTGCATTGGTGGCAGAACCGCTGATCACCTGCGCCTGGCCGTGTTCGATGGTGTTAAGAATGTCATCACCGGCGACGGTGTTAATCGTCACTACCGGTGCTGCCGTATCAACGTTCAGGTTATGGCTGGCAGACGCCGGGTTACCGGCGGTGTCGTTAACGCTGGCAGTGATGACAGTGTTGCCGTCAGTCAGCGCAGAGACCGCAGACGCCGGAACAGTAATGCTCCAGCTGCCGTCAGCCTGCACCTGTGCGGTGTAGCTGTTGCCACCGACAGTGACCGTCACGGTCTGGCCGGCCTGGGCGGTGGTCATGCCGTTGATCACCAGATCTGCCTGGGCTTCGGCCGCGTTCAGAATATCGTCAACCGCCAGGGTATTGATAGTAATGACCGGGGCCGCTGCATCCACCAGCAGGTTCGCGGTGGTGCTGGTGCTGTTACCGGTGCTGTTGGTGGCACTGGCGCTGACGGTGTAATCCGCTTCGCCCAGGCCGGCCAGATCCGCTGCCGGCACGGTCAGCGTCCAGTTGCCGGACGCATCGGTGGTCGCGGTGTACGCGGTGCCGTTCAGCATTACCGTTACGGTGGTGCCTGCCGTCAGGCCGGTGCTGGTGCCGCTGAGGGTCAGATCCTGACCTTTTTCGGCGGCGTTCAGTACGTTATCGGTACTGATGGCATCAAAGGCCAGTGTCGGCGTCGTGGCATCGACCATCACGTCGTGTGTTGCGGAACCGCTGTTACCCGCGGCGGTGGTCACGGTCACACTGATGGTGCTGGTGCCGTCATTCAGAGCAGAAACATCGGCTGCCGGAACGCCCACGCTCCAGTTGCCGTTTGCGTCGATGACGGTGGTGTAGCTGTTGCCATTCAGGGTCACGGTTACAGAGTCGCCCGGTGCTGCATTGGTGGCAGAACCGCTGATGACCTGTGCCTGACCGTGCTCAGTGGTGTTCAGAATGTCGTCACCGGCAACGGTATTAATCGTCACAACCGGTGCTGCCGTATCGACGGTCAGGTTGTGGCTGGCTGACGCCGGGTTACCGGCGGTGTCGTTAACGCTGGCAGTGATGACAGTGTTGCCGTCAGTCAGCGCAGAGACCGCAGACGCCGGAACAGTGATGCTCCAGCTGCCGTCGGCCTGCACCAGTGCGGTGTAGCTGTTGCCACCGACAGTGACCGTCACGGTCTGACCGGCCTGGGCGGTGGTCATGCCGTTAATCACCAGATCCGCCTGCGCTTCGGCCGCGTTCAGAATATCGTCAACGGCCAGGGTATTGATGGTGATAACCGGGGCCGCTGCATCCACCAGCAGGTTTGCGGTGGTGCTGGTGCTGTTACCGGTGCTGTTGGTCGCGCTGGCTGTCAGCGTGTAATCCGCTTCGCCGAGGCCGGCCAGATCTGCGGCCGGAACCGTCAGCGTCCAGTTGCCGGAGGCGTCAGTGATCGCGGTATAGGCGGTGCCGTTCAGCATTACGGTGACAGTCGTGCCTGCTGTCAGGCCGGTGCTGGTCCCGCTGAGGGTCAGATCCTGACCTTTCTCGGCGGCGTTCAGTACGTTATCGGTGCTGATGGCATCAAAGGCCAGTGTCGGCGTCGTGGCATCGACAATCACATCGTGCGTTGCCGAACCGCTGTTACCCGCCGCAGTGGTCACCGTCACACTGATGGTGCTGGTGCCGTCGTTCAGAGCAGAAACATCGGCTGCCGGAACACCGACGCTCCAGTTGCCGTTCGCGTCGATGACGGTGGTGTAGCTGTTGCCGTTCAGGGTCACGGTTACAGAATCACCTGCGGCTGCGTTGGTTGCAGAACCGCTGATCACCTGTGCCTGGCCGTGTTCGGTGGTGTTAAGAATGTCGTCGCCCGCGACGGTATTAATCGTCACTACCGGTGCTGCCGTATCGACGGTCAGGTTGTGGCTGGCTGATGCCGGGTTACCGGCAGTGTCGTTAACGCTTGCAGTGATGACAGTGTTGCCGTCAGTCAGCACAGAGACCGCAGATGCCGGAACAGTGATGCTCCAGCTGCCGTCGGCCTGCACCAGCGCAGTGTAGCTGTTGCCGCCAACAGTGACCGTCACGGTCTGACCGGCCTGGGCGGTGGTCATGCCGTTGATCACCAGATCTGCCTGCGCTTCGGTGGCATTCAGGATGTCATCGACGGCCAGGGTATTGATGGTGATGACCGGCGCGGCCGCATCCACCAGCAGGTTCGCGGTGGTGCTGGTGCTGTTACCGGTGGCGTTGGTGGCGCTGGCGCTGACGGTGTAATCCGCTTCACCCAGTGTTGCCAGATCCGCTGCCGGTACGGTCAGCGTCCAGTTGCCGGACGCATCGGTGGTCGCGGTGTACGCGGTGCCGTTCAGCATTACCGTTACGGTGGTGCCTGCCGTCAGGCCGGTGCTGGTGCCGCTCAGAACAAGATCCTGACCTTTTTCGGCGGCGTTCAGCACGTTATCGGTGCTGATGGCATTGAAGGCCAGTGTCGGCGTCGTGGCATCGACAATCACGTCGTGCGTGGCCGAACCGCTGTTACCGGCCGCGGTGGTCACCGTCACGCTGATAGTGCTGGTGCCGTCGTTCAGGGCCGTCACGTCAGCCGCCGGAACACCGACGCTCCAGTTGCCGTTCGCATCGATGACGGTGGTGTAGCTGTTACCGTTGAGGGTCACGGTTACAGAATCGCCCGGTGCTGCATTGGTCGCAGAGCCGCTGATCACCTGTGCCTGGCCGTGTTCGGTGGTGTTCAGAATGTCATCACCCGCGACGGTGTTAATCGTCACTACCGGTGCCGCCGTATCAACGTTCAGGTTGTGGCTGGCGGAGGCCGGGTTACCGGCAACGTCGTTAACGCTGGCAGTGATGACAGTGTTGCCGTCAGTCAGCGCAGAGACCGCAGACGCCGGAACGGTCACGCTCCAACTGCCGTCCGCCTGCACCAGTGCGGTGTAGTTGATACCGCCGATTGTTACGGTGACAGTCTGACCGGCCTGGGCGGTGGTCATGCCGTTAATCACCAGATCCGCCTGCGCTTCGGCCGCGTTCAGAATATCGTCAACCGCCAGGGTATTGATAGTGATGACCGGTGCGGCTGCATCCACCAGCAGGTTTGCTGTGGTGCTGGTGCTGTTACCGGTGGCGTTGGTCGCGCTCGCCGTCAGCGTGTAATCCGCTTCGCCAAGTGTAGCCAGATCCGCTGCCGGAACCGTCAGCGTCCAGTTACCGGAGGCATCGGTGGTTGCCGTGTAGGCAGTGCCGTTCAGCATTACCATTACGGTGGTACCCGCCGTCAGGCCAGTGCTGGTCCCGCTGAGGGTCAGATCCTGACCTTTTTCGGCGGCGTTCAGCACGTTATCGGTGCTGATGGCGTCAAAGGCCAGCGTCGGTGCCGTGGCATCAACATTCACGTCGTGCGTCGCGGAACCGCTGTTACCGGCTGCGGTAGTCACCGTCACGCTGATGGTGCTGGTGCCGTCCTGCAGGGCCGTCACATCGGCTGCCGGAACACCCACGCTCCAGTTGCCGTTTGCATCGATCACCGTGGTGTAGCTGTTACCATTGAGGGTCACGGTCACAGAATCACCCGGTGCTGCATTGGTGGCAGAACCGCTGATCACCTGTGCCTGACCGTGTTCGGTGGTGTTCAGAATGTCATCACCGGCAACAGTGTTGATGGTGACTACCGGTGCTGCCGTATCGACGGTCAGGTTATGGCTGGCAGACGCCGGGTTACCGGCGATGTCAGAGACAGAAGCCGTAACAGTGGCGTTGCCGTCAGTCAGGGCAGCCACGTCAGCCGCCGGAACAGTGATGCTCCAGCTGCCATCGGCCTGCACCAGTGCGGTGTAGTTGATACCGCCGACAGTGACGGTGACGGTCTGACCGGCCTGGGCGGTGGTCATGCCGTTGATCACCAGATCCGCCTGCGCTTCGGTCGCGTTCAGAATGTCATCTGTTGACAGGGTATCGATAGAGATCATCGGCGCGGCCGTATCCAGCGTCACTACGTGCGCGGCATCTGCCGTGTTACCGCTGACGTTTGTCACGCTAACGCTGATGTGTTCACGGCTGTCCGTCAGTGTTGACATGGAACTTGCCGGAACGGTCACGCTCCAGCTGCCGTCCGTCTGCACCTGTGCGGTAAAGGTCTGACCGGCGAATTTAATCACTACGGTCTGACCCGCTTCAACGCCCTGCGTCTGACCAGAGATCAGCAGGTCCGCACCTTTTTCCACGGCGTTGATGATGTTATCTACGGAAACCGTATCGATGGCGATCGCCACCGGGTTGAGATCGAGTTCAACAGCGGTATTCGCTGAAACCGGGTTGCCCCAGTTGTCCTGCGCACTGGCGTCTACCGTCAGCTGACCGGCATTCCAGTTCTGCAGATCCGCAGACGGCACACCGATTTGCCAGTTACCGTTATTGTCGATGACCGCCTGATAAGTGGTGTTGTTGATGGTGACGTTAACGAGTGTCCCCGGCGCCAGATGGGTGCCTGACCCCGTAATCACCAGATCCTGCTGCTGTTCGATGGCGTTGACGATGTCATCGCCGGACAGCGTATTGATGCGCAGCCCCGGCAGCGAAGCATTGATATTGATATCGCGATCGTCGGTACCCGTGTTGCCGTGGCTGTTGGTCACGGAAGCCGTGAAGGTCAGATCGCCGTCGCCGAATGCCAGCAGGTCAGCCGACGGGATCGTCACCTGCCAGGTCAGATCGCTGGCGACAATGGCGGTATAGCTGTTGCCGCCAACGGTGATGGTAACCGTATCGCCTGCCGCGGCGCCCGTTACACGGCCACTCAGCAGTTGATCGCTGTTGGCTTCTGCGTTGTTAACAAGATCATCGCTGGCGAAAGGATTAATGATGACCTGCGGCAATTTCGTATCGACGAGGAAAGAACCGCTTGCCGAACCGCTGTTGCCGGTAGTGTCGCTGCCGCTTACCGTGACGGTATAGAGGGTATCGGCGAGGTTCAGCACATCGGTCACTGGCACCTGAACAGACCAGACGCCGTTATTCACCGTGGCGGTGTAGGCGACATTGTTCAGCATCACCGTCACGGTGCTGCCGTTCGCCAGCGAGCTGGTCCCGGTTAAAGTCAGCGGCTGTAAGGCTTCCTGCGCATTGAGCACATTGTCCTGGCTCACCGCATCGACGCTGAAGTTAACCGCCGTGCTGTTGAGCGTGACGTTGTGTGATGCGTTGCCCGCATTACCCGCGGCGTCAGTGACGGTCACGGTAATGGTGTGCTGGCCGTTATTCATTGCGGTCAGAACCGAGGACGGAACGCCCACGCTCCAGCTACCGTCTGCTTGTACGACGCCGGTAAAGGTCTGGTTGCCAAACTGCACGGTAACGACATCGCCTGCCGCCGCGCCGGTCGCATGCCCGGAGATGATCTGCGCGGTGCCCTGCTCATCGGTGTTCAGGATATCGTCGCCCGCAACGGTGTTGATGGTCACGACCGGCGCGGTGGTATCCACGCCAACCGTTGCCGTCGTCTGGCTGTTGTTGCCCGCTTTATCACTGACGGATACCGTCAGCGAGTGATTGCCGTCGGTCAGCGCCTGGACATCATTCGCCGCCAGCGTCAGCGTCCAGGTGCCGTCATTGCCAACGGTCGTGGTGTAGGTGTGGCCGTTCAGCGTCAGGGTGACGGTCTGCCCGGCTTCGGCGTTGGTTTTACCACTCAGGGTCAGCGGCGCGTTATGCTCTGCCGCGTTGATAAGCTGATCCTGAGCAATGGTGTTGACCGACAGCAGCGGCGCCTGCGTATCCACAGTGATCGCCTGGTTGCCAGTGACCGTGTTCCCTGCCGCGTCATGACCGCTGACGGTTACTGTCCAGTTTCCGTCTGTCAGCGCGTTCGCGTCAGCAGCCGGAACGTTAACCTGCCACGCCCCGTTCGCGCCAACCACGGTGGTATACGTTTTGCCGTTCAGGGAAACAGTGAGTGTCGTGCCCTGCGCCAGATGCTGGCTGGCGCCGGAAAGCGTAAAGCCAGCAGCATGTTCGCTGGCATTGATGACGTTGTCGCCCGCCGTGGTCGCGACCGTAATCGCCGCTTTGGTGGTGTCAACGTTGATGGTGATATTGCCTGCCGACGTGGTTTCGTCGCCGTGGATCTGCACTACGGACCAGGTGTGCTGGCCGTCAGTCTGTACCGGCAGTTTAACCGTCCAGACGCCGTCGCTGTTGACCATTGCGCTGGCGATAGTATTGCCATTGCTGTCTTTGACCTGGATGGTTGAACCCGGCTGCCCGGTACCGCTGAAGGTCGGGGTGTTGTCATCGGTGGTGTCATTCGCCGACAGGCCACCCTGTTTTTCACCCTTTTTATCCGTCACGCTGTAGGTCGGGGGAATTTTAGTGTTATCAACCACTTCCGTTTTGGTCACGGTTTCCGTGACGGTCTCGGTTTTGCCGTCATCGCCCTTACTGGCAAACAGCGCGCCAAGCGCACCGCCGCCCAGTGCCGCCGCGCCCAGCCATCCCCACGGGGTATCGCTTTCGCTGGCAGCCTCAGTCAGGAACGGCTCAATGCTGTCAATCGGTGTGCTGTGCGCCGTCAGTTCTACGGCGTTCAGATCAGAGACGTTACCCACATCATTGAACGTGACGTGCGTTAAGCCGCTTTCATCATTGAAAACCAGTTCAGAGTGCTGTTTTGATTCCGGATCTTCGATGAAATAATCGTTGCAGCGAATCACGCTGCCGTCTTTCATATAAATTAATAAGTCGTTGCCCTGGCGGACATAGCGTACGACATCCTGTGCCGACGCCTGAACTTCAATTACCGAGGCCGCGGAAACCGCGACAGAAAGATTACCTTCGCCCGTTAATACCGTTTTTTTAGCGGTCGCGCGATTAATTACATTTACAGTTTTCAGCGTATTCATAATAGTGTTCATGCAGGTTATATATTCCGTGTCAGTGTGAGCCGGAGACACGCGGTGCGTGACTATCCCTGGCGATAATCGTCAATATGAGTAAGTGGTTGAATTAATTAAGTTCAGGAAGTTTTTCTGTGGCCCGTTTTTCAATGCCAATCAGCGGTAATAAATTATCAATCGCCGTGGCGTAACTAATTGCCGCGCTCCAGCCATCGTATTCCGCGTTTATTTTGGCAGAGGTCGCCTGCCAGACATCCTGTTCAACACTCAGTAAGTCATTGATGGTTTTCTTACTCAGCGTATATTCGTTTTTATAAACGGTACGGGTCTGTACGGCGTTCATAAGCTGGAATTTACCGGCATCTTCACGACCACGTGCGCCTGTCCAGTCGGCCATGGCCGCCGAGGCTTCCTGCAGGACGTCGTAACGTGCCTGATCCACCTGCGATGCCGCCATCGCTTTCGCCCCTTCCGCTTGACGAACACGGGCAGAAACCGCCCCGCCCTGATACAGCGGCGCATCGAGACTCAGTTGAATTTGATCATCCCAGTATGCGCGGTTGTCAGATTCATAACGTGTACGACCCGCTTTCAGACTCACGGTCGGCAGGTGCTGGGCTTGCGCCTTTTTGATAGCGAACTCAGCCGATGTTTCCATTGAGCGTGCCGCCAGAACCGACGGAATGCGCGAGTAATCGATGTTATCCACTGAGGTTTGATTCACTTCGAGCGCTTCCGGCAGCTCAGCATAATTTCTCGCATTGACGCCCGTCTGCACCGCCAGTACCGCTTTGGCTTTCTGCAGCGCGGCTTCGTATTGCTCAAGCGACGCGCGCATTCCGGCGATACGGGTTTGCGTTTGCAGGGTGTCGGAGGTGGAGCTGAGACCCGCATTCGCGCGCAGCGCCGCCAGTTGCTGGATATTTTCCAGCGCCGTAATGTTCTCGCGGGCGGCGTTCGCCAGTTTGCTGTAGCGCTTCACTTCGACATAGCCCTGCGCGGCTTTTGCCGCCACGTCTGACAGGGTCGCCATCAGCTGATAGCGGTAGCTTTCCTGCTGTGCTTCTGACTGGGCAATCGTGTTATTCGTCTTACCAAAGTCATAGATCAGCTGTGTCAGCGTCAGCCCCCAGGAAGCAGAATTTTTTAGCGAACCATTGGAGTCTGTTGTCTGGCTGTGGCCGGTACTACCGGTGAGACCAATCTGCGGCATCCAGCCACTTTTTGCTTCGTCGGTCATCGCCTGACCGATACCCATTTGTGCCGCCTGCTGGCTGACGGAAGGGTCGCGGTCAAAGGCAAATAAAATACTTTCCTTGAGGTTGGTTTCTTCCACGCTTGCCAGCGCGGCGAAACCTGGAAATGCCGTGCCCCACAGCGAGAGCGACAACATTAATAATGGCAAGATAATACGAGTGCTCAAAATAAATATCCTAAAAACAGTTAATGATATTCAGGCGGAATATTCACACCTGGCATAAGATAAAATAACTATCACTGCGGGGCAGCGTTGAATGGCCGCAAGTTTGAAGGATGGCGATGTGACAGAAAAGGGAAATAGACTTATATCGTCTTAAATACGATGGGGTTAAGAGGCATGAAATAAAAACAACAGGCAAAACGAGGCCTTACCCTTGCGGCGTAACCTCACAAAGCGTTGGGGGGTGAACATTAGCGATGTAGGCAGATCCGTCGAACCGGAGACTCTGCGGTGTCATTTAAGGCCATTTAAGAATCTGGATCACATAAACCTTAACGGCAAACACTTAAATAAAACTATATTTTAATAAATAAACTCATATTTTGCTACATTTATGCAACAGACGTAGCACCCCGCCTTTCTGTTATAAGGCTTATTGACCACCGTTATTTCTGTTAATACCAACCCAGTTGAGCAGCATGGAAGCGCTAGAAATAACGTTGATGTTAGAAATATAACCGTCGTAGCGGTTATTTATTGCCGACAGCTGATTATTAAAGTGGTCATTTTCGGCGGTCAGCACATCCAGTAATGTTCTTTTTCCCAGGTGGTACCACTGCTCATAAAACATTTGCCGTACGCGGTCGGTTTCTGAAGACAGACGATCATAATCATCGGCCCGTAAAAAAGAAGAATCACGGATCTGAATCTGATTGTTAATCTGGTATTCCAGGTCGCGGTAGCTGACTTCATATTGCTGTTGCGCGGCATTGGCTCTCGCCCGTGCCGACATTTGCGCCGCCCGTTCGGAACCGCCGCTGAACGCATTCCATTCGACGTTCACGCCGGTATACCACCCGCTTTCATTGCCGTTGATATCCTTGGCGGTACTTTTCGAAATCACCCAGTTCACCTGCGGCAGGCTGGAGGCTTTGATGCTTTCCGCTTCATGCTCCGCCGCCCGGACTTTCGCCTGCAGGCTCATCATCATCGGGCTCCTGTCGAGCGAGGCGATGGCGGTGGAAACCGGGATCACCGTATCGCGCCAGGAGATATCTTCCGGCACCACCGGCTCGACGCCCAGCAGACGCACCAGCTTGATCCGGCTGGAACTGACCTGATGTTCAATGTTGTCCATGTTCGCCTGTGCCGACATCAGCTTGGCTTTTGCCTGCACCAGTTCGCTGTCGCGTCCCGGATCTGCGTCGGTGATTTGCGACAACATGGTGACCAGCTCCTGCATCCTGTCCACATAGGCTTTCGCCACCATCCGGCTGTGCTGATAACGACTCAGGTTCATCAGCTCCGAGATGGTGTTGTAGGCCAGCTGTTCGCGGGAGTGATCCTGGTCATAACGCGCGGATTTTGCTGATTCTTCCGCGTTGTCGACCTGGCTGCTGATCCGCCCCCAGTCGATAATGGGTGTGGAAACCGATACCGAACCGCTGGTATCGCTGATGTGGGAGTTGTTGTTAGTGGACGTATCACCGCCAACGGTGGTGAACGGTGAAGTCACGCCCAGTTTTACCTGCGGCCAGCGCTGGCCGCGAGCCTGATCAACGCTGTACTCCATCGCCAGCACTTCGGCGGAGGAGGCGCGCATCTCCGGGCTGTACGCCAGCGCTCTGACCACCATCTGACGCAAAAAGTCGCGCGACGGGTTTTCACTTAACGCTTTAAACTGCTGTTGCGACATACTGCTGATGTCGCGAGGACCACTGCTTCTCTCGGATTGCCCCTGCCAGCGCACTTTGTTGTACGCCGGATCGGGCTTGTAATATTCGGTGACAGGCGGGAAGTAATCATAGGTTTGCTTCAACACCGCTCTGTTTTCTGAT
The DNA here is from genome assembly GCF_030053895.1 of Trabulsiella odontotermitis. NCBI lineage: Bacteria > Pseudomonadati > Pseudomonadota > Gammaproteobacteria > Enterobacterales > Enterobacteriaceae > Trabulsiella > Trabulsiella odontotermitis. Next base: position 3,262,405 of record NZ_CP125781.1, read on the forward strand.
GTCTCTGCCACTTCTTCACGCCGCACAAATGCTGGTTTTGCTTTTTTTGGCGGCGGCGTTGACGCACGATTGCTCACTGCGACTGGCGCGGACGTGCTGATGGTCGCGGGCGCGGTGATCCGCTCGTAGCGCTCTTCCGGCGTACTGTTGCTGTTAACGGGCGGCGGACTGACCGGCGCGGGCGGTGGCGTTATCGCCGGAACCGCGGAGGTCGTCGCGATCGGTCGCGGCGCCTGTGTTGATGAGGTCGACATGGACGGCGCCGATCGTGGCGCGGCAGAAGCGCTCGTCGATGGCGCCACTGCTGATTTTTGCGCACTCATGTACTGCGACTGCGTTCGCATCGTCGGTAAAGCGGAGAGCGACCGGTCAGCCGCCTCCGCAAAGAGAGGAAAAAGTGCAGAAGAACACGGTAAACAAATCGCAACAGCCGTCGCCACTTTCGCCCAACGGTGGTCTTTATTTTTATGAGCCATGATGTTTATCTCTCCCTGAACGCTTCACGCGCCTTCAGCACAGGTTTGAGGATATAAGAAAGAATGGTTTTCTCGCCGGTCCTGATTTCTACGTTTGCTACCATCCCCGGCATAATCGGGAACACTTTGTCTTTCACATGCAATGCGGCCTGATCCGTGCGCACATACACCCGGTAGTAGGTCGAATCGCCACGACCCATGCGGGCCTTTTCTTCATCGATCAGGGTGTCGGAGCTGAGATGCTCAACCACGCCGCTCAGACCACCATAAATGGCATAGTCATAAGCGGTAATTTTCACCGTGGCCGGCAGACCCGGGTGAATAAATGCCACGTCAGACGGTTTGATTTTCGCTTCCACCAGCAGGTTGTCTTCCAGTGGAATGATGGTCATGATTTCAGCGCCCTGTTGAATAACCCCGCCGCGGGTAGTGACGCGAATATTATTGACGGTGCCGTGTACCGGGGCGACAACCGTGGTGCGATCCATCACGTCCTGACGCCCGCGCAGGATCTCTTCGGCCTGCGCCAGTTCAGATTCCAGACGGTTGAGTTCGCTGTTGGCGTCAGCGCGGAAACGGTTGGTACGTTCGGCGATTTGTAAGCGAAATTCGTTGGCCTGGCGCTTCAGACGCAAGATTTCCACGTCTGACATCAGCCCTTTATTGGCCAGCGGTTCAGAGAGACTCACTTCATTTTGCGCCAGTGCCAGACTGCGTCTTAGCGCATCCACACTTTCATTCAGGGTTTTGATTCGCGCGTTGTAGGCCTGCGTTTCATCGTGAACGATAGACGCGATGTTGGCGATGTCAGACGGGAACTCCAGCGGCGTGCCATACGCTTCTGCACGCAGACGGGCGATGCTGCCTTTCAGCCCCTGCACTTTCGACAGTGATTCGCCATAGCTGGCCCCGGCACGCGTCGGGTCGATTTTGAGCAGGATCTGCCCTTTCTCGACCACATCACCTTCGTGCACGTTCAGTTGTTCGAGGATCCCGCCTTCGAGGCTCTGGATCACCTGTTCACGACTGGCGGGGATCACTTTGCCGTCACCGCGCGTAATTTCTTCCACGCGGGCGTAGTGCGCCCAGACCCCGGCGGCAACAACAATAAACGCAATAAGGTAGAGCATGATCATGCTGAACGGGGTCTTTTGTGAAATCAGCGCCCCCTGCAGATCGTGCATGAATCTGAGATCTTCCGATTTAACTTTCCCGGTGACCTGTTTTTGCGGTTCCTGTTGCGGCTTAGCGGTTTTAGCCGCAGGCGAAGGCGCGCCGATTTTTTTCAGCGCCGGGGAGGAAGCACTCGTCACCAGTTTTACTGTTTTGTCGGATGCGTTGTCGTTCACATCGTCGCTGCTCATCATCCCTACCTTATCTCTACTACAGAAACCGTCTGTCAGTGGTTCATCAAAATTATTTCGGCCGATACTGCATCGGGGCTTGTGGCTTCTTCTGCGCACTTTCGTTGAGGCTGGCAATCACCTGCTCTTTGGGGCCGTCTTTCACAACGTGACCGTCTTCCAGCACAATCAGGCGATCGACCAGACTTAATACCGACATACGGTGGGTAACGATGATCAGCGTCTGCCCTTCTGTCGCCTCTTTCAGGCGGCGCAGGAACAGGGTTTCGGTCATCGCATCCATGGAGCTTGTCGGCTCATCCATCAGTAAAATTTTGGGCTTCAGCAGCAGGCAACGCGCCAGCGCCACCAGCTGTTTCTGCCCGCCAGACAGGCCGTTACCCATTTCACCGATCGGCATTTCATAGCCCAGCGGGTGTCTGGCCGCGATATGGTCAAGGCCGGTCATGCTGGCGACACGTAAAAAATCTTCCGTACTGACGCTTGGGTTACCGATGATGACGTTCTGGCGCAGCGTGCCGTAGAACAACCGGCAGTCCTGGCCGACGTAACCGACCGCCGCACGCCAGTCGGCCGGGTCAACTTGTGTTGCATCCACACCATCAATAAAGACCTGGCCGCCTGCAGGCTGGAACAGCCGCGCCATCACGCGCAGCAACGTGGATTTACCGCTGCCGATTTTGCCGAGAATGGCAATGCGTTCGCCGGGGGTGATCTTGATATTGATGTTTTCCAGTACGCGGATCGGCACCATCATGCCGGGCACCGGCCAGGCAAAGGACACCTTCTTCAGCCGCATGCTGCCGGTGAATTTTGGCGTCGGCAGATACGAAATGTTGGGATCGCGCTCAGTGGGCGCATCCATCAGATTGTTCAGTGATTTCAGTGCGGTTTTCGCGTGCTGATAACGCAGCGCCAGCCCGACGACCGACGCCAGCGGCGCCAGACAACGACCAGAGAGGATCACCACCCCAATCATCGCCCCCATGGTGAGATCACCAGCGTGGATCAGATAAACGCCGTACACCACGATACACACGGTATTGATTTGCTGAATAAAGGTGACGAAATTCGAGGTCAGCATCGACAGGTAACGGGTTTTCATCGAGGATGCCGCCGCCATGGCGCTGAAATCATCCCAGCGTTTTTGCATTACCCCTTCGCCGCGCGCTGCTTTTAACGCTTCCAGCCCTTCGATGCTCTCAATCAACAGCCCCTGCTTGAGCGAGATCTCGCGGATGTTCTCTTCCATGTAACGGCCCAGCGGCCACTGAATAATCACGCTGGCGATGAGGATGATGGGGATTGCCGCCAGCGGAACATACGCCAGCGCGCCGCCGATCATGTAGATGATGAACATGAACAGCGCACAGAACGGCAGATCCGACAGCGTCGCCAGCGTCGCGGAGGTGACGAAATCGCGCACCGCTTCAAAATCGCGCAACTGGTTGGCGAACGTCCCGGAGGACTGCGGTTTATTCTCCATGCGCATCGCCATCACCTGACGGAACAGCTTCGCACCGAGGATCAGATCCGCTTTTTTCCCGGCGACATCAATCAACCAGGTACGCACCTGGCGGGTGGTAAATTCAAAAACAATGGCGATGATCACCCCCACCGCCAGCGACCATAACGTAACGTACGCCTGCGTTGGGATCACGCGGTCGTAAACGTTCATGGTGAAAAAAGTGCTTGCCAGCGTCAGGACGTTCGCCAACAGCGCCGCCAGTGCCGCGCTGTAAAAATAGCGACGATAGCGCCACAGTGTTGAAAACAACCAGTGGCCTTCGCCTGGCCCTTTGGGTAACAGTTGATCGTCGGCACGCGAATCCAGTTTCGGTTTCGGCGTCGCCACCAGGGCGTAGCCGGCGTAGCTTTCCAGCAACTCCGCTTCGGCAAGCATTAACGCGCCGCCGCTCTCCGGAACAACCACCTGATATATATACTGACCGCGTTTTCCCCGACGGGCAGTCAGAATGCAATAGGTTCCGTCTTTGCGGGCAATCATCAACGGAAAAAGATAGGAAGACAGTTTATTCAGATCGCGCTTTACCCAACCCGCAGAAATACCGACCTGTTCCAGCATGCGCAAGGCGGTTTCTGGATCAAGTCTCTCGGTACGGGGTAAACCGGAATATAAAACTTCCTTGCTTACCAGTTTTGTATGATGCGCGCAAATCCACTCCAAGTGAATCTTTTCCGTGGTCTTCTATATTTTCAAAATGAGAAGGGGAGGACAATTCAGCCGCAGAAGTCTGAACACTCATTATTGTTCCCTGGCCTACATAATACGGTAAAGCGATGCGATAAGTACTTTACTTTTCCTCTGGTTGTTATATCACAACACCCGCTATTCCTGCTCAATTTTCGTCTAGGAATACCCTTATTTAATAACCCTTAAAAATAAGAAAAATTAGGAGGTTACAGTTTATCCAACAAGCCATTTGGGGATTAATAATTGAGAGAAATTCTCTATTCTGACCAGCCCAAAAATGCCACAAAGCCTGAAAAACAAATAAATACCAGGATTCGGGAAATTATCCTAAGAATATCTTTCGATTATTAATTAAATGTTATATCCATGTCACACTGAGGAAAGTTAAATAACTATGTGACCGAGCGCAGACATTAAATAAGTCATAAAAAAACGGGCCCCATATTGGCGGCCCGTTTTACGGTAAGCAGTATTAATCAGTTGCCTCTGACCAGAATATCTACACGGCGACTGTTCACGTTACATCCAGCATCCTGCTGACTGGCGCGAGTGCCGCACCCTTCTGCCGACTGAGCCACGCCCTGCCCCATCGTGTTGTTGATCATCTCAGGTTTAATGCCCTGATCGATCAGCAACGCACGTACGGTGCTGGCGCGCGCTTCTGAGAGACGCAGGTTAGCATCACGGTTGCCAATGGCGTCGGTAAAACCGACAAGCTGAATGTCGCTGACGTTATTGGCCTGCTTAATAAACTTCACCACGTTATCCAGCTTGCCGCGCGATTCGGGCAGGATCCCCGCCGCATCGCTCTTCGCGAAGCGGAACAGGACCTGTTCCTGAATCAGAACCACACCGTTGGTGTTGATGTAATTACAGCTCTTCGCCTGCGGTGCGCGGTTCACAAGGCGGGTGTGTTTTTGCAGGCGGTTCAGAATCGACTCTGCCTGCGGGCGCTCTTCCAGTGCAGCCGTGTTGCCGGTTGTGCCGGGGTTAACCTGCACAAAGTAGGTTTCACCGCCCTCGGCAGGCAGTTGCTGCGTCGGGTTTTGTTTACCCTGATAAAGCGGGTGATCGTTGAAAACAGATTCGATTGCATGCGCACCCGGCGTCACGCAAAAGACAGTAAACTCACCTGGCAGTAACGCAGACTGCAATTCACGGTCTACGTAGACCGTCGCCGGCACGCTTCCCTGTGGATAGTACATCACCACCTGCGCCTGTTCAGGTACCACTGCTGCAACCGGGCGGTAAGGTTCAGCCGACGCCACAGACGCGCCAGCCCCTGCCAGCGCGCAGAGAATCAACGTGAATTTGCTAAAACTAAAACAGCTTGCTTTCATTTTTCACTCCCGGATTAACCCAGTAATTCATCGATAAATAACAACATCCAGACAATTCGCCTCACTTATCCCTTCCGTCGCGCCCTGACTCCGGGCGCGAACAGATAGCCCGCCATCCGGAGATGGCGGGGATTACCGGGTTAAATCGTGATCTGGTTGTTCTGCAGCAGAGTGACCAGATCGGTCTGTACGTCTGCCAGGGTGACAACCTGCGTGAAGCCATGCTGTCCGCCCTGACCATCACGGTCGATGCTGATGACCGTGTCGTTACCGACCACTTCTGTCTTCAGGTAATTCTCAAGCCCTTTCGATGCCGCATCCAGCTCCGTCTTACCGTTGTTCTCGAAGAAGGAGATTGGACCGCTGTAATCCAGCAGATCGCTGAGGTTGAGCGTATCGGCGTCACTGTCAGTTGCCACGTTGCCCACGTTGAAGCAGTGAACCACGTCGTGACCGTTGCCGCCGGTACTGTCATTACCCATGCCATCCAGCACCTTGTACATCAGCGTGTCGTTACCACCGTTCATCAGGTAGAAGGTGTCATCACCTGCTCCGCCCTCAAGAACGTTATCCGCTGAGTTATCCGTGATGACGTCATCACCGCTGGTACTGATAAGCGTGGTGATGTTTTCCAGCTGCTCGCCTGCGGAGTTGAAGCCAGTCCACAGGTTGGCGGTCATCCCTTCGCTCAGCGAGCTGAAGTTCGCGGTGCCGGCACTGTTCGCGCTGCTCAGAATCAACTGGTGGTTAGCCAGCAGCGTCGCGAGGTCGGCTTCCGTGTCCGTCAGCGTCAGCAGTGTGGACGCGCTGTAGGCGCCGCCGCTGCCGTCGCGGTCGATGGACACGACAGTATCCTTACCGTTGTAGGTCACCGTCAGGAACTGACCGATGGTTTCACCCGCATCGATGGTGGCAACACCGTTGATGTAGTGAGCCGCACCGTCCGCGCTTGCAGAGTAACCGACCAGCAGGTTGCTGACGTCGATAGCATCCGCGCTGCTCGTCGCTTCCACCGTACCGACCCAGAAGCCGTTGACCGTATCGCTACCGTTACCGCCGGTACCGTTACTGCTTCCGCCTGCCTGGACCTGGTACATCAGGGTATCCTGACCACCACCATTCTTAGCGTTGTCGAGATTGAAGATGTCATTCCCGCCGCGGCCTTCGAAGTAGTTGTTGCCTGCGTTACCGGTGAAGGTATCGTTACCCTGACCACCGGCCAGACCTTCGACGTTCACGAACCGGGCGCTACCAAAGCCCGTGTTCTGCATGGTCGTCTTGTTCAGGTCAATGGTCAGCGCGGCGTTGCCTGCCAGCTTGTAGTCAACGATGTCGAGACCACCGGTGTTGCTCCAGGATTTCACGCCGGAGACGGTTTGCGTACCGCCTGCACCGTTGTACAGGTCATTACCCAGGGTCGCGAAGAAGGTATCGTTATAACCGGTACCCACAATACCCGTGGTGTTGGTGCCGCCGGTGTTGCTGGCGTTCGCCACGTTAGTTTCGGACTCTGTGGTCAGTACGTAAGCGTCGTTGGCTTCACCCGCGGTCAGTCCTGCCCACGCCTTGTTGACGTTCTGGACAGTCTTACCGTTCACCGACGCAACACCGCCGACGTTCTCAACCGCACCGCCGCTGGAGCGCAGGATCACTGCGCTGTACGACTTGCTGGCATCCAGACCGTAGAAGTCCACCATGGCGGTACTGTCGTTCGTCTGGTTACCGGACTGGGCGTTGATAATCCGCGTTGCCACCACAGCACCTGTCGCTTCATCAATCAGCTGTACGGTATTGCCATACAGTGAGTTGATACCACCCTCATCGAGGATGCGCAGATGGATAGCCGAGCCATACGCAACATCGTTCTTGTTCTCGATGTACGTAGTGGTACCACCACTGGTGAAGATCAGCAGATCACGGTCACCGTCCCAGTCAACGTCGATAGCGACACTACCGGTCACCTGCTGCGCGGTTGACGAACCACCAATGGTGGTTTTACCAACCTGCGTCAGCATGTTGGAGGTACTAAAGCTCGTCGCACCGCCCGTCGAGGTGTTGGTGTACAGGTTCACCGCGCCGGTCGCCGCGGCATCACTGATACCACCACGTGTGGACTCCATCCCCGGCATTTCGATGATGTCCACCTTGCCGTCGTGGTTCCAGTCCAGTGCCAGAGAGACACCACCAGACACCGTGTCGTTGAAGGTGTACATCCCGGTCGGGTTACCGATGCCGTCGTTGTTCGGGTCGCTGAACTGCAGCTTTCCGGTGCCATCGTTAAAGTGAATACGGCTGGCGTATTCAGCAGCGTTGTTATCCGGACTCGAATCATCGGTAGTACTTTCACTACCACGACCCAGGAACAGGTCCATGTAACCGTCGCCGTTGAAGTCGGCCCAGGTCATCGGCACACCGTTACCGATATCCGGGTCGTTATCCGTACCGCGCTGGAACACGTTGTCGACGATCTGCGACACCTGCCAGTTACCGTTGTTGGTACCGTTCACGACGACCAGACGTGCCCAGTTATCACTGATAGCGGCAGTGCTGTCCGTAGCCCCCGGCTTGTCGATGCGAGAACCATCCGCAACGATGTTCTGACTGTGCATCACAAAGTCGACGATACCATCGTTGTTGATATCCACACCCGACAGTTCCATATCCGGCTGCGACTGATCCAGCCCGATCGGATCCATGCCCGGATCAGCGGCATAGTCTGTGGCGAAGGTACCGTCTTTGCTCATACCGACGATGGTGCCATCGTTGTTCAGAACAATCTGCGAGCCATAGCCACCCTGGGTCCCGGAGTCGTTCGGGGTCTGGTCGCCACTGATAAGGTCAACGTAGCCGTCGCCATTCTTATCGATAGCAATGATACCGCCATACCAGCTCCAGGTGTTCGCACTACCATCGGTATCCCTGTCACCTGCAAAGTCACCCGATTGCGGCGTATCATCTTCTGCCCCAACCTGATACGCGGTGTAACCCGAACCGTTGTAGTAGAACATCTGCTGACCGTCATCGTAGTTACTGTCGATGGCAAACAGATCCATCAGACCATCACGGTTGTAGTCGACGAAGGTCGCGTTCTGTACGTAGTTTCTCGAGTCATAGCCATTACCGGAGTTACTCACCAGCGCGGTGGTCGAGAAATCACCCAGTGAAGACGACGAAGTCGCAGAAGAGTCCAGCATGGTCTGGTTAGTATGGATACGCCATACACCATCTTCGCTCAGCGTGACCGACGTTGCTTTCTGATCCGGGTCGCCACCACCGGCACCGACGGTGACTTTCGGTGTTGGCGAAACCACCAGTTCATTGGTCGTATCGTCAGTGGTGATGCGTACGCCTTCCGGCGAGTACAGCACCGCGGAAACGTCGTATCTGCCTACCGCCAGCGCATCGCCGTCCGGGATCTGTACATACCAGGTGTTGTTACGCGGGTCGACCACCACCTGTCCGTTCTGCGAACTGTAGGTCTTACCGTTAACCGTCACCTCGACGTACTCGCCCGGCTGGATTTCAAAGCCGGTGGAACCGGAAATGATCGGTGTGGTATCCAGCGTATCCTGGTCGTTAACCACCACGTTCAGATCCACCGTGATCCGGAAGTTACCGGAGGTGGTGCCTTCGTTACCGGCGCTATCCGAGACGACCGCACGGAAGTTGTAGGTCGTTTCGTCATTCAGCGCAGGCAGTTCGAAGGTCCAGCTGTCACCGGTCACCGTTGCCGTACCAAGCAGCGTGTTGCTGTCAGCATCGTAGATGCGGACTTCATCACCGGCATCCAGTGCCGTTCCGGCGATCTTACCGTTCAACACCGGCTGACGGTCGTCAGTGGAGGTGTTCGGGCCCATGTTGCCAGTGTCCACACCGACGTTGTCGGTGTAGCTGGTGATGGTGACCGTCTGGGTCGGCGGATCCAGGTCGATGGTCAGTGCAAAGGCCGGTGTCGCGCTGGATTCGTTACCGGCAGCGTCAACGGCTGTGGCGGTAAACTGATACGTCTTCGTATTTTCCAGACCGCTGACATCCAGCGTCCAGGTGTGCTGACCACGATCCAGCGTCGCATTGCCGATGAAAATGCCATCCTGATAGATGCGGATGTACTCGGCTGCGCCCAGATCGCCCGACCAGCTGCCTCTCAGCACTGGCGCGGTATCGTCAGTGCTGGTGCCACTGGCAGTAATCACGCCCTTGTTGGTGCCGACATCATCGAGGTAGCCGTCAATCGCCAGCGTAATACCCGGTGCCTGGGTATCAACGGTGATATTCACCGGTGATGTTGGCGCGCCAGTGTTACCCACGCTGTCAGTAACGGTGGTGGTGAACTGATGTGCACCATCTGCCAGTTCCGTGGTCGGCGTCCAGCTCCAGTTACCGAAGTTATCCACCGCGGCACTACCGATAACAGTACCGTTATCGAGGATAGTGACAATGCCGTTTGGCTCTGCCTTACCGGCGAAGGTCGGTTTGTTATCATCAGTGACGTCGTTGTTGTTCAGCGTACCGGTGATGGTACCGACGTCGTCAGTGATCGTGAGATCCGTGACCGCACCCGGTGCCGTCGCATCAATTTCGATGCCGAACGACGGGCTCTTCGCACTTTCCTGACCGGCGGTGTTTTTCACCGTGACGGTAAAGTCGTACGTGCCATCGGCCAGCGCAGGCTGCGGCGTGAAGGTCCAGTTACCACTCGCATCCAGCGTGGTCGAACCCACAACCTGGTTACCGTCGTAAATGGTCACGATGTTGCCAGCCACGCCCGGTGCCGTACCGTGCAGTGTCGGTGTGGTGTCTTTGGTCACGCCGTCGATGACCAGCTCGACATTCGCCGAACCGGTATCGTCGGTTACGCCATCAATCACCGGCGCCGCAGGCGGGTTAGACAGTGTTACGTCGTAAGTGCCTGACGGTTTCGCCTCGTTACCGACGCTGTCGGTTTCCGTGACGGACAGTTTGTTAATGGAATCCGCGTACAGTGAATCGGACGGCGTCAGTGTCCATCTGCCGTTGGCATCAACGGTGGTGGAACCCAACACTTTGGTGTTGCCATCTTTATCCGTCGTGTACACGGTAATGACGTTGCCCTGTTCAGCACCGGTACCCCCGATGACCGGACGTGGATCATCCAGTACGCCACCGCTCAGAACCGGGCCCTGTACGTTACCGTACTGGTCGGTCACGGTGTCGATGGAGACCTTGCTGGCATCCGGCGAGGTGTAGTCGGTATTCACCACGAAGTTCGCAGACTTGTCGCTGACGTTACCGGCTGCATCCGTCGACGTGACGTAGAAGGTGTTTTTACCTTCAGGCAGCTTGCTACCCGGCTTGAAGTTCCATGCGCCCGTACTGCTGGTGGTTGCCGAACCGATCAACGTACCGTCAAGGGTGTAGATATTGACGATGCTGTTCGCTTCTGCCGTACCGTGCAGAATTGGCTGCGGATCATCGGTATAGCCGTTGTTGCTCAGGTCATTCTGAACGGCACCCACCTGATCTTCTGCGTAATCAATCGTCGGACGGTTTGGCGCCGCGGTATCCACGCTGAAGTTGAAGGCACCGGAAGTATCTTCCTGACCTGACAGGTCTTTTGCCGTTGCCGTGATGCTGTGCGCACCATCACCCAGGTTGGTTGACGGCGTGAAGGTCCAGGTACCGTCAGCCTCGGCGGTCGTGGACCCCAGTACCGTAGTACCATCCTTGATGGTGACAATACTGCCTGCCTTCGCCTTACCGGTAATTTCCGGACGGGCGTCGTCAGTCACCATATTCGCCGCGACATCGCCGGTCACTGTACCCACATCATCCGTTACGTTGGTGATAGAGACCGTGACAGCAGAGGTATCTACGATGACCGTCATACCGGTATTCACCGGACCCAGGTTACCTGCGGTATCTTCAGCACGCGCCGTAAAGGTGTGCTGACCATCCGCCAGTGACGTGGTGGTGTATTCCCAGTTACCCGAGGCATCGGCCGTCGTTGAGCCATTCTCCACGCCATCGACGTAGATATGGACAACGCTGCCAGGCTCTGCGATACCGCTGATCTTCGGCGTTGCATCGTTGGTCGTATCGCCATCGCTCAGGTTGCCGACCTGCGGCGCCTGATCGTCAGTGACCACGAAGTTAGACACCGCACCCGGAGCTGCTGTATCAACCGTGACCGGGAAGCCGCCAGTCTGCGGGCTCACCTGACCGATGCTGTTAACAGCTTCAGCAACGAACGTGTGCAGACCGTCTGACAGTGCTGGCGTGGTGTAAGTCCAGTCGCCGTTGGCATCTGCCGTGGTTGACCCCAGCAGCGTGGTGCCGTTGGCGCCACCGTAGATCTTAACCGTTACGTTAGCTTCGGCCGTACCTGTCAGCGTCAGGGTGTTGTCGTTGGTAATGGCATTGCTCTGCAGGGCGCCCGTATAAGTCGCCACATCGTCAACGACGCTGGTCAGTGTCGGCGGCAGCGGCTGGCCGCCTGCGTCGATCTGAATCACGTATTCCGGCGATGCAGAGGTTTCGTTACCCACTTTATCGGTTTCTTTCGCCGTCAGTCTGTAGGTACCGTCAGCCAGCGCAGTATTCACCTGCAGTGACCATGTACCATCACCCTGTACGGTTGCCGTACCGATAACCGTGTTGCCGTTGTAGACCGTGATCGTGTTGCCCGGCTCTGCGCCAGTCCCCTTGATCAGCGGCGTGTTGTCGTCGGTGATATTTCCGGACGCAACATTACCCGTGACAAGACCCGCATCATCAACCACGCTGGTGATGCTGACTTTGCTGCTGTCCGGCGGTGTGAAGTCCAGCGTCAGCTCAAAGTTATCGGACGGCGCACTGGTGTTGCCGGCCTTGTCGGTTGCGGTGACGTAGAACTGGTGGCTGCCTTCGCTCAGGTTCGCCGTCGGCGAGTAGCTCCAGGTACCGTCAGCGCGAGCGGTGACAGAACCCAGCAGACCGTTCTGATCGTAGATCGTCACGATGCTGCCCGCTTCCGCCTTACCGTTCAGGGTCGGGGTCGGGTCATCCGTCACGCCATTGTTCGCCAGCGGTGTCTGAATGGAACCCACATCATCGGTTGCACTGTCGATGCTCGGTTTCACCGGGGCATCGATGTCGATGGTGACGGTCCAGCTGCCACTGTCGGAATCATTACCTGCCGGATCTTTCGCCGTCGCGGTGAAGGTATGGTTGCCTTTACCCAGATCAACTGCCGGGGTGAAGGTCCAGTTACCGTCAGAGCCCGCGGTGGTGGAGCCCAGCACGGTGCCGCCATCCTTGATGGTGACCACGCTGCCGGCCTTCGCCGTACCGGTGATTTCCGGACGGGTATCGTCCGTCACGCCGTTCTGAGCGACAACGCCCGTCACCGTACCCGTATCATCGTTTACAGCGGTGATAACGGTCTGACCCGGAGCAACGTCGACCACGAAGGAGGTGTGCGACCCTTCCGGTCCGGTATTACCCGCGGTATCAGTCACTTTCGTAGTGATGTCGTGCGGACCGTTCGCCAGCGGCGTGGACGGTGTGAAGCTCCAGTTGCCGTTGGTATCGGCGACAGCCGTGCCGATGACAGTACCGTTGTCGATGATGCTCACCGTACTGCCCGCTTCAGCTTTACCGCTGATAACCGGCACGTTGTCATCGGTAGTATCACCGGTATTCACCGGACCAGTCTTCGTACCGACATCGTCAATGATCAGCAGATCAGAGGCGGCAGACGGCGCGCTGGTATCCACAACAATGTCGAAGCCACCGGTGGACGGGCTGACGCGCCCTACGGTGTCGGTGACCGTGGCAGTGAAGTTGTGGTTGCCGTCGCTCAGCGCCGTACCCGGCGTGAAGGTCCAGCTTCCGCTACCATCGACCGTCGTGGTGCCAATCAGCGTACCGTTGTCATAGACACTGATGGTGCCGTTGGCCACACCCGTACCGCTGAGGGTCGGTGTACTGTCGTTGGTGATCTCACCTTTCTGCAGGAAGTCCACACCCGGTGCTGCGTCGTCATAGACTTTATCCAGCGTCGGCGCCTGCGGGCCATCAGTCGATACCTTGATGGTGTAGTCGTTTGACGGACCCGATTCGTTGCCGACTTTGTCGGTTTCTTTCGCGGTCAGGACGTAAGTACCGTTTGGCAGCGGCGAGGACGGTTCCAGTTCCCAGGTACCGTCGGACTTGACGGTGGTGGAGCCGATGATCTTGTCGCCGTTGTAGACCGTAATCACGTTGCCTGCTTCCGCACCGGTACCGGAAATAACCGGACGGTTATCATCGGTTTCACTGCCGCTTGCGACAGAACCGGTCACTCCGCCAAAGTCGTCCACCACATCGGTGATGGCGAGTTTGCTGCTGTCCGGCGGTGTGAAGTCCAGCGTCAGTTCGAAGTTATCCGATGGCGCACTGGTGTTGCCGGCTTTGTCGGTTGCAGTGACGTAGAACTGGTGGCTGCCTTCGCTCAGGTTCGCCGTCGGCGAGTAGCTCCAGGTACCGTCAGCACGTGCGACTACAGAACCCAGCAGACCGCTCTGATCGTAGATCTTCACGATGCTGTCCGCTTCCGCTTTACCGTTCAGCGTCGGGGTCGGGTCATCCGTCAGGCCATGATTCGCCAGCGATGTCTGCACCGCGCCCACATCATCGGTTGCACTGTCGATGCTCGGTTTCACCGGGGCATCGGTGTCGATGGTGACAGTCCAGCTGCTGCTGACAGAGTCGTTGCCAGCCGGATCTTTCGCCGTGGCGGTGAAGGTATGGTTACCCTTGCCCAGATCACCAGACGGTGTGAAGGTCCAGTTGCCGTCGGAGCCCGCGGTGGTGGAGCCCAGCACGTTGCTGCCATCAGTGATGGTGACCACGCTGCCGGCCTTCGCCGTACCGGTGATTTCCGGACGCGTATCGTCGGTCACGCCACCCTGCGCAACGTTGGTGGTGACGCTGCCCACATCGTCCTTAATAGCGGTGATTTCGACTTTACCTGCGACCACATCAACCACGAAGGAGGTATGCGACCCTTCCGGCCCGGTGTTACCCGCCGTATCAGTCACTTTCGTGGTGATGTCATGCGGACCGTTCGCCAGCGGTGTGGACGGTGTGAAGCTCCAGTTGCCGTTGTTATCGGCGACAGCCGAGCCAATGACAGTACCGTTGTCGATGATGCTCACCGTGCTGCCCGCTTCAGCTTTGCCGCTGATGGTCGGTACGTTGTCATCGGTGGTGTCATTGTTATTCACCGGACCGGTCTTCGCACCGACATCATCGGTGATCAGCAGATCAGAGGCGGCTGACGGCGCGGTGGTATCAACAACAATGTTGAAGCCGCCGGTAGCCGGGCTGACGCGCCCTACGGTGTCGGTGACCGTGGCAGTGAAGTTGTGGTTGCCGTCGCTCAGCGCCGTACCCGGCGTGAAGGTCCAGCTTCCGCTACCATCAACCGTCGTGGTGCCGATCAGCGTACCGTTGTCATAGACACTGATGGTACCGTTGGCCACACCCGTACCGCTGAGGGTCGGCGTATTGTCGTTGGTCACTTCGCCTTTCTGCAGGAATTCCGTCTGCGGCGCTACGTCGTCGTATACCGTATCCAGCGTTGGTGCCTGTGGCGCCACCGTGGAGACTTTAATGGTGTAGTCGTTGGACGGACCCGCTTCGTTGCCGACTTTATCAGTTTCCTTCGCGGTCAGGACGTAAGTACCGTTCGCCAGCGGTGAAGTCGGTTCCAGTTCCCAGGTACCGTCGGACTTGACGGTGGTGGAGCCGATGACCTTGTCGCCGTTGTAGACCGTAATCACGTTACCTGCTTCCGCACCGGTACCGGCGATCACCGGACGGTTGTCGTCGGTTTCACTGCCGCTCGCGACAGAACCGGTCACTCCGCCAAAGTCATCCACCACATCGGTGATGGCGAGTTTGCTGCTGTCCGGCGGTGTGAAGTCCAGCGTCAGTTCGAAGTTATCGGACGGCACGCTGATGTTACCGGCCTTGTCGGTTGCGGTGACGTAGAACTGATGGCTGCCTTCACTCAGGCCCGCCGTCGGCGAGTAGCTCCAGGTACCGTCATCGCGGGCGACCACGGAACCCAGCAGACCGCTCTGATCGTAGATCTTCACGATACTGCCCGCTTCCGCCTTACCGTTCAGTGTCGGAGTCGGGTCATCGGTCAGGCCATGATTTGCCAGCGATGTCTGCACCGCGCCCACATCATCGGTTGCACTGTCGATGCTCGGCTTCGCCGGGGCATCGGTGTCGATGGTGACAGTCCAGCTGCTGCTGACAGAATCGTTGCCCGCCGGATCTTTCGCCGTGGCAGTGAAGGTATGGTTACCCTTGCCCAGATCGCCAGACGGTGTGAAGGTCCAGTTACCGTCGGAACCCGCGGTGGTGGAGCCCAGCACGTTGCTGCCATCAGTGATGGTGACCACGCTGCCCGCCTTCGCCGTACCGGTGATTTCCGGACGCGTATCGTCGGTCACGCCACCCTGCGCAACGTTGGTGGTAATGCTGCCCACATCGTCCTTGATGGCGGTGATTTCAGCCTGGCCCGGCGTGACGTCAACGATAATGTTAACGTGCGAGCCTTCCGGCCCGGTGTTACCCGCCGTATCGGTCACCGTGGTGGTCAGGTCGTGCGGACCATTCGCCAGCGGTGCACCCGGTGTAAAGCTCCAGTTGCCGTTAGCATCCGCAACAACGGAGCCGATGACGGTATCGTTGTCAATGATGTTCACCGTGCTGCCCGCTTCGGCCTTGCCGCTCAGGGTTGGGGTGTTGTCATCGGTGGTGTCACCGTTGTTTACCGGTCCCTGATAAGCACCGACGTTATCGGAAACCAGCAGGTCAGAGGCGGCAGACGGCGCACCGGTATCGATGGTGATGTCATAGCCCCCCGTAGCCGGGCTGACGCGCCCTACACTGTCCGTGACCGTGGCGGTGAAGTTATGGCGGCCATCGTTCAGCCCCGTACCCGGCGTGAAGCTCCAGTTACCATTGGTGTCGACGATAGTCGTACCAATCAGCGTACCGTTGTCATAGACGCTAATCGTGCCGCCAATCAGACCAGAACCGTTCAGGGTCGGGGTACTGTCGTTGGTCACTTCGCCTTTCTGCAGATAATCCACATACGGCGCGGCGTCGTCATAGACCGTATCCAGCGTCGGTGCCTGTGGCGGCGTCGTGGACACATTAATGACGTATTCAGCCGACGGACCTGCTTCGTTGCCCACCTTGTCGGTTTCTTTCGCGGTCAGCGTATAACGACCGTTTGGCAACGGCGAGGACGGTTCCAGTTCCCAGGTACCGTCAGACTGGACGGTGGTGGAACCAATAACCTTGTCACCGTTGTAAACGATGATAGTGTCACCCGCTTCCGCACCGGTACCTTTGATCAACGGACGGTTATCATCCGTCATCCCTTCATGGGATACCGAGCCTGTAACGAGGCCAACATCATCCACCACATCGGTGATGGCGAGTTTGCTGCTGTCCGGCGGTGTGAAGTCCAGCGTCAGTTCGAAGTTATCCGACGGCACGCTGATGTTACCGGCCTTGTCGGTTGCGGTGACGTAGAACTGGTGCGCGCCTTCGCTCAGGTTCGCCGTCGGCGAGTAGCTCCAGGTACCGTCATCGCGGGCGACTACCGAGCCCAGCAGACCGCTCTGATCGTAGATCTTCACGATACTGCCCGCTTCCGCTTTACCGTTCAGTGTCGGGGTCGGGTCATCAGTCAGGCCATGGTTCGCCAGCGCGCCCTGGCTGCTGCCCACATCATCATTCGCCGCATCAATGCTCGGCTTCGCCGGGGCATCGGTGTCGATGGTGATGGTCCAGCTGCTGCTGACAGAGTCGTTACCCGCCGGATCTTTCGCCGTGGCGGTGAAGGTATGGTTACCTTTACCCAGATCGCCGGTCGGTGTGAAGCTCCAGTTGCCGTCAGAGCCTGCGGTGGTGGAGCCCAGCACCGTGTTGCCATCGGTGATGGTGACCACGCTGCCTGCCTTCGCCGTACCGGTGATTTCCGGACGCGTATCGTCCGTCACGCCACCCTGCGCAACGTTGCTGGTAATGCTGCCCACATCGTCCTTGATGGCGGTGATTTCGGCTTTACCTGCGACCACATCAACCACGAAGGAGGTATGCGCCCCTTCCGGCCCGGTGTTACCCGCCGTATCAGTCACTTTCGTGGTGATGTCATGCGGACCGTTCGCCAGCGGTGTGGACGGTGTGAAGCTCCAGTTGCCGTTGTTATCGGCGACAGCCGAGCCAATGACAGTACCGTTGTCGATGATGCTCACCGTACTGCCCGCTTCAGCCTTGCCGCTGATGGTCGGTACGTTGTCATCGGTGGTATCGCCAGTATTCACCGGACCAGTCTTCGCACCGACGTCATCGGTGATCAGCAGATCAGAAGCCGCAGACGGCAAGGTGGTATCCACAACAATGTTGAAGCCGCCGGTGGCCGGGCTGACACGTCCCACGCCATCGGTGACCGTCGCCGTGAAGTTATGGTTACCGTCGTTCAGCGCCGTACCCGGCGTGAAGCTCCAGGTGCCGCTGCCATCAACGATCGCGGTACCGATCAGGGTGCCGTTGTCATAAACGCTAATCGTGCCGCCAATCAGTCCCTTACCGCTGAGGGTCGGGGTACTGTCGTTGGTGATTTCACCTTTCTGCAGGTAGTCCACATACGGTGCGGCGTCGTCGTATACCGTATCCAGCGTCGGTGCCTGCGGCGGGGTGACACCCACCGTGATGACGTACTCGTTGGACGGACCGGCTTCGTTACCGACTTTGTCGGTTTCCTTCGCGGTCAGTCTGTAAGTACCATCCGGCAGCGGCGTAGACGGTTCCAGCGCCCAGGTACCGTCAGCCTTGACGGTGGTGGAGCCGATCACTGTATTACCGTTGTAAACCGTGATGGTATCGCCTGCTTCTGCACCGGTACCGGAGATGACCGGACGGTTATCGTCCGTTTCGCCGTTGTTCGGTACATCACCGGCAAGTTTCACGTCATCATACACATTGGTGATGGCGAGTTTGCTGCTGTCCGGCGGCGTGAAGTCCAGCGTCAGCTCGAAGTCATCCGACGGCGCGCTGGTGTTGCCAGCTTTATCCGTTGCAGTGACATGGAACTGATGGCTGCCTTCATCCAGTTTGGTAGTTGGCGTGTAGCTCCAGGTGCCGTCATCACGTGCGGTGACGGAGCCCAGCAGACCGCTCTGATCGTAGATCTTCACGATGCTGCCCGCTTCTGCTTTACCGCTCAGGGTCGGTGTCGGGTCATCCGTCAGGCCATGGTTCGCCAGCGCGCCCTGGTTGCTGCCCACATCATCCATTGCGCTGTCGATGCTCGGTTTCACCGGCGCATCGATGTCAATGGTGATGGTCCAGCTATTACTGGTAGAGGTATTCCCTGCCGGATCCTGCGCCGAGGCGGTGAAGGTATGGTTGCCTTTACCCAGATCGCCGGTCGGTGTGAAGCTCCAGCTGCCGTCAGAGCCCGCGGTGGTGGAGCCCAGTACGGTGCTGCCATCCATGACCGTAACAATACTGCCCGCCTTCGCCGTACCGGTGATTTCCGGACGGGTATCGTCCGTCACGCCGTTCTGGGTGACGTTGGTCGTGATGCTGCCCACATCATCCTTCACGGCAACGATCGCGGCCTGACCCGGATCGACGTCAACGTCAAAGGTGACGTGTGATCCTTCCGGCCCGGTGTTGCCCGCGGTATCGGTCACCGTGGTGGTGATGTCGT
Source organism: Trabulsiella odontotermitis (assembly GCF_030053895.1). Taxonomy (NCBI): domain Bacteria; kingdom Pseudomonadati; phylum Pseudomonadota; class Gammaproteobacteria; order Enterobacterales; family Enterobacteriaceae; genus Trabulsiella; species Trabulsiella odontotermitis. Next base: position 3,281,541 of record NZ_CP125781.1, read on the forward strand.
GCGGACCGTTCGCCAGCGGCGTGGACGGTGTGAAGCTCCAGTTACCGGTGTTATCAACAACAGCGGTGCCGATCACCGTACCGTTGTCGAGGATGTTCACCGTGCTGCCCGGTTCGGCCTTGCCGCTCAGGGTCGGCAGGTTGTCATCGGTAGTGTCGCCGGTATTCACCGGACCTGTCTTCGCACCGACATCATCGGTGATCAGCAGATCAGAAGCCGCAGACGGCATGGTGGTATCCACAATGATATTGTGTCCACCCGTTGCCGGGCTGACGCGTCCTACCACGTCAGTGACCGTCACGGTAAAGTTATGGTTGCCGTCGTTCAGCGCCGTATCCGGCGTGAAGCTCCAGCTACCATTGCTGCCTACGGTCGCGGTACCGATCAGGGTGCCGTTGTCGTAGACGCTGATGGTGCCGCCAATCAAGCCGCTACCGCTCAGGGTCGGCATATTGTCGTTGGTGACTTCACCTTTCTGCACAAAGTCAACAGAAGGTGCGACATCGTCATAGACGCTATCCAGCGACGGAACCGGCGGAGCCTGAGTAGACAAGTTGAAAGTGTACTCGTTGGACGGATCGGAGACGTTACCGACAGAGTCGGTTTCCTTCGCCGTCAGGGTGTACAGGCCATCAGGCAGCGGCGTGGTCGATACCAGTTCCCAGCTACCGTCAGCCTGGACGGTGGCGGAGCCGATCACCGTGTCACCGTTGTAAACGGTGATGGTATTACCCGCTTCTGCGCCAGTACCTTTGATCAGCGGACGATTATCGTCAGTGATGCTACCAGTACCGCTCGGCACAGAGCCCGTCACGCCACCGACGTCATCCACCACATCCGTAATGGTGACCTTGCTGCTGTCAGGCGCGGTGTAGTCGGTGGTCAGTACGAAGTCGTCTGATTCCGGACCGGTGTTACCCGCTTCGTCTGTCGCGGTGGTGGTGATGTGATGCTCACCTTCCGGGAGCGGTGTGGTCGGGGTGAACTGCCACGACCCGTTATCGTCAGCGATAGCCGAACCGATCAGGTCGCCGTTGTCGTAGATATCGACACGGCTGCCCGGCTCGGCAGTGCCGTTCAGGGTCGGGTTAGCGTCATCAGTAACATCGCCGCTGTGGAGATCGTTACGGTTTGAGCCCACGTCATCAATGGCAGAGCCAATCGACGGTTTGCCCGGCGCCACGGTGTCCACGGTCAGATCGAAGGCCGGAGAGGTGACGTCGTTACCTGCCTGATCGACAGAGGTTGCTGTCAGGCTGTGATCGCCATCGCTCAGATCCTGAACCGGTGTGAAGCTCCAGCTGCCGTCCGGCTGAACGGTAGTGCTGCCCAGTACATCATTACCATCCTTGATGGTCACGATGCTGCCTGGTTTGCCGCTGCCGGTCAGTTCCGGACGCGCGTCGTCGGTGACGTTGCCGTCAGTCAGACTGCCGGTGATCGGACCCTGGTCGTCATTAACAGAGCCAATGGTGACCTGGTTCGGATCCGGATCAACGGTGAAGCTGATGCCCGGAGACGGATTGCTGCTGTTGCCCGCAGGGTCGGTGACCACGGTGGTGATCTCGTGATCGCCTTTATCCAGCGGTGTTTCCGGCGTGTATTCCCACTTGCCGTCGTCGCCGACGACAGTGGAACCAATCACTTCGCCGTTGTCGATGATTTCCACCACGCTGCCCGGTTCAGCGTTACCGCCGAAGGTCGGGGACTGGTCGTCGGTGGTGTCGCCATCGTTAACGGTACCGGTCAGATCACCCACATCGTCGTTCGCCGCCACATCACCGGCGCTCGGTGCAGCGGTATCAATCACGATCGGGAAGCTGCCGCTCTCTTTATGGTTACCCGCCGGATCAGTAGCGGTAACGGCAAAGTTATGGTTGCCGTCTGCCAGGGCAGTGCCCGGGGTGAAGGTCCACTTACCGTTGCTGTCCGCGGTAACCGAGCCGAGGATCGTGCTGCCGTCACGGATAGTGACGATATCGCCTGCCGCCGCGGTCCCGTTCAGAGTCGGGGTGCTGTCGTTGGTGGCATCGCCTTTCTGCAGCGGGCCAACGTGCGGTTCGCTGTTATCGACCACACTGGTGATCGACGGCTCAGTGCCGGTCGGGATCAGCAGCGTAATGTCGTAAGCCGGCGCTTCACCGGTGATGCGGTTACCGGCCGGATCCTGGGTTTCCAGCGTCAGGCTGTTCAGGCCTTCCAGCAGCGGTGCGTCCGGCGTCATGCTCCAGTCACCATTGCTGTCAACCACCGCCGAGCCAATCAGGTGCTTCCCTGCCGCATCGGTGGTGTAGACGAACACAATGTTACCGGCACCGCCGATACCGCTGATCACTGGCTGGCTGTCATCGGTGATGTCACCGCTGGCAACGTTGCCCTGCAGATCGCCAATGTCATCCGCCACGGCGGTGATCTTCAGGCTGTCTTCAGTGGCAACCGGCGGTGTGTAGTCGGTGGTCAGCTCGAAATCGTCTGATTCCGGACCGGTGTTACCCGCTTCATCCGTCGCGGTGGTGGTGATGTGATGCTCACCTTCCGGGAGCGGTGTGGTCGGGGTGAACGACCAGGCGCCGTTTTCATCGGCAATGGTCGAGCCAATCAGGTCGCCGTTGTCGTAGATGTCGACACGGCTGCCCGGTTCGGCATTGCCTTTCAGCGTCGGGTTGGCGTCGTCAGTGACGTCGCCACTCTGCAGATCATCGCGGACGGAGCCCACATCATCAATGGCAGAGCCAATCGACGGTTTGCCTGGCGCGGTGGTGTCCACGGTCAGATCGAAGGCCGGAGAGGTGACGTCGTTACCTGCCGGGTCAACCGAAGTGGCAGTCAGGCTGTGATCGCCGTCGGCCAGATCGGTTGTCGGCGTAAAGCTCCAGCTGCCATCCGGCTGGACGGTGGTGCTGCCCAGCACGTTATTACCATCCTTGATGGTCACGATGCTGCCAGGTTTGCCGTTACCAGTCAGTTCCGGACGCGCGTCGTCGGTGACGCTGCCGTCAGTCATGCTGCCGGTGATCGGCCCCTGGTCGTCATTAACAGAGCCAATGGTGACCTGGTTCGGATCCGGATCAACGGTGAAGCTGATGCCCGGCGACGGATCACTGCTGTTACCGGACGGATCAGTCACTACGGTGGTAATTTCGTGATCGCCTTTATCCAGCGGTGTTTCCGGGGTGTATTCCCACTTGCCGTCGTCGCCGACGACAGTGGAGCCAATCACTTCGCCGTTGTCGATAATATCCACCACGCTGCCCGGCTCAGCGTTGCCGCTGAAAGTCGGGGACTGATCGTCGGTGGTATCGCCATTGGCGATCGGGCCAGTCTTGTCGCCCACATCGTCATTCACCGCAATGCTGCTGGAATTCGGTACGGTGGTGTCGACGACGATCGGGAAGCTGCCGCTGTCCTTATGGTTACCGGCTGCATCGGTAGCCGTTACGCTGAACGCATGGTTACCATCCGCCAGGGCAGTGCCCGGGGTGAAGGTCCACTTACCGTTGCTGTCCGTGGTGACCGAACCAAGAACTGTGCTGCCATCCTTAATGGTGACGGTGTCGCCAGCCGCCGCCGTCCCGCTCAGGGTCGGGGTGCTGTCGTTGGTGGCATCGCCTTTCTGCAGCGGGCCAACGTGCGGTTCGCTGTTATCGACCACACTGGTGATCGACGGCTCAGTGCCGGTCGGGATCAGCAGCGTAATGTCATAAGCAGGCGCTTCACCGGTAATGCGGTTACCGGCCGGATCCTGGGTTTCCAGCGTCAGGCTGTTCAGGCCTTCCAGCAGCGGTGCGTCCGGGGTCATGCTCCAGTCACCATTGCTGTCAACCACCGCCGAGCCAATCAGGTGTTTCCCTGCCGCATCGGTGGTGTAGACGAACACAATGTTACCGGCACCGCCGATACCGCTGATCACTGGCTGGCTGTCATCGGTGATGTCACCGCTGGCAACGTTGCCCTGCAGATCGCCAATGTCATCCGCCACGGCGGTGATCTTCAGGCTGTCTTCAGTGGCAACCGGCGGTGTGTAGTCGGTGGTCAGCTCGAAATCGTCTGATTCCGGACCGGTGTTACCCGCTTCATCTGTTGCGGTGGTGGTGATGTGATGCTCACCTTCCGGGAGCGGTGTGGTCGGCGTGAACGACCAGGCGCCGTTTTCATCAGTCACTGTCGAACCAATCAGCTCGCCGTTGTCGTAGATGTCGACACGGCTGCCCGGTTCGGCATTGCCTTTCAGGGTCGGGTTGGCGTCGTCGGTGACGTCGCCACTCTGCAGATCATCGCGGACGGAGCCCACATCATCAATGGCAGAGCCGATGGACGGTTTGCCCGGTGCGGTGGTGTCCACCGTCAGTTCAAAGGCCGGAGAGGTGACGTCGTTACCTGCCGGGTCAACCGAGATGACAGACAGGCTGTGGTCGCCGTCGGCCAGATCGGTTGTCGGCGTAAAGCTCCAGCTGCCATCCGGCTGGACGGTGGTGCTGCCCAGCACGTCGGTACCGTCCATTACGGTGACCACACTGCCCGGCTTGCCACTGCCGGTCAGTTCCGGACGCGCGTCGTCGGTGACGTTGCCGTCAGCCAGACTACCGGTGATCGGCCCCTGATCGTCATTGACGGTGCCAATGGTGACCTGGTTCGGATCCGGATCGACAGTGAAGCTGATGCCCGGAGACGGATTGCTGCTGTTACCGGACGGATCAGTCACCACGGTGGTGATCTCGTGATCGCCTTTATCCAGCGGCGTTTCCGGGGTGTATTCCCATGTACCGTCGTCGCCGACCACGGTGGAGCCAATCACCTCACCGTTGTCGATGATTTCCACCACACTGCCCGGTTCATCTTTGCCGCTGAAGGTCGGGGACTGGTCGTCCGTGGTTTCGCCATCGTTAACGGTACCGGTCAGATCGCCCACATCGTCGTTCGCCGCCACATCACCGGCGCTCGGTGCTGCGGTATCAATCACGATCGGGAAGCTGCCGCTCTCTTTATGGTTGCCTGCCGGATCAGTAGCGGTAACGGCAAAGTTATGGTTGCCGTCTGCCAGGGCAGTGCCCGGGGTGAAGGTCCACTTACCGTTGCTGTCTGCGGTGACCGAGCCGAGGATCGTGCTGCCGTCACGGATAGTGACGATATCGCCTGCCGCCGCGGTCCCGTTCAGGGTCGGGGTGCTGTCGTTGGTGGCATCGCCTTTCTGCAGCGGGCCAACGTGCGGTTCGCTGTTATCGACCACACTGGTGATCGACGGCTCAGTGCCGGTCGGGATCAGCAGCGTAATGTCATAAGCAGGCGCTTCACCGGCGATGCGGTTACCGGCCGGATCCTGGGTTTCCAGCGTCAGGCTGTTCAGGCCTTCCAGCAGCGGTGCGTCCGGGGTCATGCTCCAGTCGCCATTGCTGTCAACCACCGCCGAGCCAATCAGGTGTTTCCCTGCCGCATCGGTGGTGTAGACGAACACAATGTTACCGGCGCCGCCGATACCGCTGATCACTGGCTGGCTGTCATCGGTGATGTCACCGCTGGCGACGTTGCCTTTCAGATCGCCAATGTCATCCGCCACGGCGGTGATCTTCAGGCTGTCTTCGGTGGCAACCGGCGGTGTGTAGTCGGTGGTCAGCTCGAAATCGTCTGATTCCGGACCGGTGTTGCCCGCTTCATCTGTTGCGGTGGTGGTGATGTGATGCTCACCTTCCGGGAGCGGTGTGGTCGGCGTGAACGACCAGGCGCCGTTTTCATCAGTCACTGTCGAACCAATCAGCTCGCCGTTGTCGTAGATGTCGACACGGCTGCCCGGTTCGGCATTGCCTTTCAGGGTCGGGTTGGCGTCGTCGGTGACGTCGCCACTCTGCAGATCATCGCGGACGGAGCCCACATCATCAATGGCAGAGCCGATGGACGGTTTGCCCGGTGCGGTGGTGTCCACCGTCAGTTCAAAGGCCGGAGAGGTGACGTCGTTACCTGCCGGGTCAACCGAGATGACAGACAGGCTGTGGTCGCCGTCGGCCAGATCGGTTGTCGGCGTAAAGCTCCAGCTGCCATCCGGCTGGACGGTGGTGCTGCCCAGCACGTCGGTACCGTCCATTACGGTGACCACACTGCCCGGCTTGCCACTGCCGGTCAGTTCCGGACGCGCGTCGTCGGTGACGTTGCCGTCAGCCAGACTACCGGTGATCGGCCCCTGATCGTCATTGACGGTGCCAATGGTGACCTGGTTCGGATCCGGATCAACGGTGAAGCTGATGCCCGGCGACGGATTGCTGCTGTTACCGGACGGATCAGTCACCACGGTGGTAATTTCGTGATCGCCTTTATCCAGCGGGGTTTCCGGGGTGTATTCCCATGTACCGTCGTCGCCGACGACAGTGGAGCCAATCACTTCGCCGTTGTCGATGATTTCCACCACGCTGCCCGGTTCAGCGTTACCGCCGAAGGTCGGGGACTGGTCGTCAGTGGTGTCGCCATTGGTGATCGGGCCAGTCTTGTCGCCCACATCGTCATTCACAACCACAGTGCTGGAATCCGGCACGGTGGTGTCGACAACAATCGGGAAGCTGCCGCTGTCTTTGCTGTTACCTGCCGGATCGGTGGCGGTAACGGCAAAGTTGTGATTGCCATCTGCCAGACCGGTATCCGGCGTAAAGGTCCACTTGCCGTTGCTGTCCGCGGTGACCGAGCCAAGGACCGTACTGCCGTCCTTAATGGTGATGATATCGCCCGCCGCCGCGGTCCCGTTCAGGGTCGGGGTGCTGTCGTTGGTGGCATCGCCTTTCTGCAGCGGGCCAACGTGCGGTTCGCTGTTATCGACCACGCTGGTGATCGACGGCTCAGTGCCGGTCGGGATCAGCAGCGTAATGTCATAAGCAGGCGCTTCACCGGCGATGCGGTTACCGGCCGGATCCTGGGTTTCCAGGGTCAGGCTGTTCAGGCCTTCCAGCAGCGGTGCGTCCGGGGTCATGCTCCAGTCACCATTGCTGTCAACCACCGCCGAGCCAATCAGGTGTTTCCCTGCCGCGTCGGTGGTGTAGACAAATACCGTGTTACCGGCAATGCCAATACCGCTGATCACTGGCAGGCTGTCATCGGTAATTTCGCCGCTGGCGACGTTACCCTGACGACCACCTACATTGTCATCAACTGCCGTAATGCGCAGGCTGTCTTCGGTGGCAACCGGCGGTGTGTAGTCAGTGGTCAGTTCGAAATCGTCTGATTCCGGACCGGTGTTACCCGCTTCGTCTGTCGCGGTAGTGGTGATGTGATGCTCACCTTCCGGGAGCGGTGCAGTCGGGGTGAACGACCAGGCGCCATTCTCATCGGTCACTGTCGAACCAATCAGTTCGCCGTTGTCGTAGATGTCGACACGGCTGCCCGGTTCGGCATTGCCTTTCAGCGTCGGGTTGGCGTCATCGGTGACGTCGCCACTCTGCAACTCGCCACGGTTTGAACCCACGTCATCTGTCGCAGATCCAATAGTCGGTTTTTGCGGAGCTTCAGTGTCAACGGTCAGATCGAAAGCCGGAGAGGTGACGTCGTTACCTGCCGGGTCAACCGAGGTGGCCGTCAGGCTGTGGTCGCCGTCGGCCAGGTCGTCGGTCGGCGTAAAGCTCCAGCTGCCGTCCTGTTTAACCGTCGTAGAACCCAGTACCTCATCGCCATCCTTGATGGTCACGATGCTGCCCGGTTTGCCGCTGCCGGTCAGTTCCGGACGTGCGTCGTCAGTGACATTGCCTTCCGTCATGCTACCGGTGATCGGCCCCTGATCGTCATTGACGGTGCCAATGGTGACCTGGTTCGGATCCGGATCAACGGTGAAGCTGATACCCGGCGACGGATCACTGCTGTTGCCTGCCGGGTCGGTAATGACAGTGGTGATCTCGTGATCGCCTTTATCCAGCGGCGTTTCCGGGGTGTATTCCCATGTCCCGTCATCGCCAACGACGGTGGAGCCAATCACCTCACCGTTGTCGATGATTTCCACCACGCTGCCCGGTTCATCTTTGCCGCTGAAGGTCGGGGACTGGTCATCCGTGGTTTCGCCATCGTTAACGGTACCGGTCAGATCGCCCACATCGTCGTTCGCCGCCACATCACCGGCGCTCGGCGCTGCGGTATCAATCACGATCGGGAAGCTGCCGCTCTCTTTATGGTTGCCTGCCGGATCAGTAGCGGTAACGGCAAAGTTGTGGTTGCCGTCTGCCAGGGCGGTGCCCGGGGTGAAGGTCCACTTGCCGTTGCTGTCTGCGGTGACCGAGCCAAGGACCGTGCTGCCGTCCTTAATGGTGATGATATCGCCCGGTGCTGCGCTACCGTTCAGGGTCGGGGTGCTGTCGTTGGTGGCATCGCCTTTCTGCAGCGGGCCAACGTGCGGTTCGCTGTTATCGACCACGCTGGTGATTGCCGGTTCGGTACCGGTCGGGATCAGCAACGTGACGTCATAAGACGGCGCTTCGCCGGCAACGCGGTTACCGGCCGGATCCTGGGTTTCCAGGGTCAGCTTATTCAGCCCTTCCAGCAGCGGTGCGTCCGGCGTCAGGCTCCATTTGCCATCCGCATCAACAATAGCCGAGCCGATCAGGTGTTTACCTGCAGCGTCGGTGCTGTAAACAAATACGGTATTGCCTGCTTCGCCAATACCAGTGATAGCAGGCTGGCTGTCATCGGTGATGTCACCGCTGGCCACGTTGCCCTGCTGATCGCCGACGTTATCCGCGACACCCGTAATTTTCAGGACATCTTCGCCAGCGCCTGGCGGGGTCGTATCAACGCCAAAATCCAGCGAATCAGAAGGTTCGCTGGTGTTTCCTGCCGGGTCAGTTTGCGTCAGCGTAATGCTGTGTTCGCCATCGTCCAGCGGCTCTTCCGGAGTGAATGACCACTTACCATCATCGCCAATCACGGTGGTGCCCAGAACTTCATCGCCGTCATAAATGGTGACGGTATCGCCCGGTTGACCACCGCCGCTGAAGGTCGGTCTGGAGTCGTCAGTGACGCCACCGTCCTTAATCATGCCGGTGATCGGATCGTTATCATCCAGCGCGTTCGCTACATCAGGTTTTGCCGGTGGCGTGGTATCTACCACAATCTGAATCGGGTCAGAAGGATCGCTGATATTGCCCGCTTTATCCTGCTCGCTCACTTCCAGTTCGTGCTCGCCCTCGTCCAGATCATCAGTCGGCGTGAAGCTCCACTTACCATCGTCGTCAACGATGGTAGAGCCAATCACTTCATCGTTGTCTTTGATGATGATGACGTTGCCCGGTGTACCGTCACCGTTGAAGGTCGGTTTGGTTTCGTCGGTGACATCGCCTGAATCCAGCGGGCCGGTCTTCGGACCGGTGTTATCAATGACGTCTGGCTGCTCCGGTTTTTCCGGTGCGCCAGTGATGACGTTAAAGTCACGAATCGGGGAAGGATCGCTGACGTTACCGGCTTTGTCCGTCTGCGTGACGGTGATGTCATGGTTGCCATCCGCCAGGTCCTGGGTCGGTTTGAAATACCAGCGACCATCGGCGTTCACTTCGGTCTGACCGATAGCTTTGCCGTTATCGTAAATGGTGATCGTTGCACCCGCTTCGCCGGTGCCGCTCATTTCAGGGCGGGTATCATCGGTCCAGCCGTTCTGGTTAACTTCACCAACGACATTACCCACCTTATCAATAACGTGTTGAATGGCGGGTGCGTTTGGTGGAACAGTATCAACAATAACAACGATGGGGTCAGAAGGCGGGCTAACGTTGCCGGAGGGATCTTCTTCCGTGAGGGTGATGTCATGTTTACCATCATCCAGCGGTTTATCCGGCGTGTAGGTCCATGTGCCATCGTCGCCGACCACGGTAGAGCCAATCTCTTTGCCGTTGTCGTAAATATGAATGGTATCGCCAGGCTCGCCGCGACCGCTCAGGGTCGGCGCGCTGTCATCGGTGACATCACCACTCTTCAAAGGACCGACAATAGAACCCACATCGTCGACAGTGCTGCCAATGGCCGGTTTTTCCGGCGCGGAGCGGTCAGAGTTGTCATTGTCGTCATCATTCATTGCCACGGCAGCACCAATACCGATCGCGCTTGCCGCCGCCAAAAAGCCTAACAGGCCAAACAGGGAATCGTCGTTATCACCGGGCGCCGTAAAAATACCGCTGCCTGGCCCCATAGGCTCACCACCCAGGGCAACCGGTGACATATTGCCGTCGGCAATCAAATAACCGGTATCGTAACTCTCTCCGGACAGTGGAACATAGGCATACAACTGGCCATCTTCCGCCATACCGAGCAGCACAGGATTATTAGGGTCACCATCAAAGTAATCGTCAATAATGATACTCGGCTGAGTATCCCCTTCCTGAATAACATGCAACGCTTTGCCAACGCGTTTAAGTGTAATATTTTCTGGTGCGAAGTCATCGTTGACATTCTTTAACAAATACTTATTACCTGGGACAAGCTTTACATTAACGGCCTTGCCAGCTTCAGCGGTTAACAGACGCGTCTTTCCTTCTCCGCTGTTAATAGCCAGAATAATTTTATTTTCCATCATTTATACTCCAGACATCATGATATGTAACCGGTCGCTTCCTTTCTTGAATAGGTAAAGATGACCCTTATCCGGAAGAGCTTGCGCTAACTTACCATCAATTATTTCGCCAAAACATGAGCATCATCTCTCAGAATCTTTGCCTTTTAACCTGTATCTGATGCTACTTAATCTTTCCTGGATTCTGCACAACGTTTAATTGATTGCTTTGTATAGATATTTACCCCTGAAGTGTTGAGAGGACAGTGAGTGAAACCGTTTGCCCCTTATAAAAACAAAGAAAAAATAAGTAATGTACTGACAGATTAAGCGTTCCTTAAACTGGCAGTGATAAAATCGTGATCACAAAAATCATCCATCACCATAGGTACGTTTCATAAATACAGAGATGTAAGCAAGGAGAGTAATATCGTTATCGATATTACTCTCCGCACTCCGCCGGTGGCACTATTAGGGTAATATTTCAGCGGCAGTGGAAAAAGAGATCAGAAAAACGCTTCACGCCGAGCTTGCGTAATATATTGGATTTGTGCGCGCTGATCGTTTTTTCACTACGGGATAGCCGAATAGATATCGCCTTGTTGGTTGCGCCATCCAGGCACATTTTCAGAATCTCTGTCTCCCTGCGCGTCAGGCCCGCTGAAGCGTAATACTCATCATTAAACATGGCGGCGCCATTATTCTTGATAGAATGAATATCCCAGGAATAACAATAGCCGCCGTCACGTATGATATTGATTGTATTTATAAAAAATTCGACATCGCTTTCGCGCTTAATCACACCATGAACGTTGTCGATCTGCTCGAGATACTTTTGCCATGGCTGATCATCTTCAACCAGAAGCAGGACAGGACAGTTCAGTAATTGAGAGATCTGCTTCAGTTGGTGCAGAGGACAGGTGTGTAGTGCCTTGCCGTCGATAATGCCGATGCTGTAGTGCTGTTGTTCTGTCCCTTCTTCGAGAAATTTTTCTACATTTTTCAGTATGACCGAAGCCATCTGGTAGCTGGCCTCAATGATGCTGATAATGCCCAAACTGCCGAGATTCTTTTCACCCAGATATAATGCTTTCATAAATCATCCCTATTTGCACTGATGCTAAAAGCCGTAGTTTATACTGATAGCGAACAAGCGTCCGAACCCGTTGCATTCCCTGCAATAGCATTCGTAAGGCTTTTTCATATCGCTCATATAAACGGGCTGGCAGCACTGCCTTCTGAAGCAAACAACCCTATGTAACATGGCACTGAATACATTCCGTCTCATCAATAGGGATAGATCTTCTGTATCTGAATTCAATAAAATATTGAAGATACAAAGATGAGAGTAAGAGTTTCTTGAAGTAAGTCATTTCCCTGAAAATGCATAAAACAGTACCGATAACATATGAAATGTTATCTCCACATATTTTTTACAAATTCTGAATTACTACCCTAAGAATATCCCTGGCGATAAAGATAGTCAATCCTTTGCGCGCAGAAACGCATGTGTAAGCGTCGCATCTCACACAAATAAAAACTCTCTCCACAAAAAACTCGCACGTATTTATCGCGTTATTTTTCAGATAATTTCGGGGTAATACTTAGTGAATCTCATTTTTACTTAATAAACTCTCCACATCCCTTACAACAACCTTAATACAAAGTAAGAATAAAATCCCGTAGAATATTTCCTGGTTTTATTTCCTCTTGTATCTAATAGCGTTCATCCTTCATCGAAATATTCTCCACGACATAACGAATATTCTCAACAACCATGACAATACTACAGCCGATGAATGCATTTCAATAAGACAAAATGACACAAAAAATCCTGTCTAAATGAAATACAACGGCAAAAAACATGATTTTAAGGCAAAAAAGTAAAACAAGGTTTAAATAAGTATCCAGTTCGATCATAAAAATTAGCAAAATATTAACAAATCAGTGTACCCGAGGCATAATGTAGATCATTCCGCGAGATATTTTCTGAAAATCCGGAAAAAGTAAACCTCATTTCCAGCAATACAATTCAGAACCATTGCTGATAAAAAATACGTTTGTTGCACGTTTTGTGATCCAGATGTCGGCGGATTAAGCTGAGCCACTAAACCGTGACTGTACATCCGTCTTTTTCGCTGCGTTTCATTTGCGTTTCGCCTCATTTTTTATCACCGCTCACAAATTTCATTTTTCCTTTCGTCCAGGACTTGTCTGATCGAAATTTACGCTATAACGTCCTCTGTAACGATTTAGTGTAACGTTACAGAAGAATAAGAAAGTCGCAGTCATGCCCTGACAGACCGTGCTATCGGTCGGGAACAATAGAACAAATGTTTTCACACAAGGATTAACATGATGAACATTCAGCAACCTTTTTTACGTAAAACCCTCGTTGGAACCTTACTTACCTCTATGCTGTTCGCGGCCGGTGCTGTTACCAACCTTGCCGAAGCGAAAGTCACCTTTCGTGTTTACTCGTCGCTAACGGCAGATGACAACTCTGCACACTACATCTGGTTCAAACGTTTACAGTCCAATATCGAAAAAGATCCGCAACTGAAGGATGAGATCAAACTCAACTACTTCCCTAACGCGATGCTCGGTAAAGAAGCGGATGCAACCCAGCAGGTGCGCATCGGCGCCATCAACATGATGATTTCCGGCACCTCTATCTGGGCAACGCTGGTACCTGAAATCGGCGTGCTGGATCTGGGTTACCTGTTTAAAGACTGGAATCAGGTGGGCAAAGCACTGGACGGCAAAGCCGGTAAAGAACTGTCTGACCTGATGCTGAAAAAAGCTAACGTGGTGGTGGTTGACTACGCCTACAACCTGGGCGCCCGCAATGTCTACACCAAAAAAGTGGTCGAAAAACCAGAAGATCTGAAAAACCTGAAAATCCGCGTTCTGCCGGTACCAAACTTTATCGCCACTATTAACCATATGGGCGCAGTTTCCATTCCGATGCCGGGCGGTGAAGTCTATTCCAGTCTGCAGATGGGTGTGATTGATGGTCTGGAGCATGACTCCGCAACCGTGCTCGCCAACAAGTTCTATGAGATCGCCAAAAACGCAAGCCTGACGCAGCATATCTATAACCCGATCATGATTGCGATGAACAAAAACAGCTTCGAGCAAATCCCGGAAAAACTGCGTCCTGGATTCCTGGCAGCGGCTCGCGAAGCAACCGAGTATGAACGTCAGCAATCCTACAAGATTGAAGAAAAAGCGGTAGCGCAACTGAAAACCCTTGGCATGGTGTTCCATGATATTGACCGCAATGCCCTGCGCGCAGATGTGAAACCGGTCTGGGATGAGTTCCTGGCAAAATATCCAAATATGAAAACTGTCGTTGATGAAGTGACTGCGGCGGAGTAATTCCCGCCCCTTTCATTCATCCAGGCGGCCAGCATCTGGCTGGTCGCCACCGACGGGAGCTTTATAACGAGGTTCGATATGGCTGACACATCGATGGCAATCAAAACCCCCGCGGGGCCGCTGGCTTACCTTTCCCGGCTGAATAAATTCCTGACAACACTGACCGCCTGGGCAGGCGGGCTGGTTTTACTGATTAACGTACTGGTGGTTTTTGCCTCCGTCATCTGGCGTTATGCCCTGCACTCCCCGATTGAATGGGCGGAAGAGATGGCGCGCGCTATGATGATTGCGCTGGTCTTCTTCGGCGTGGCGACCTCGACCGGGCGCGGCGGACATATCGGCGTTGATCTCTTTTTGCGCTTCATTCCTGAATCTGTCCGTCCTTATATTGTGCATGCCAGCCGTTGGGTACTGCTGCTGGTCGCTATCGGACTGGTGGTATCCAGTTATGATCTGCTGATGGCGGCTCGCCTGCAAACCACCGAAACCGGGCTGCCGCAAATTATCTCGGTCATTCCAGTGCTTATCGGCACCAGCGTAATGATGCTGGCGGCGCTGGAACATGCGCTGAAAGCGCCAGCGAAAGTTGTGCTGGTCAGTGGCGCAGGGATTCTGGTGTTAATTCTGCTGGGATGGCTGAAACTTTCCCTGATGGCAGACCCGGCAACCGCTGCCGCCGGACTGATGCTGATCTGCTTCGTGCTGGGCATTGTCGCGGGTGTGCCGATTGCCTTTACCCTCGGGATGTCGGCGATGGCATTTTTCATCTGCGACCCTTCCCTGCCGTTCGTCTTTTTCTCACAGCAGGTCGTCGCCGGGGTGGATCACTTCGTGCTGCTGGCAATTCCGTTCTTCCTGCTGGCTGGCGCCGCGATGGAAATCAACGGTATGTCAACGCGTCTGGTCGAGCTGGTCGTGCGTGGCATGGGGCGTTTCCGTGGCGGTCTGAACATGACGACTGTACTGTCGATGGCCTTCTTCTCCGGCATTTCCGGGTCGAAGCTGGCAGACGTCGCGGCAGTGGGCGGCGTACTGATGCCTGCCGTTCGCCGTGCGAAAGAAGACAGTGAAGAAGCCGCGGGCGTGTTCGCTGCTTCCGCCGTCGTGGCGGAAACCATTCCCCCTTGCGTTAACCTGATTGTACTGGGCTTCGTGGCCAACATCTCCATCGGCGCGCTGTTTATCGCCGGCCTGATGCCTGCCGCCTGCCTGCTGGTACTGATGCTGATCGCGGCCAACCGTTTCGGCGGCAAGATCAACATTCGTGAAGCGTATCCGCAGATGCGTCCTCTGCTGCAACTGTGGTTAGGCGCAATTGTCGGTCTGGCGATGATCTTCATGATTGGCCGTGGGGTCATGATGGGGATCGCCACCTCAACGGAAATCTCGGCGTTTGCGGTGGTGTATGCGATTGTGATTGGTCGCCTGGCCTTCCGTGAACTGACGTTCCGCGCCACCGTGAAGATGTTTATCGACATCGCGGCGATGTCCGGCGTGCTGTTGTTCATCGTTGCCTGTGCTACCAGCCTGTCGTACGTGCTGACGATTCAGATGATCCCACAGCAAATTGCGGAACTGCTGGTTGGCATTGGTCACTCGCAGGGCGCCTGGGTCTTCCTGTTGCTGACCATCATTATTCTGATTGTCTTCGGTGCGGTTCTGGAAGGTGCGCCGGCACTGATCATCTTCGCCCCGATTCTGGTGCCGATTGCTGTCCAGCTTGGCTTTAACGCCCTGCACTACGGCATTGTCATGATTCTGGCGATGGGCTTCGGTCTGTTCTCCCCCCCTATCGGCCTCGGGTTATACACCACCTGCGCCATTTGTGGGGTAGAAATGAAGAACGTGATCCGTCCGATGGTGAAATACCTGTTGGTTTCCCTGTTTGGCATCATCCTGATTGCGATGATTCCGATCATCACCACCTGGTTGCCAGGACTGGCAGGATACTGATCGCTAAAGCAGTTGAATTAACAGATAATTAAGTCAGTAAACGCGTAAATAATGAGGGCAGTATGGCTAATATCAGGGATGTCGCGAACCACGCTGGCGTTTCCGTCAGTAGCGTGTCGAATGTGTTGAATGGCCGCACTAATCAAATGCGCCCGGAGACACTCGCGCGTATCCGGCAGTCCATGCGTGACCTGAATTATCTGCCGAACCGGGTGGCTCAGCAGTTGAAAACCGGCCAGGCGCGAATGATTGGCTTACTGGTGCCGTCGATTGTGAACCCCAGTTTTGCGATGCTGACGCGTGAGGTCGATCGCGTTGCTAAAGCCAATCAGTATCGGGTGTTGTTGGGTAACACCTATCGCCAGGAAGACGAAGAAAAAGCCTTTCTGGAAGATATGTTTGCCCATGGCGTAAAAGGCGTGATTGTTGTCGCAACGGCAATGGATCGCCCCCACTTCGCCAACGCCGCCCGCCACGGCATGGTGATGGTGAACTACGACAGTCTGATGTCAACTCACGCGCCGGACGGCAATCCGCCGTTCGACAGCGTCTCGATGGATAACGTCGAAGCCGGGCGACTGGCGGCGGAGCACTTAATTGAACGGGGTTGCCGGCAACTGGTATTCGTCACCGAAGCCACACAGTTACCAAGCCGCCTGCATAAAATTGAAGGTTTCTATTCCGCCGTCAACCGCCATGGTTTGCAGGAGAGCGCACAGGTTATTGAAGGCAAAGCCGGGGAAGCCTACGGCGATGCTGAAATGACCGAACTGGGGCGATCGCTTGCCGCCAGAGTGCTCGAGCAGTCACCGCGCCCGGATGGCATTGTGGCCATCAACGATGCGATGGGTATTGGTCTGATGGCCGGGTTACGCAGCGCGGGGGTACGGATCCCGCAGGACATGTCCGTCATCGGTATTGATAACATTCCGCTTGCGGATCTGGTGCAACCGCCGATGAGCTCGGTGATGCCACCGCTGGCCGACATGGTCACCATGATGGTTGATCGCCTGCTGACGCGCATTGAAAACCCGGATCTGACGCCGGAGGAGTTTTTATTTATCCCTAAACTCATTAGCCGCCAGTCGGTGATTGAGAAGGGAGAGTCTTAATATTCTGTAAGAAAGAGGCGGCAGCGTGAATAAAGCTGCCAACACCGGGGAAGTTTATTGGTCAGTCAATGACCACGGCCCACTGTTGCCTTAAATAAGCAACTGAAGCCACAAAATAATAATTCAGGTTTGCAGTTTGTCATTCGCAGAAATCAAATACAGGAGATTAAAATGGGTAATCTTTCCGGAAAAAGAGTGCTGATTACTGGCGCAGAACAAGGGATCGGCAAGGCGACGGCGAAAGCGCTGATCGAAGCCGGATGCGATATTTATATCCATTACTTCAGCGGAGAAGAAGGTCCGAAAGAACTGGCTGCACTGGCAACCTCACTGGGGCAAAAAGCGGCTTACGGTCATGCCGATTTAACCGATGAAGTCGATGCCGCGAAATGTGTTTCTATTGCGGCGGAATTCCTCGGCGGTATTGATATTCTGATCAATAACGTCGGCGGGATTATTGCCAGAAAATGGATGGGCGAAATTGATCAGGCCTTCTGGAAGACCGTTATTGACGTCAACATGACCACCATGCTGAACGTCACGCAAAGCGCGTTGCCATATCTCAAAGCGGCCAAAGACGGCGCCAGCATTGTGAACCTCGCCTCGCTGGCGGGCCGCTCCGGCGGGCATTCCGGTTCTCTGGTCTACTCCACCACCAAAGGCGCGGTGCTGACCTGGACGCGTTCGCTGGCGGCAGAGCTGGGACAGTATGGCATTCGCGTTAACGCTGTCGCGCCAGGGCTGATTCTTGGCACCCGTTTCCATAACGTCCACACCACCAAAGAATCCGCCGATGAAACCATCAGCGCCATTCCGTTGGGACGTGCGGGCACCGCTGAAGATGTTGCACGCACTATTCGTTTCCTGGCCTCGGAATATGATGGCTTTATTTCTGGCGCCACTATCGATATTAACGGCGGCATTTATCGTATGTGACGGGAAAGCAGTGGCAACCGTCAATTTGAACATGCCAGGGACAATAATGACCTGGCACGTTTTACAGGGATCATTATGATTAAAACAGACATCATTCACCCGGAGCTGTTAAGCGTCCTGGCAAAATGTGGTCATAAAACAAAAATATTGCTCGCTGACAGCAACTATTCTTTCGTGACCAATTCAGCCCCTGATGCGACGATTATCTATCTCAATTTTGCTCCCGGGATGATCAACAGCCCGTTTATTCTTGAGAAGCTACTGAAATATATCAATGTCGAAAGCGCGACGCTAATGGCCTCCCCTGCCGACTTTGATAATACCATTGAAAAAGAGTATCAGCGTCTTTTATCACCCGAAACGGAATTTAACTGGCTGACGCGCGAAGCATTCTATGCGCTGGCTAAATCATCCGACACCCTGCTGGTGATTGCTTCCGGCGAAACGCGACGCTTCGCCAATATTATTCTGACCGTTGGTGTCGTGCGGGTATAACTCACCGCTGCGCCATCTCGCGCGCCAGCGCCAGAAACGCCGCCAGCCCGGCGGAGGGGTGGCGTCTGCCTGGATAGTAAAGGCACAGCCCCGGAAACGGCGGCGTCCAGTCATCCAGAAGGCGCACCATGCGCCCGGCGGCAATATCGCCGACCACGTTCTGTTCGAGGAAAAACCCAATGCCGAGCCCTTCCAGCACGGCAGCGCGGGAGAGTGCGGCGTCGTCCAGCGTCAGTGGCCCGTTCACTTCAACATGCGCCACTTCCCCCTGTTTTTCCAGATGCCAGCGATAAAGCGCACCATCCGGCAGACGCACACGCAGACAGGCATGCCTGAGCAGATCGCCCGGTGTCGTCGGTGTGCCATGTTGCGCCAGATAATCTGGTGACGCCGCCACCGCGAAACGCTGCGGCTGCCCGAGGGAGAGCGCAATCATGTCCTGCGGCACCAGACCCGCGACCCGGACGCCCAGATCAAACCCTTCCGCCACGATATCCACCAGCCGCCCTTCAGTGACCAGATCAATATGCATCTGTGGATAACGGCGCAGAAACTCGACGATCAGCGTCGAAAACAACGTGAGCGCGGCAAACGGTGGCGCATTGATGCGTAACACACCGGATGGTGTGCCCTTGCGGGCGCGCACCGCTTCCAGCGCATCATTCACCCCCTGCAGTGACGGCCCCAGTTGTTCGACCAGCTGTTGCCCGGCCTCTGTCAGCGCCACGCTACGGGTGGTGCGATTAAACAGTCGCACCTCAAGTTCCGCCTCAAGGCGGGCGATGGTGTGGCTCAGCGCGGTGGTCGACATATCTAAATCGATCGCCGCCGCCCGGAAGGTTCCCCGGCGGGCGATGGTGAGTACCGCCTGTAAATCATTCAGCGTCACGCGCGACATTATCCCGATTCCTTCATCAAGTCATTCCTGTTTATCCCCGTTGTCCAAATTATCTGCCTTCCTTAAAGTTAACAAGCACCATTAACCAGATAACTGAAATGAACAAAAACGAGTCGGGAGATAAATAAATGGCGGAATTTCTGACGCTGAAAGGCAAGCGCGCACTGGTCACCTCCGGCACCAAAGGCGCAGGAGCGGCGACGGTCGCGTTGTTTCGTGAACTGGGGGCGCAGGTGATGACTGTAGCGCGTCATCGACCTGAAGACTTGCAGGACGACAGCCTGTTCGTTGCCGCCGATCTAACCACCGACGCCGGATGCCAGCAGTTGGCAGAGCAGGTAACCGCGCGCCTCGGCAGCGTGGATATCATCGTGCATATGCTGGGCGGGTCGTCGTCGCCAGCCGGGGGATTTGCCGCGCTGGACGAGCAGCAATGGCAGCGGGAACTGGCGCTCAATCTGATGCCTGCGGTGCGGCTGGACAGGCTGCTGGTGCCGGGCATGATTTCGCGTGGCGCGGGCGTTGTCATTCATGTCTCGTCCATTCAGCGCCTGATGCCGCTGCCGGAAGCAACCACCGCTTATGCCGCTGCGAAAGCCGCGCTCTCGGCCTATAGCAAAAGCCTGTCAAAAGAGGTATCGCCCAAAGGCGTTCGTGTGTTGCGCGTCTCCCCCGGATGGATAGAAACCGAAGCCGCCGTGCGTCTGGCAGAGCGGCTGGCCGAACAGGCGGGAACAGACTATGCGGGGGGTAAAAAAATCATTATGGATTCGCTGGGCGGGATCCCGCTCGGGCGCCCCGCGAAACCGGAAGAGGTGGCGAATCTGATTGCCTTCCTGGCTTCTGATCGCGCGGGGGCGATTACGGGGACAGAGTACCTGATTGATGGCGGCACCGTCCCCACGGTGTGAAGACTACTGCGGATTAATCGGGATTCATGGCGCGGAAAATCGCGTCGTAAGTACCCTCTCTTTCCGCCCAACGGCGGGCTTTATCACGTTCCAGCAGGATCTCCCCGCCAGGATGGTCATGACGTTCAAGCAGCGTCATGACCTCGTGGATATATGCCGCCAGCGGCATGGCACGTGGATCCGTCGCCTGTTGAATGCCAGTGATCATGGTCTGTACGTAAGGCGGCGCCAGCTCAAGCACTTCCACAGGGATGTCACGCAGCTGGTAACGGAGCGACACCAGCCACGAGTGCAGGAAGGCTTTACTGGCGCAGTAGGTCGGGAAAACCGCTCTGGGCAGAAACGCCAGCGCCGAACTGGTCGCCATCAGCGTGGCGCCAGGCTGCGTTTTGATCAGCGGAAGAAACGCCGCAGTGGCACGGATCACCCCGAGGATGTTGGTGTCGACAATCGCCTGCGCGACGTCAGCATTCCAGTCCGCGTCAGTGATATCCTCAGTCTGAGAAATCCCGGCATTGGCGATCAGCATATTCAGCGCCGGGAAACGCGACCGCACGCTGGCTGTGACATCCGCGAGCATCGCCGTATCGGCAAGATCGAGCCGGTAGCCAGCCATGCCCGGGTTCGCCGCGGTGATCTCATCGAGCAGCGCCTGACGACGCCCCGTAATGATGACCTGATTGCCCCGTTCGTGAAAAGCTTCCGCCAGCGCGCGGCCAATTCCGCTGGTGGCACCGGTAATAAGAAGAGTATTGCCGCTCATGTTCATTCTGTTTTCCTCAAAAGAAAAATGACCTGGCAGGCAGCGACACGAAAATCACGCGTGTGCGTGATGTCGTTTTAATGAAGTAAGGACGTCGCGCCAGATGACCCCTGTTTTCTCTGCTGAGACCCTCGGGATCGGGGCGCGTTGGATGACGGTAACGCCTACGGCATAAAAGGAAATGCGTAATGATTATATTGGCACCAGCAGGCCCCGGCAAGAGGCCTTAACTGGTCGCCAGTGAGACGGCTTTGCGCAACCCGTCCACACCGCTGGAATTCAGTGGCGTGACTAACGCGTAGTTATAGTGTTCGTCGCTCCAGTATTGCGCCATCACATCTTCCCCCTGCCGCTCGCCATGCGGTAATTTCACCGGACTTAACGGACGGATATACCAGCCGACGCGGGTTCCCTGCGGATCCTCATACATCACCAGCGCCGCCGGACCTTGCGCGGTCGCTATCAGCCGTGCGCCCCGTAGTTTGAACCCGTACTGTTCGAGATCCGGCGGCGGCACACCATTCATAAAATAGCGCGCCACCCAACGGCTCAGTTCAGTCTGCCGGGTTGCCACCACGTCCATGGGGGTGAGCGCGGCGTTATCAAACAGTTTATAGGCCTGCACCGCATCTTCCATCGGTTGATGGCTCATCAATAATTGCGACTCTTTCATCTGCCAGCCAGTCACCCCGCCGACGCCCAGCGCCAGCACCAGCGCGCAGGCGGTTGCCAGCCGCCATTGCCGCTGTTGCCGCACCTGACGACGCAAATAATGGGGTTCCGGGCTTTCCAGTACGACGGTCTGGCGGTTCATCGCCTGGCGCAACTGCTGCGCGTCCTGGCGCCAGCCCGCCACCCGGGCCGCGGCATCCGGGTTCTCAGCCAGATAACGTTCCACGCGCGCTGAGGTCGCGTCATCCGCTTCGCCATCCATCCAGGCATGCAGATCGTGTTCATCCGGGGGCAAAGTCATTTCAGTCTCCTCAGCGGTAACGGCGTTACCTTACCTTCTAATTTCTCATGAAGCAGCTTACGCGCCCGGGAGAGCCGCGACATCACGGTTCCGGGCGGAATATCCAGCGTTTCAGCGACCTCTTTATAACTCAGCCCTTCAACGCTCACCAGCAACAAAATGGCGCGATAGTCGGTCGGCAGCGTGGCAAACTGCGCCAGCGTCTCGTCGGCCATCGCCAGCGATTCGGTGGAATACCCCTCTGCTTCCTCACCGGTAAAAAAAGTGAGCAGTTTCAGGTAGCGCTTGCGCCGCCGCTCGCCATCAATGAACTGGCGATAAAGAATGGTGAACAGCCAGGCGCGCAGGCTGTGCTCGTCGTCATGTTGCGGCCGACGGGTAAGCGCCTTCGTCAGGCAGCTTTGCACCAGATCCTCCGCGCTGTGCGGGTTGCGGGTCAGCCACAGCGCAAAGCGTTGCAGATGTGGCATCACCCGGCGGATCTCACCATCAGTCAGCTGTGACATAACGCTCCTTCACCGTTTACGGGTGCCCGCCATGCTTTGAAATACCCCGTCGCGGAGTATCAGCGCATGACGTAACGCCGCGGCCAGATGCAACATTACGGTGGCAAACAGCGCCAGCGCAACCAGAGAATGCAGCGGGCGCAGGATCGCATAGCTGTCGTTACTCACCGGCAGGATCGGCGGTAACACAAAACTCCCGCCCAGGGTAATCGGATATCCCGCCGCCGACAGCATCGCCCAACCGATGAGCGGCTGCGCCAGCATCATCGCATACAGCGCCCAGTGCGACGCATGCGCCGCCACCCGCTGCCAGGCAGGCAACGAATCCGGCAACGGCGGTGTGGCGGTGGAGAAGCGCAACCCCAGACGCACCACCACCAGCACAAGGATCATCAACCCCAGCGGTTTGTGGATCGCCACCAGCAAACCGTGCAGCGATGACACCGTGGCGACCATTGCCACACCAATAAACAGCATCGCCAGTATTGCCGCTGCCATTAACCAGTGCAGCAGGCGCAGCGCCGGGTGAAAGTAAGCCACCTGTTTCATAAATGCTCTCCTGCCTGTTCACGGGTGCGCGCGTTGTAGGATTTGGCATAGGCCGAAGAACGCGCATTGAGTAAAGGATCGTCGGAAGCGGCAATGCCGTCCGGCAAAATCAGCGGATCATAGTTGATGTCGTTGCACGACCCTTGCGCCTGGGCAGTGGCACTGGTCAGCACTAACGTGCCGGCATTAATGGTTTGCCGATCAGCAGGCCAGCTTTTCGCCGCATCGCTGCCGTCATCCCCGGCATTAGCGACGGTGATCAGCAGATCCCATTTCAATGGCCCCTGCGCCAGCCGTTGTTGCAGATCGGTCTGCAGGAAATTGCTGTTATTTTTATCGTCCGCGGTGATCGGCTGATAGCTGGCGTGCGGCACCATGCTCCAGCGCACCAGATGCGTTTCTCCCGAGCGATTGATAAAGCGAAACGCGTTCAGGCCATTGAAGCGGTCACTGGCCCAGCTTGACGACGGGACATATTGTTTAGACCAGGCAAGGAAAGGCAACATTTGCGGATGTTTCGCAATAAACGCCTTAAATTTTTCCGGGTTCGGTTTGCCGGTCGCCGGATCCGGTAGCGTGGCGACCTGAAGCTCGTAGAAATCTTCTACTGTGGAGATCGGGAAGAACGGCATGGCGTTCATACCGGTGCGCCACTGTTCGCCGCCGGGCAACTGAAACGCCAGCGCCATGCTGCGCACGGGTACGGCGTAATCCGGCGCGGCCGGGTTACCGCCAGCAAGGGCAAAGCGCCCGGTGACCGGCGTCTCGCCTGGCGAAAACACTGAGGCGCGCGAAATCGCGCTGGCGTTGCCGTTGGAGAGGAAACTGCCGGTCACGCAAATGCCTTTGGCATGGTTACGGCGATAACCCGGATGCTCGCCGCCGGACTGCTGCAACACCGTGATCAGCTTATCGGAGGTCAGGCGCTGCGGCGTCAGCCAGCCGCCGACCCACAAAAATAATAAAATCAGTACCAGTGGAACAAGGCCGACCAGCGCGAGACGCGCGATTTTCTGGCCGGTGGTTAGTGGAGTGGTCGTCATAGTCAGGCTCACCTTGCAAACATTGAACCTATAAGACGAAGAGGAGGGAGGTTTATTCCCGGCGAAGGAAAATAAAAACCAACGGGGTTCCCGCTATTTTTTCATGTCGTCAAACATCGGGATCGGCGTTCCGTGGATGTAGCGACGGCGCAGCCAGGCGGAAAGGGTATCCATGATCATCACCACCGCCACCAAGATGAGGGTAATGAACATCACCACATCCCAGTTCCACAAACGCATGTTCTCGGCGTAAATCAGGCCGATCCCCCCTGCACCAACAAACCCCAGCACCGCCGCGGAACGGGTGTTGGATTCAATCTGATACAGGCTGAGTGCAAGAAAGGTCGGGAAGGATTGCGTAAAGATGCCGAAGCGATGTTTTTGCAGGCCGTTAGCGCCGACCGCCATCAGGCCGCGGCCCGGTGAGCGCTCCACCGCTTCATGCCCTTCCGCGTACAGACGCCCCAGCAACCCGGTGTCCTGCATGATGATCGCCATCACGCCAGCCAGCGGCCCCAGCCCGACTGCACGGACGAAAATCAACCCCCAGATAGCCATATCAATGCCACGCAGTACGTCAAACAAACGACGCATCAGCAACGCGATAATGCGCGTCACCGGACCCTGCATAATATTGCGCGCCGCGAGGAATGACAGCAGCAGTGCAATCACCGTCGCGGTCAGGGTGCCGGCAAAAACGATCCCCAGAGTGACCAGGATTTGCGTGAAGTAATACTGAAACGGCCAGTTGAGGAAATCTCGCCAGACGAACATACGCAGAAAATAGCGCCCCAGCTCCTGCACGCCATTAAGCGCCTGCGCCAGCGGGAGGCCAAACTGGAAGAAAAACCAGACGTAATAGAGGAATATCGCCAGCGCCAGCAGACCGATGCGGCGCAAATAACGAGGCTGCGCGCGGTACAACTCCGCGTGCTGCTGACGGCTGGTCATCAGATCAGGTTCCGTTTGCCAGGTTTTCATTTGTTTCCCTCCAGTACCCAGTGACGCAGACGTCCAGAGAGCATGTCCAGTAGCGAGACCACAACAATGATCAACAGCAGCGTCATGCTCACCTGATCGTAACGATCGAGTTTAATGTTGGTCATCAGCTCCTGGCCGATGCCCCCCGCCCCTACCAGACCGAGAATGGTCGAGGAGCGAAAATTAATCTCCATGCGCATAAAGCTGTAGGAGATGAAGACAGGCTTCACTTGCGGCCAGAGCGCGAAACGCATGCGCTGAAACGGTGTGGCGCCGCAGGCCGCCAGGCCGCGTACGGGTTTGTCCTGCGCGCTTTCGATAGCTTCATAAAACAGTTTTGTCAGGCTGCCGATGGTGTGCAGCATCAGCGCCAGAAAACCGGGAATGGCGCCAATACCAAACGCCATCACGAAAATCACCGCCCACGCCAGTTCCGGCATAGTGCGTAAAAAGGCGACTAACGCCCGGATGCTGTAACGTACCCAGGCGGGCGACCAGGCGTTGCTGGCGGCAAGGAAAGAGAACACCGTCGCCAGCCCGGCGGCGGCCAGCGTCGATGCCAGCGCCAGTTGCAGGGTTTCCCAGATCAGCGGCAGTTGAATCGGCAGCCGGTAGCCCCAGTAGGCCAGCGAGCCTTTGGTATGTGAATCGGCAAACAGCACGGACACATGCAGCGTGGGAATGGTTTCGACAATGTAATCGAGAAAGTTCGGCAGCGAGCGCCAGACGGTCAACAGATTGAATTCCGCGATATTACCCGCCGCGAAGTACAGCGCCAGCAATAAGATTGACCAGGTGAAAGTATCCCGCGTCTGGCGTAGCTTTATCTCCCGAAAGTAACGTTCAAATTCGGTATTTCGCATGTTCGCTCACAGGGTTATCACTAAAAAAATCCCCCGGCCTGTTTGACCGGGGGAGCGGGCAGGACGAGATCAACGAGCAGTAACCAGCTCGCGTTTCATCTCGATGATCTGTTTGAAATCGTCGACGCTTCCCGGGCCGATGTGCTGTGTGCCACCCATGGCTTTGACGAAACAGGCGTGATCGTCTTTATCCAGTTTTTTCACCGCGGCAATAACTTTGGCTTTAAAGTCTGCCGGCAGGCTGTTGCTCACCAGAATCGGGCCATTCGGGATCAACGGCGATTGCCAGATAATACGGATTTGCTTCATCAGATCAGGATGATCCATCCGAATCAGGCGGTTGAACGCGCCGGAGGTGTAGCCGGTATTGTAATCACCCACCATTGAAGCCCAGGTCACGGCGCCCGCGAACTGGTTATTCAGCACGCCGAGGATATCCTGCTCGTGACCGCCGGAGAACGTCACACTGGAGAAGTGGTTTTTGTATTTGTCGTCCGCAGAACCGCCAAACTTCTGTTTGAATTCCTGGTTCGGGATCAGGAAGCCGGAGGTGGAATCCGGGTCAGCAAAGCCAAACGCGGTGCCTTTCAGGTCTTCCAGCGTTTTGTACGGGCTGTCCGCTTTCACAATCACGACAGAGTGATAACCACGGGACTGATCTTTATCGTCAACCGCGATGCCGACAATATCAACCGCTTTCGGGTTGCTGATATAGACCGACGCGTAAGATGACGGTGACATACTCAGCACCACGTCCACTTTACCGCCGAGCAGCCCCTGAATAACGCCAGAATAATCAGAAGAATTACGCAGTTTGGTATCAACATTTAATTCTTTGTCGAGGAATTGCTTCACACACTGGTTATCACCAATCTGCTGCGTCGCATTTTGCCCGCCAAGAATACCCAGATTAAGTTCTTTAGGTTGTTCAGCCGCATTGACCTGCCAGGCCAATACCAGGCTTGCCATCAGGGTGGAAATACGAAATGCGCGAGTCATCGATTTTTTCATTATACGTGTCCGTAGTCGTAGGAAAGAAATTAATGTAACTGGCTGATTTCATCGCCATAAAGTTTGTGCAGAATGTCATCGGTTAACAGGGATGGATTACCGTCGAAAATAATCTCACCCTTCGCGATGCCAATCGCACGCGTGCAGTACGCTTTCACCAGGTCGATGGAATGAAGATTGACGATGACGCTGATCCCCTGTTCGCTGACGTCATTCAGCACGCGCATGATGCGCTGGGTATTTTTGGGATCCAGTGAGGCGACGGGTTCGTCGGCCAGCAGAATGGAAGGGTTCTGGATCAGCGCCCGGCAAATCGCGACGCGCTGCATCTGCCCGCCGGAGAGATTTTCCGCGCGTTGCAGGGCATGCGGCAGCATGTTCAGCCATTCCAGCAGGTCGATGGCTTTCGCCCTGTCTTCCTGCGAAAAGACCTTGAACAGCGATTTCAGCGTTGACGTCTGGCTGAGGCGCCCGAGCAGAACGTTGGTCAGCACATCCAGCCGCGGTACCAGGCAGAAATCCTGGAAAATCATCCCGCATTTGCTGCGCCAGCGGTTCAGCTCACGCCCGCGCAACACAGCGACATCCCGCGGCGTGCCGACGTCCGGGTAATCCAGGATCTCGCCGGAGGTCGCCGGATGGGTGCCATTCAGGACATGCAACAGGGTTGATTTACCGGCACCGGAGCGGCCGATAACCCCTACCATTTCACCGGCATGCAGATCGAAATTAATATCTGAGAGAACAGGTGAATGATTGTTATACGATTTGTACAGATTCTTAACGCTCAATACTTTCTTATTTTGCAGGCGCAGGTAATTCACCTGCGGCAGCGTCGTTGGGGCATGTTCAATTATTACATTTTGTGCTTGTGCTCTGTTCATCATACTGTCCAGAGAGTTAGGTTATTCGAGGGATATTAATAACGTTGCCGATGACGTTTTAATGACAAACAGACGAACAAAAAATGAACGCCGTGTTTAATCACGAAAAATGCGAAAACCCACCGGTCATATTTTTGTCAGATTTCCTTGTTTTAATTATCGAAACAGAAAGATAAGAGAAATCATCATGAAGCTGGCAAAATTAGCAGAAACCTGGATTGACCCCAGCGTCCGGATCCGTGAATGCCATATCGGTTTGCAGTGTGAAGTGCTTGCCAGCAGCGTGATGGAATACAGTACGCTGGGCGATTTTTCCTATCTCGGCGAATACGTGACGGTGGCCGACGCGACCATTGGCAAGTTTGTGGCGATTGCCAACAATGTGCGCATCGGCGCGCCGAACCACCCGATGGAGCGCCCGTCGCAGCATCGCATCACCTATTGCCCGGAATACTATTCCGTCAATGCCGTGCGTGATCATGCGTTTTTCTCTCATCGCCGTGACGCCGTGGTCACCATCGGTAACGATGTCTGGATTGGCCACGGCGCGATTGTGTTGCCGGGAGTGACGGTCGGTGACGGCGCGGTCATCGCCGCCGGTGCCGTGGTGAGTAAAGACGTTGCACCCTACACCATCGTCGGCGGCGTTCCCGCCAGAACCATTCGTTTACGATTCGCACCGCATTTCGGTGCTCAGTTGCAGCAGATTGCGTGGTGGAACTGGCCGCTGGAGACCATCATCGAGCGGCTGGCGGATTTTCAGGATGACGATATTGCGGCGTTTTGCGAGAAGTGGGGAAATTCGTAGCACGTGATCGTCAGCGGGCATAGCGGCCCGGCAGATTCATGCACAGTTTCGTTTCCTCGGCATAAAAATGAGACGGGTTCCGCTGATAGTCAGACGGCGTGACGCCACAAAGCGCTTTAAAGTCTTTACTGAAGTGGGCCTGATCATGGAAATCGAGATCACAGGCAAGTGTGCGCAGGTCGGCGACACCGTGACTGATGCGCCGACACGCTTCATTAATCCTGACAATACGGACAAACGATTTCCAGGAGACGCCAATTCTTTCCTGGCACAAGCGGTTAATATGCCGGGCACTGTATGACGTCATATCGGTCAGAGTATTAAGACGAATGCTCCCGTTCAATGGAGAAGCGTGAATCAGCACCTGGCGCAAGAGCGGTTTTTCCACGACCGCGCCGAAGCGCCGCACCAGCACGTCATCAACGGCCTGAAGAAGAACCGGCCAGGTGGCGTAATGCCTTTCCACTACGCAACGAAAGAGTCTGTCCAGCGCAGGGTCAATGGCATCCAGCAGGCACTGGCTGTTATGCAGTTCATGTAAAGGAAGACTGCCGAAAAGCCCGAATGCCCCGCCCGGCAGAAACTCCACCAGCAGACGCAGCGTGATGGTGTTGAAATCCCGCATCACCTGATGCGTTTCGCTGTTCGGCCCCCAAAAAACCGGTTTCACGCGCCCGTGATTCACGGTGAACACCAGGCAGCCGCTGGCATCCGGGATGATCGTCAGCGGGCGTGCCGACGGCAGCTCACAGGCATTACGCAATTGCACGGTGTAATGTGATATATGGCCACGCAATGGCATCGACGGCGCGAAGAAAAATTGCGTCGCCCCACTATGATGGTTGCCTGAAATGGGCTCCAGTCCACCTGAGTCAGAATTCATCGTCCATGCCTCTTCGAAACGTCCTTTTTTTACAACGCAGAATCTAAATTGTGTCGTACGCTTCCTGCTATCCAGGAAGGATATTTTATGGCTGATAGCGCAGCCGGGCAACCGACGCAGGTTTTAACGGAACAAAACCCGCGCGTGATCATGTGCGCACCAGGAGGTAAAAATGACCCGTCTACCTGAAGGGATCGAAGTGTTATTTATGGCGGGACTGGGTCCTGTCACCACGAATGCGAAAGAAAGTGAGCATTTGTACAAAGACTTGTTACGACTGCCGCTTGAAACAATTGATGGTTATGAGGGATATCTGCATTCGCAACATATTCCGGGGATTAAATATTTTGCGGTCTGGCCGCTGGATAAAGTGGCGCTCTCGTGTTTTGGTACCGACGAATGGCCTGATACGTTACCGGCTCCTCAGGCCTGGCTTGAAATTGAAGTCGCCGATATGCGCCGCGCAACCGACATTCTGGAACGCGAAGGCTATACCTTGCTCACCCGTTTGCAGGAAGAGCCCTGGGGGCAGACCGTCACCCGTTTTCTCAGCCCTGAAGGGCTCATTATGGCAGTAACTCACACCCCGTCTTTACGCGATTCGCCGGAAAAGGAATGATGATTTCACCTTGAATATGAACAAAATAGCACTAAATAGCTCCCGTTATTTAGTGCTATTGGGCCGTTACCCCGGGCGGGTTATTACACTAAAATAAACCTATTATTCAACCAGATAACCCGCCCTTACCTTCCCCTTATTTTTTAATTTAGCAATTAGTGCTTTTAATTAAAAATTTATGCCATGCCAGTTTGTGTATAAAATTCTTATTAATGCGTGTAAATATCCCAAATTTATTACTATCGCCCGGAGCAAAACGAGAAAAAACAAGTCTGACAAATTAATAAATCTAAGAATTTACTTACATTGATAATTCAGGTGCGTAACTACCCGCTCACCGCATCTCCCCCTGCCATATTGAAATGATTGTTGCTCAGTGTGAAACTGACTACAGAAAGCCATCCATCATCTCATTTCAGTCAATTGCAGTCAGCAACATATATGATGAATGCATCAGGATTATATTCACATGGACACATAATCCTGTCTACCCGCTCTTTATTAATTTCCCTCAGAATTTAATAGGAATTCTTATTCCATTAAAGCTTGTCTTTCAGAATATTTCTCTGAAAGCGCTGAGTGCCATTTATTTATTAACAAAACAAGCCTGTTATATTTTTATAAAAACAATGAAATAGACAGGCAGACTCAAATATTTAACGAGTGTGCAACATGAATAAAGTCTATCGTGTTATCTGGAACAGCACCCTGCGCGTCTTTCAGGTTTGCTCCGAATTGGTGAACGGGAAATCTGTAAGCCAGACGATGTCCGCAACTTCCTCTCTACAGGATATACCCGCTCTCCGCCCTCTTCCTTTACGGCTCCGCGTCCTTTCTCTACTGATACTGATGGCGCTGCCAGGTGTCGCCTCTGCTGACCTGGTCGTGGACAGCAGTCTGGGCAACAGTCCCCTGTCCGTTACACAAGATAATCCCGTCACAGATGCAGGAAACATTATCGTGGGCAGTACCAATGGCGGTACGGGAGAGCTCATCATCAGCAACGGCGGTACCGTAACCGGCGATTACAGTACGATTGGGTCAGTAGCCGGTAGCACAGGAACCGTCACAGTAGATGGGGCAGGTGCGGTAATGAATACAGCGGGAATAACAGTGGGTAACGCCGGCGAGGGGACGCTTAACATTACCAGTGGAGGGGAAGTCAATTCATCCTCTGCTGTTGTCATTGGCGTGGGTGCGACGGGGAGCGGTACCGTGACTGTCAACGGCCCCAATTCTGTACTGAACGCTAACGGTTCCCCATCAGCGAGTTGGGGTTCGCTATATGTGGGCTCAGATTATTTGTACCCAAATGGTACCGGCACACTTACCATTGCTGATGGGGGAGTAGTGAACAGTGTCCGCTTTGGAATGATCGGCTACTCAACGAACAGCAATGGCGTGGTTAATGTCAGCAGCAACGGACAGTTGAATCTTGTTAATGCCAGTGGGGTCGCTCAGGGATTGACCATAGGTAATAGCGGTACCGGTACGCTCAATATCAATACTGCAGGTAATGTGACTGCTGGTTCTGTCGGGATTGGTAGTCAAACTACGGGTGTGGGTACGGCGAACATCGATGGTGTTGATGCGTTACTGAATACCGCAGCGATAACAGTGGGCGCGTCCGGTCAGGGTACACTCACCATCACTGATAGTGGTGTTGTGAACAGTACCGGGGCAGGCACCCTGGGTAGCGTAGCAGGCAGCACAGGTGACGTTGATGTCAGCACTGGCGGTCAATGGAACCTGGTCAACGACAGTAATGTGGGTCAGAACCTGGTCGTGGGTGGTAGCGGAGAAGGTACGCTCAATATCCATGCAGACAGCAGCGTGACGGCCGGGGCAACCCATATCGGCTTTTACCTGCCGTCATTTGGCCCGGGCGGTACCGGTACCGTAACTGTTGACGGCGCGGGGGCTGTACTGAATACCACCGCCATGACAGTCGGTTCTGTCGGTCAGGGTACGCTTGTCATCACTGATAACGGTGTGGTGAACAGCAGTGGTGCAAGTACTGTCGCAGCAAACGCAGGAAGCACAGGAACGGTTGATGTAAGCAGCAGTTCCAATTGGAATTTAGTCAGTACTGCGACCGGAACTGCGCAGAATCTGACGGTTGGGCACCAGGGTAACGGTACAGTCAACATCAATACCACAGGGACGGTCACTGCCGGAAACACGGTCATTGGCAATGGTGTAACTGGCGTGGGAACCGTGAAGGTGGATGGCATCGATGCCATGCTGAATACCGCCGGGCTGACCGTGGGGCAGACTGGTACAGGTACGCTCAACATCACTGACAGCGGTGTCGTAAACAGCTCAGGTGCAGGTGCTGTGGGTGCAGGGGCGAACAGCAACGGTGAAGTTATTGTCAGCGACGGTGGGATATGGGATCTGATTAATGCCAGCGGTATCCGGCAAATCCTGACCGTGGGGAATAACGGTACCGGCACACTTAATGTCAGCACTGACGGCATGGTTAGCGCAGGAGCCACAGCCATTGGTGGCACGACGACGGGAGTGGGTACCGTGAAGGTGGACGGTACGAATGCAGTTCTGAATACCACAACCCTGACAGTCGCTAATCTCGGCCAGGGTACATTGACGATTGCTGATAGTGGGATAGTGAAAAGCACCGGCGCAGGCATTGTGGGTACTGCAGCGAACAGTACGGGTACCGTCATCGTTGACGGGACGGGCTCACAGTGGAATCTGACCGGCACACTGACCACAGGTGGTTCAGGTACCGGCACGATGACATTGACGGATAATGCGCGGGTAACCAGCCAGGGCGGCACCATCGGTAACGCCGGTGCAGGTAATGGTACTGTGGATGTCAGTACCGGAGCGGAATGGAACAATCTTAACGGCACACTCACGGTGGGCAACGGTGCCACGGGAACCCTTAATATTCATGACACAGGTGTGGTGGACGCTGCCTTCACCCTGCTGGGTGGCCAGGCTTCCGGTGAGGGTACAGTAAATGTGGTCGGTTCGGGGGCTGTGCTGAACGCAGGTGCCCTGACCGTGGGACAGGCCGGTACAGGTACACTGACGGTGACTGACGGCGGCGTGGTGAAAACCGCAGGCGTCACCCTGGGCAATGCCGCTGGCAGTAGCGGAACAATAGACGTTAGCTCGGGGGCATCATGGGATAACGGCATGCAAATTTTGACTGTGGGGAATAACTCCACTGGTACAGTCAATATCCATGATGGCGGAACAATTACCACCGGTGCGGCGCTTCTTGGTAAGTCCGCTGCAAGTGATGGCACAGTGAATGTCGATGGTGCCGGATCCATTCTGAATCTTGTGAATGGCAACACGTATATTGGTCAGAGCGGCAAAGGCGCACTCAACATAACCAATGGTGGCGTGGTTGAACAGAATACGCCCTACGGCATATTTATCGCTGACGGAAGTTCAGTATCCGTGGACGGTGCAGGCTCCACCCTGGGATATAACGCAGGTGCCCTGTGGGTAACCGGCGACCTTTCAGTCACAAATGGGGGCCTGGTAAATAATATCCCCGCAGGAATCGGCATTAGTATCACTGGAACAGCCGAAGTTGATGGTGCGGATTCCAGATTGACAGGGTCCAATTTTACCGTCAACTCCGGTGGGACGCTGGACATCACCCAGGGCGGAAGCACTACCATCACGGCTTATGGAGTCAACCGGATCAACGGCACAGTAAATGTTGATGGAGCCGGCTCTACACTCGACGTTTCGCCTGCCCTGCTTTATGTCGGTGCTACCTCGCCAGGCACTACCGGCGTCGTCCGGGTCACAAATGGGGGAGCCGTAACGGCTGTCCAGACTATCCTTGGCACTTATGCGGATGATACAGCTGACGTTCTGGTCGATGGTGAAGGATCCACCTGGACAAGTATCAGTGGATTGAACGTTGGGAGCTCAGGCGCTGCTATTGTATCGCTGACCCATAATGCAGTAATGGATGGCCTCACTGGTGCCTCCATTGGTACCGCGGCGGGCAGCAATGGCACAGTCAATGCCAGCAGCGGCGGACAGTTGAATCTGGTCAATGCCAGCGGAGCAGCCCAGGGGCTGACAGTAGGTAATAGCGGAGCGGGTACGCTCAATATCAATACTACCGGGACAGTCACTGCCGGAGGCTCGACAATTGGTAATGCCGCTACGGGAGTCGGTACTGTGAATGTCAATGGACAGGACTCCGTGCTGAACACCACCGGATTGACGGTGGGGTATGGCGGGCTGGGTACGCTAAGCATTTCTGACAGTGGCACAGTGAACAGTACCGGTGTTGGCGTGGTGGGTAGTATTGCAAACAGTACGGGTACGGTTGATGTCAATAGTGGCGGAACATGGAATCTTGTCAATAACGGCGTCGCCCAGAATCTGACCGTGGCGCAGTCCGGTACAGGTACGCTCAATATCCATGCGGACAGTTCGGTCACTGCCGGAAACACACAGCTTGCCAGTGCGGCTGGAAGCATCGCCACCGTTACGGTAGACGGAACCAATGCCGTGCTTAATGCGGGACAGGTGAGGCTTGGCGTACTGGGCAATGCCACGATGACGCTTTCCAATGGTGGTACGCTGTCGGTGACCAACAATGTGCCTGTTTCCATTGCCAGCAACGGAGGTGGTACAGGCACCCTCAACGTTGGTGCGGCACACGGTGATTCTGCTACCGGCGCAGGGTTTATCACTGGCACTAACAGTGTAAACATGGGCGCGGGGACAGGCACCCTCGTCTTCAACCATACCGAAACCGACCCGACCACTGCAGGTGGATATCAGTTCACCCCGCTGATTACCGGCAACGGCACGGTGATGCAGGATGCGGGGCATACCGTTATCAGTGCGGAGAACACTTACAGCGGCGCCACACAGATTAACGGCGGCACTCTCACCACCACCGTGCAGTCAACTACCGGCAATACCGGCCTCGGCACCAGCGCGGTGAACATTGCCGCGCCGGGGATGCTGGAGGTGGCAGGCGCCACGACGGATGGTTCAGGCAATTTTACCTTCAGCAACCTGCTCACGGGTAACGGCCTGCTGAGTGTGGACCTGGCGTCAGCCGCAGACACGTTTGCCTTTGCTCCGTCTGCCGGCACCGCCTTCGCTGGGGTCGCTGACCTGAAAAACAGCACCTTTGCCCTGTCCGGCGATAACGCCACGGCACTGACAGACGCCATGCTAATAACCAGTACCGGTAACACCACCACGGTGAGTGACGGTGTTCAGCAGACTGACGGACTGGCCTTTAATGGCGGCACCCTGGTGCTGGATATCTCCCTGCCTGGCGCGGCACAGTCTGACGGTGTTCTGCAGACCGGGACGCTGGTTGCCGGCGCAGGGACTTTCAGCCGCAATGGTCGGGATTTCCAGGCAAGCGGCACTGGTAACGTTCAGGTGACGCTGACGGACCCGTGGAATGACCCGGGGCTGACGGCTGACCCGGATACCAGCCTCAACCTGCTGCAGCAGGATGACACGCGCGCGGATATTCAACTGGTACAGGCAGATACCGTCATCGGTTCCGGCGGTTCGCTGATGCTGACGGACCAGAACGGGAATGCCATCGGGACTGACGAAACTGTCGCCATTGCACAGAACGGCACGGTGGTCGCTGACGGGCTGTATGGTATCCGGATGACCACTGCGCCGGGAGACGGTCTGTATGTGAACTATGGTCTGAAAGAGGTGGATATCCGTACCGGGCAGACGCTGACGCTGGCTGAGTTCGCGGGTGCCACCGGGGCGGATGCGGACATGTCAGCGAAAGTCTCAGGTAGCGGTAACCTGGCCGTAAGCACAGGCGGGACGGTTTCCCTCTCGAATGGTCTTAACGACTACAGCGGCACCACGCTGGTACAGGCCGGCACGCTGCGTACCGATGCGGATGGTGCGCTGGGTAATACCCGTGAGCTGAACATCAGCAGCGGTGCCACGGCAGACCTTAACAACACCGTACAGACTGCCGGGATGCTGACAGGCCAGGCAGGCTCGACCCTCAACCTCAATGGCGGCGCACTGACGCTGGCAAACGGCGGCCTCAGCAACGGCAGCCTGGCCGGCAGCGGTTACCTGAATGTTGACGGCGGCGTGCTGACCATTAACGGTGCCAACAGTGGTCTGAGCGCCACCACCGCCATCAGCAATGGTGCGCAGGTGAGCATCAATGATATTCAGGGTGCAGGTACCGGGGATATCACCGATGACGGCACCCTGACGCTGGATGGCGTCACCGGCACGCTGGTTAACAGCCTCAGCGGTACTGGTACAGTCGCACTGAGCAACGAAACGGACATTTCAGCCACAGCAGACAACGCTCTGTTTACCGGCACCTGGGATGTTCAGGATGCGTCGCTGCTGCATTTTTCCCGTGAGGAGAATGCGGGCACGGCGACGGTCAGTACTCATAACACCGGCACGTTGTCGCTGGACGGTTATCACGGTGACCTGAACAACAGCGTCACCGGTGCCGGTATCGTGATGCTGACAGGCAATGCGGATGTCACGGCCACGGAAACGGGGAGTCAGTTTACCGGGACATACGACGTCCAGTCCGGCAGTACGCTGCATGTGACCGATGCCACCCTGCCTTCGGCAGCGGCACTGAACGACAACGGGCTGACGGACCTGACCACGGCCGGGGCTTACACCCTGCAGAATGTCCTGACCGGTACCGGGATACTGAAGGCAGACACGGCCGGTGAGGCATTTGATTTCGCATCCGCGGCAGGCAGCGCGTTTGCCGGAACCGTAGACCTCAGCAATGCGACCCTGGCGCTGGGCGGCGTGAACACGTCTGCCCTGACAAACGCCACCCTGAACGCGAACACCGGCAGCATCACCACCGTGGCGGATGGTGAGCAGGTCATCGGCGGTCTCACCTTCGCCGGGGGAGAAATGGTCTTTAACGCGACCCTCCCGGATGAGAAAGTGGCGGCCAGTCATGTGACAACCACGACACTGGAGGCATCCGGTACCGGTACGGTACAGATTACGGTTCCGGCATCGTATGTCCCTGACCATGAGACCAGCACCACCTCATCCCTGATGACGCAGGACGAGGCCGGTATTGAGGTACAACTGGTCAGTGCCACACAGGTCACCGGCAGTGGGGGTAACCTGGAACTCCGGGACCAGGGCGGCAACACCATCACCGATGCCACGCAGGTGGATATCACCCAGGGTGGCAGCATTGTGGCGAAAGGCACATACGATTACCGCCTGACAACAACCGGGACTTCCGGTAACCAGGACGGTCTGTACGTCAACTATGGCCTGAAAGAACTGGAACTGTTGCAGGGCCAGACCCTGACGCTTGAGGGCGACCCGGGTGCCACCGGTGCGGCCGCGGACCAGTCTGCCCGCATCACCGGCAGCGGTAATCTGGCCATCCTGACGGCAGACGGCGATGTACTGTCCCTGTCGGACGGTGGTAATGACTATACCGGCGAGACCACAGTTCTGAGCGGTACCCTGCGTACCGATGCAGACGGCGCGCTTGGCAATACCAGCGAGCTGAACATCAGTAGCGGTGCCACTGCCGACCTTAACGGTACCCTCCAGACAGCGGGCATCCTGAACACTGAACCGGACGGTACGCTGGCGCTGAATGCCGGGACGCTGAATCTCACCCAGGGCGGCAACGTGAAGGGAGAGATGACCGGAGACGGTCAGCTGAACGTGAACGGCGGCATCCTGACGGTGGAGAGTGTGAACACTGACATGACAGCAGGTGTGATGATTGCTGATGGTGCCACGGTAGTACTGAGCTCGCCTGACACCGTGCTGGGCGGACAGGGAGCCCACGATGTGACGGTGGCTGAGGGCGGTACGCTGGGCGGTCAGGGTATGGTGGGAGGCAATGTCGTGAACAGCGGCATGCTCAGCGCCATGAACGCCCTGCCGGGTTATGAAGCCGGACCTGCTGGTCGCCTGACGCTGGGTGGGAACCTGACCAACAGCGGCACGCTGAATCTTGCTGGCAGCAAAACCGGTAACCAGTTAGTGGTCAACGGCAACTATACCGGCAGCGACGGTCTGCTGGCACTCAATACGGTACTTGACGGTGATGACTCGCCGACAGATAAACTGACGGTTCACGGTGACACGACGGGCAATACCCGGGTCAGCGTGACCCGCGCAGGCGGCACCGGCGCACAGACGGTGAACGGCATTGAGCTGGTTCAGGTGGACGGCAGCTCTGCCGGTAACTTCGCCCTGACTACCGGAACGGTGGAAGCAGGTGCCTATGTCTATACCCTGGCGAAAGGGACTGGCGAGGCAGCGAAAAACTGGTACCTGACAAGTAAATGGAACGGTGCGGTACCCGTGCAGGATCCGCCGGTCGTCGACCCGACCGCCCCTGACGCCCTGCGTCCGGAAGCGGGCAGCTATATCAGCAATATCGCGGCGGCCAACACGCTGTTTAACCACCGCCTGCATGACCGCCTCGGTGAACCGCAGTATACCGGCAACGCCACCAGCATGTGGATGCGTCACGTCGGTGGCCATGAGCGTTCCTCTGCCGGTGACGGTCAGCTGAAAACACAGAGCAACCGCTATGTGCTGCAGCTCGGCGGCGATATCGCGCAGTGGAGTGCTGACGGCGCTGACCGCTGGCATCTGGGCGTGATGGGGGGCTATGCGAACGAGCACAGCAACACCCGTAGCGGTCGTGCCGGTTACGACTCGGATGGGCGTGTCAGTGGTTACAGCGCCGGTCTGTACGGTACCTGGTACCAGAACGACGCGGACAAAACCGGAGCGTATGTGGACAGCTGGATGCTGTACAACTGGTTCGACAGCAGCGTGACCGCGGAAAACCGTGACAGCGATGAGTACAAATCGAAAGGGCTGACCGCCTCTCTGGAAGCGGGTTATACCCTGAAAGCCGGTGAGTTCACCGGCAGCCAGGGCACGCTGAACACCTGGTATGTGCAGCCGCAGGCACAGGTCACCTGGATGGGCGTGAAGGATGATGCACACACCCGGAATGACGGCACCCGCATCGAAACCGAAGGCGACGGCAACATCCAGACCCGTCTGGGCGTAAGAACCTACCTGAACAGTCACCACAAAAGGGATGACGGTAAACAGCGTGAGTTCCAGCCGTTCGTGGAAGTGAACTGGATCCACAACACCGAAGCCTTTGGCGTGAAGATGGATGGCACGAAAGTCAGCCGTGATGGCGCCCGCAACCTGGGCGAGATCCGCACCGGGGTGGAAGGCAAGCTGAACGACCGCCTGAGTGTCTGGGGCAACGTGGGCGTGCAGATGGGTGACAAAGGCTACAGCGACACCCAGGGCATGCTGGGGGTGAAATACAGCTGGTAAGTGACAATCCCTGAAGTGAAAAAGAAGCCGGGTTCTCCGGCTTCTTTTTTTCTGGAAACATCTGGATCAGCAGACAGCAATATTCATTCACCAGGATCACTAATAAATAATATTTAACTATCGCAGGCTGACAGATATAAAAAAAGGCACAACAAAATATGTTGTGCCATCTGTACTTTTGTATGATTATTAGTGGAGTAATATTCCCTGGTGTTTGGCCGCTGGCCGCCCGAACTTTCTATAAACAGATGTTCGGGTTTTTTTTATAATAATAAGTGCTTCGCAGTTCATTATTGGTTGATAATAGTGCGAAATTTCATAAAAAACATCTGTCTGTAGGTACAGTTCATTTGCTGTACCTTAGACCTGTACCACGGTTAACAGAAGGAAATGACGGCAGGGCGCATGCTCTCCAGTATGTGTTATATTTATGTCATACGCCGTTCGTGCAGGCAAGGAGAACGAAATGTTAATGGAAAGAGAAAAAAATGTAGAAGTTGTTATAAGGAATCAGCTTGAAACCACGCTGAACACGTTAGGGGAATTAACCTGGGCGTATGTTGTTCTCTCCAAAAAAGATATGTCATGCATCTTTGGCGTAACCAATTACCCGGACGAATGGGTCACGCATTACAGAGAAAAAGGGCTCCAGTATACCGACCCGGTAGTCATTACTGCACTTAACAAATTAACGCCCTTCCCCTGGGATGAAAAACTGATGGCACATTCAGAATTTAATTTCTCCAGGTTGTTCAACCAGGCCAGTCAGTTTGGGTTGATTAATGGATATACCTTCGTATTGCATGATTATAATAACAACCTGGTGACCCTATCTTTTATTGTTCCGGCGTTAAAAAGAACAGAGATCATGCAGACACTCATTGAAAATAAAGGAGACATATCGCTCTTATTAGCCTCGGTACACGAAACCTACCTGACGTTAACCTCATTATCAGAAAAGAACAGCGAAAACCCGGAAAAACAGAGCCAGTTTACCCCGCGGGAAAACGAGATCCTCTACTGGACGAGCGTGGGTAAAACCTATCAGGAAACCGGCATGATCCTTGGGATCACCGTGCGAACCGTGAAATTTCATATGTCTAATATCGTTAAAAAAATGGGAGTCGCCAATGCCCGGCATGCTGTACGTCTTGGCGCGGAGCTTCAGCTGATTAAACCGGTTGAATGATTATAAAGGGGTGTCAAATGACAGAGGCCAGTCCTTAAGCCTGTTTTCGTCCTGATCAGCACACTGACTGCATATTCTGTCTTTCAGCGCTGTTTGACTTGCAGGATCGGCATGGCCGAGCAGCAGATAAACCGGTTCCTCTTTTTCAGATATCCCCGTTTTCAGTACTGTCACATTCCAGCCGGATCGCCTGATAATATGCATCATGGGATGACTTGCCACCGCCAGGATACCGTCATAATGATGCCGCCGCGCATAGTTAATTAACGCCAGGAATAAAACCAGTGTTACCGGATAGCGCTTCCCGAGAAACTCACTGACCCTTTCTTTATCGACAAAAAAACGCGTGGATTCAAGGAAATTCCCTTCCGGGATTTTAACGTCATTAAAGAATGCTGAAAATGTGTCATCCAGCATATTATGATGCTTCATATCAATGATCCGTGTACCACAGATTATCATGCCGTTTTTAACGCCAAACAAATAATTCGCCGTTTCATTATCAAACTGATCGTATTCTTTCCCCTCAAAACAACTCACTGCCCATTGCAGACGATCTTTAAAAATATTCTTCCTTAACATAAAAAACTCTTCCGATTTTTCATGACTCAGCGATGAGAAATTAACAACATAAACGTTAAACATAATGTCACCTGTATAAATGTATTTGAAATTACATTCGGTAACATCAGTGAAGCTTAACCAATAGCATGCCGGAGCCCGGAAATAATAATTCTTTTTGGCGGCATGTAAAAAGGAATAACTGACGGGAGAGTTTATTCAATATTTAATATTTGCTCCCCCCTGTTCATTCATCGTGTCCAATTCACTACGGGCCACTGGCGAATCTCGCCCTGAGCCTGTAATTGTGGACAAGGATTGACCAGAACCACCTCGTCAGCGACAAGGCATAACGGAAAGTCATTGATGGAATCGGTGTAAAACACCATTTTCCCGCCCGCCTGCGGATGCATCGCCAGCCATTCCTTCAGCCGGGTCACTTTTCCCTGCTGATAGCTCGGCGTACCACTAATCACGTTGCTGTAATGACCATCGTCAATGCGCACAT
This sequence comes from Trabulsiella odontotermitis, assembly GCF_030053895.1. NCBI lineage: Bacteria > Pseudomonadati > Pseudomonadota > Gammaproteobacteria > Enterobacterales > Enterobacteriaceae > Trabulsiella > Trabulsiella odontotermitis. Next base: position 3,323,211 of record NZ_CP125781.1, read on the forward strand.
CAACCCCTGCCACGTGATCGATACCCAGAGCGCGGGCGATGGGTTTCACCAGCAGACTGACCGATGCGGAGATAATCATCATGTGCTGCTTTTCAGCGTGCAGTGTCTGGATCAGATCCCGCGCCTGCGGGTACACACGGGGGATGATCGTGTCATTGACCCATTGCATAATGCGCCGATCAACCTCCTCTGTGGTCATTGTCGCCAGCGGTGCCAGCGTCAACGCCACGTAAGCATGGATATCCATTTTGCCGACCGCATAGTCAGCCATCAGTCGCGCTTCCTGCTGCAGATAGCCGGCATCATGGACCAGGCCTTCACGGACCAGATATTCACTCCAGTAAGTGCTGCTGTCGCCCTCAATCAGGGTGTTGTCTAAATCGAAGAGATACAATGAGTCAGTCATAATGCGTCCGTCGCCGTGGGAAAGTTCAGGGTATAGCACAGAGAGATGACGGCTGAATGGCAGAACATAACATGATGAAAATACTCAGATGATCTTTCATTAAAGCGAGAAGATTTAAATCTTTAGTGACCAGCGAAATTATCCATAAAAATAACCTCCAGCGAATTATCAGTAAATCTCTCCCTTATTGCCGAAATATGTGTTCGATCACACTTTTCGGCTATAACATGGTTCAGCCTGTTGAACTAAGGGTATTTTCGCCATTTCACTATTTATAAACTCAATACCAGTTCAACAAGAGGCCGCCATGAGTAGCAGAGGGTGTAATTCATTAATCCGTGCTGAAAAAATACTGACTTATATCGCTTACGTCGGTGTAGCGAGCTATATGGAGCTGTTAAGGGAATTCCAGTACCCTAAAAGTAGTTTGTTAAATTTATTAAATGTTATGATTGAATGTGGCTTTTTAATTAAGAGTGAAAATAACCAGTATGCGCTGGGAATTAAAAATTATGAACTCGGATGCCAGGCGCTACATCGGAAAAACATTTTTGAAGTCACCAAACGGCCAATGCATGAGCTGTCATTAAAAAGCGGGCTGGTGTGTCATCTCGGGGCGATGGAGAGTCATTCCGCTATCTACCTCGATAAAGTGGAAAGTCACGATTCTGTTCCGACACGGAAAAGCTGGATTGGCAAGACGCTGGAGCTTCACATTACCGCGCTGGGCAAGGCATTGCTGGCATGGAAGACCCCGGACGAACTCGATTATTTTATGGATGTCCTGACGCTTAAAAAACACACTGAAAATACGATCACCGATAAAAAAGCGTTCAGGGAAGAGTTACAGAAAACGCGTTTACGTGGCTGGGCCATTGATAACGAAGAATCAACCTATGGCGCCGTCTGTTTAAGTATGCCGGTTTTTAATATGTACAAACGGGTTAACTATGCGATTTCCCTTTCGGGGGATCCAGAAGTGTACTCAGGAAATAATGTTGACAGGTACCTCGAATTGCTAAGGCAATGCGCCGGGCAAATTTCCTATGGGCTGGGGTACCGAAATGAATCTTTAAGAAAAGGAAACTGATGTAATGAAAAAATTTAAGGGGATTATTCCGCCAGTCTCCAGTACTTTCGACCGTCATGGTGCTATCGATAAAGTGGCAATGAAACAGGTTGCGGACTTTTTGATTAACAAAGGCGTCGATGGTCTTTTTTATTTAGGCACAGGCGGAGAATTTAGCCAGATGAATGCCAGTCAGCGAATGGCATTTACAGAAGCGGCGGTCTCTGCGGTGGACGGGCGTGTCCCCGTATTAATTGGCGTGGGTTCACCATCAACCGATGAAGCGGTAAAACTGGCGCGCCATGCCGAAGCATGTGGTGCAGAGGGTATTGTCGCGATTAATCCTTATTACTGGAAGGTGGCTTCCCGCAACCTGGACGATTATTACCACCAGATCGCCAGCAATGTCGAACTCCCTGTCATCATTTATAACTTCCCGGATCTGACCGGCCAGGATCTCAACCCGGAGATGGTTAAACGTTTAGTCCTGCAGAATGAAAATATTGTCGGTATTAAAGACACGATAGACAGCGTTGCGCATTTGCGCACGATGATCAATACCGTAAAAGCGGTGCGCCCCGACTTCTCCGTATTCTGCGGTTACGATGATCATTTACTGAATACGTTACTGCTTGGCGGCGACGGCGCAATTACCGCCAGCGCGAATTTTGCCCCCGAACTCTCTATTGGTATCTACAAAGCCTGGCAGGAAGGCGATCTCGCGCTGGCGGCCTCTCTCAATAAAAGGCTGCTGCAACTGCCCTCCATTTATGCGCTGGAGACCCCTTTCGTCTCGCTGATAAAACATGCCATGCAATGTGTCGGGTTACCCATTGATGCTTATTGCCTGCCGCCGATACTGGAAGCCTCAGAAGAGGCAAAAGATAAAGTCCATGCATTACTCGTCGCGCAGGGAATAGTAAACGCCTGAGGAGGCAATATGTCTGTTCATGATATTTTTGATGACGACAACCGGGATATTTATAGCGTCAGAACCCATGCCGCTGGCCCGGAAGGTGAACTCCCGCTGACCGCCGATATGCTCATCAATCGACCGAGCGGTGACATATTTGGCATGACAATGAATGCGGGGATGGGCTGGAAGCCGGACGAACTTGATCGTGACAGTATTCTGTTACTCAGCACGCTGGGCGGATTGCGTGGCGCTGATGGCAAACCTGTCGCCCTCGCGTTGCATCAGGGTCACTATGAGCTGGATATCCAGATGAAAGCGGCGGCGGAGACGATCACCGCCAATAAGGCGTTGCCGTATGCCGTGTATGTCTCCGACCCTTGCGATGGCCGCACGCAGGGGACCAACGGTATGTTCGATTCCCTGCCGTATCGTAACGATGCCTCCATGGTGATGCGCCGGTTGATCCGTTCTCTGCCGGATGCCAGAGCGGTGATCGGCGTTGCCACCTGTGATAAAGGCTTGCCGGCGACCATGATGGCGCTGGCGTCCCAGCATGATAAAGCCACGGTGCTCATCCCCGGCGGCGCCACCCTGCCCGCTCAGCACGGCGAGGATAATGGCAAGGTTCAGACCATTGGCGCGCGTTTTGCCAACGGTGAGTTAACGCTACAGGCCGCTCGCCGTGCCGGGTGCCAGGCATGTGCGTCGTCTGGCGGCGGCTGCCAGTTCCTCGGTACGGCAGGCACATCGCAAGTGGTTGCCGAAGGTCTGGGGCTCGCCATTCCGCATTCTGCCCTGGCGCCTTCCGGGGAACCGGTATGGAAAGAGATCGCCAGAGCCTCGGCGCGCGCGGCGTTACAGCTGGTCAAAAAAGGGATTACGACAAAAGATATCCTCACGGATAAAGCCATTGAGAATGCCATGATGGTGCATGCCGCCTTTGGCGGATCCACGAATCTGCTGCTGCATATCCCGGCCATAGCCCATCAGGCGGGTTGTCATCTGCCTACCGTGGATGACTGGATCCGCATCAACAAACAGGTGCCTCGCCTGGTCAGTGTGTTGCCCAACGGCCCGGTGTATCACCCGACGGTGAATGCGTTTATGGCGGGCGGTGTGCCGGAAGTCATGCTGCATCTGCGCGAGCTGGGTTTACTGCATGAAGATGTGATGACGGTGACCGGCAATACTCTCAAAGAAAACCTCGACTGGTGGCAACATTCTGAACGTCGGCAGATGTTTAAAGACCTTCTGCGTAAACAGGAACATGTTGAACCGGAAGACGTGATTATGTCGCCGCAGCAGGCATTAGCGCGTGGATTAACCTCCACCATTACCTTCCCTGTCGGCAATATTGCACCAGAAGGTTCCGTCATTAAATCAACCGCGATTGACGCGTCGGTCATTAATGAAGAGGGTATTTATTATCATAAAGGTGCCGCGAAAGTTTATCTTTCAGAGAAAGCGGCGATTTATGATATCAAGCACGAAAAAATTAAAGCAGGCGATATTCTGGTCATCATGGGTGCCGGCCCGTCAGGCACCGGGATGGAAGAAACGTATCAGGTCACCAGCGCGCTGAAGCATCTGTCGTATGGCAAACATGTTTCGTTGATTACCGATGCCAGATTTTCGGGCGTATCGACTGGCGCGTGTATTGGTCATGTTGGCCCGGAAGCCCTTGCCGGAGGCGCCATTGGTAAATTACGCACTGGCGATATTATCGAAATCAAAATTGACTGCAAACAACTCCAGGGCGAAGTTAATTTCCTGGGAACCCATCTTGATGAAAAACCACTCTCACGAGAGGAGGCTACTGTTATTTTGAATACCAGGGATACACATCCTGATTTAATGCCAGACCCTGAACTGCCGGATGATACAAGATTGTGGGCAATGCTCCAGGCGGTCAGTGGCGGCACATGGACTGGATGTATATATGATGTCAATAAAATAAATCAGGCCTTACAGCAATGTATTAAAAAGTCCTGAAATAAATAAAACCTTTATCCTGAGTCATTCAGGCTGAATACATCATTAATATGCATTCAGCCTGGATTATGGTGGATAATTTTCTGATGAATGAGAGGACGTTATGCCGCTATTGATCGTTGTGGCAGGTATCGCTGTACTCCTGCTTTTAACTATAAGAATTAAACTGAACACCTTTGTTTCTTTAATTATCGTCTCTATTGGCGTCGCCATCGCCAGTGGTATGAGACTGGATAAAGTTGTTACGTCTGTTGAATCGGGACTGGGTGGCACGCTGGGCCATATTGGTCTGATATTTGGTTTCGGTGTGATGTTAGGGCGCTTATTAGCCGATGCCGGTGGCGCTCAGCGTATTGCCCTGACCATGCTCAAGTATTTTGGCGCGAAAAAACTGGACTGGGCGGTGGTATGTTCAGCCTTTATTGTCGGGATCGCTTTATTTTTTGAAGTCGGTTTGATTTTGCTGGTGCCGATTTTATTTGCCATCGCGCGTGAAGCGAAAATTTCGCCCATGTATATGTGCGTACCGATGCTCGCGGGTTTGCTGGTGGCGCACGGTTTCCTGCCTCCGCACCCGGGTCCGACCGTCATTGCCAGAGAATATGGTGCTGATGTCGGCGTCGTACTCCTTTACGGTATTGCGGTAGGTATTCCGACCTTTATTATCTGTGGTCCATTGCTCAACAAAGTCTGTCAGCGTTTAATTCCCGATGCGTTTAAAAAAGAGGGGAATATCGCTTCTCTTGGCGCAACCAAAAGCTTTAGTGAAAGCGAAATGCCTGGCTTCGGTATCAGTTTTCTGACTGCGATGTTACCGGTGATATTAATGGCGCTGGTTACCATTATGCAGATGGCGCGTCCGGCGAATGCCGGTGAGCCAGGCACACTGTATAACGTGTTCCTGTTTTTAGGCAACTCCACCATTGCGATGCTGATTTCTCTGCTTTTCGCCATTTACACCATGGGCCTGGGGAGGGGGAAAACCATCCCTGAACTGATGGATTCGTGCGGTAAGGCAATTGCAGGGATCGCGGGCCTGTTATTAATTATCGGTGGCGGTGGTGCATTCAAACAGGTGTTGATCGACTCCGGCGTGGGGCAGTTTATTTCCACGATGGTTTCGGGCATGGATATTAACCCAATTCTGATGGCCTGGGGTGTGGCCGCATTTCTGAGGATTTGCCTGGGTTCAGCCACTGTCGCGGCAATATCAACGGCAGGGCTGGTGATCCCACTTCTGGCAGCGCATCCCACCACCAATCTGGCGCTGATCACGCTGGCTACCGGCGCGGGTTCCTGTATCTGTTCGCATGTGAATGATGCCAGTTTCTGGATGATTAAAGATTTCTTCGGGTTAACGACAAAAGAAACGTTATTATCCTGGACGCTGATGTCTACCCTGCTGTCGATTTGTGGGCTGATTTTTATTCTCCTTACCAGCATGGTGATGTAATTTCGCATAATTCAGGCTGGCTTCGGCCAGCCTTTGTTTTGCCGGTACTTTTTCCTCATCTTTGCATTACTTTACGCGTCGCCACTTTGACCTTGCCCTAAGGGGAAGCTTTATAATCAAATACACTTATTTCATGTGGAATTAAAATCATGTCTACGCCATCACAATTAGTGTTATTAAGTCTGCTTGTCAGCAGTACCGCCTTCGCCGCCACGCCAGAATCAGAGTTCCTCGCTTCACACGGGCTGGCGGGTAAATCCGTTGAGCAAATCATCGAAACCATTGATCAGACACCGCAAAACCGCCCGCTCCCCTATTCCGCCTCTGTCACCAGTACCACCCTTAAGCTGTCCGATGGCGGGCAAACCTATATGCTCCCGCTGGGTGAAAAGTTTTATCTCTCAGCGGCACCTTATGAAAACCAGACTCACCCTTGTTTTAATCACAGTCTTTCCGGTTGTCAGGGCGAAATGCCCAATGCCACGTTTGATGTAAAAGTGACTGACAATAAGGGAAATACGGTTATTCAGAAAAAGATGACCAGCCACCAGAACGGTTTTATTGGCCTGTGGTTACCGCGCAATATGGAAGGTTCAATTGAAGTGAGTTATAACGGCAAAAAGGCTGTTCACCCTATTACAACCAAAGATGACAGCCAGACGTGCCTGACGGAATTGCAATTGCAGTGAGTATCAGTGACGCCATGCGGTGCTCGGTAACTACCCGTACCGGCAAGCGCCCATTCTTCATTGATTTCATGCCTGATAATTTTCGTCATAACGCATCCCTGTAGTGTGTGCTCTATGACCTTGTTGATTATAAGGTTTTACGCAATCACTATAGTCAGCGCGAAACGGTGAGTACATTTTTGTTACGGGTAAAGTGGTTGGGTGAGTGTATTTTCGACTATTTGCTTCGTTATCCGGGCGCGTCTTTCCACGTCAAACCTGCTCACCGATTTAAGCGGATATAAAATACGCTACCTCTAAGCATAGGGATGTGGTTTGTTGGTAGCCGTTGAAGAAGGGTAGGTTTGAGAAATTGTATTCTGGCGTCTAAAAACTCCCGGTGAAATTCCTACGTATTTATTGAATGCCACGTTGAATGCACTTGCTGATTGATAACCTATCTGGAATGCAATCTGTTCGATTTTATCATTGCTACTCATCAGTGCTTTTTTCGCTAACGACATGCGCCAGAAGAGTAGGTATTTCAGTGGAGACATACCGACTGTCTCATTGAATACAGCAAAAAAAGATGAACGAGACATTGCGCAGTGGCTGGCGAGTTGGGCTATTTTCCAGTCAAAATCCGGCTTTTCATGAATGAGATGCAGTGCTAATGCGATCCTTTCGTGTTGTAGTCCTTGTAAGATGCCTGCCTTTTTTGACAGCGCTCCAGATGCACTACATCAAAACGCGATCCAAGGTGTATACGGCGTTGGGTTCATTAAGCTGAAATGGAAGAAATGCATGCGAGGCTTGAGTCATTTCCTCAGGCGGTGGTCATGCGAAAGCAAACGGTAGAACATCCGTTTGGGACAATTAAAATGTGGATGGGTGCAACGCACTTCCTGATGCGGAAATTTAAAAACGTCAGTACGGAAATCAGTCTACATATATTGGCTTATAACCTGAAAAGGGTGCTATCGATATGGGGTACTGCAGGATTGATAATTCAGCTGCAGGAACAATACGGCTAACGGTTCCAGCCGTTTTATCCTCCAGTAACAACAGAGATCAGGTTCTTCTCCGCAATAAAAACTTCTGAGTCATCCGAATAAAATCACAGATTACCTCGTCAACTTAAACGACATTCTTAAAACACAGATGAGAAATATTGTTTGGCTAATTGAAGCTATGAGTTTTCACACAGCTTGCGCTCAGAGCGGACCTTCGAAGACATGTTTTGGTTTTCCATAATCAACCCGCCCTAATCATGTCACTGGAGCCTGAACACCTCCGGTGACTTCTGCACTTTGAGGGGACTCAAAGTGCAAACGACAATCAGAACGCATTCCCACCAGTCACAGATGCACCTGCGATTTTTTGCTTTCAGCGTTTTATTTCTGCGGAGGTGAAGCGTGAAGCCTCAACGCCGGTGCAAAATCTGTAGCCATAAATTCGTTCCCGCTTTCGATAAAGGGTACAGCGTCGACGACCTGAAGCTGGTTATCGACCTGGATCACGAGCACTGGCATGACAATGACGAGCAGTATCAGAACATGCGTCCTGAGACACTGTTGGCCCGGTAGACACGACGATTCCGAAGGGATTCAGAGATAAATATTTATTGCAGTTCTCTTGTCGGGGAGCAAGTAATGGCTATTTTTTGGAGGATTTAAGAAAAAGAGGCTATGAGAAGTCAGATATGACTTTCATAGCAATGAAGCCGCAGAAAAATGACTGTTAAGCATAAAAATAGAAATGAGAATTATCTTAATGATATATTTCCAATGTAATCTCAATGACGTCAGGAATGTAAGAAACCGTAAACGCTAAAAGTCACTGAATCTAAGATGAATATGGTTTCGCTATTTTGTGGAACTCCTTCTTTCTATTGTAAAAGTGCTTGTTTTCAAAGCTATTATTATTCCTTTTAATATGTAATCGAAACGGTGATTCTCGCAGAAAATTTAGATTATTAAAAAATGTTTATCGTGTTTATTATTTGACGCCAGAGAAATAACAGCTAAATTTAATTCCTGAACGACAACGGATACGTGCAAATACGTATCTTACTGACATAAACGCAACAAGAGGGTTGAAATATGGCAGAACATCGTGGTGGTTCCGGTAATTTCGCTGAAGACCGAGAAAAAGCTTCTGAAGCTGGACGCAAAGGCGGTCAGCACAGCGGCGGTAATTTTAAAAATGATCCGCAACGTGCATCCGAAGCAGGTAAAAAAGGTGGTCAGAACAGCCATGGTGGTGGCCGTAAGTCAGATAATTCCTGACCTCTTTTTCAATGTCGTAAATATTAATGAGAGCATTGCGGGCCTTCGGGTCCGCATTATTTCCCAGCAAAAGGATACACAGTAATGAAAATGAATAATATTGAGGATGTTTTTATTCATCTGCTATCAGACACCTATAGCGCCGAAAAACAATTAACACGTGCTCTTGCCAAACTAGCCCGCTCTGCAGCTAGTGAGGAACTGAGTGCGGCGTTTAATGCTCACCTGGAGGAGACCCAGGGGCAGATTGAACGTATAGATCAGATTGTTGAACAGGAAGAGAACATTAAAATTAAGCGGATGAAATGTGTAGCAATGGAAGGCCTCATTGAAGAAGCCAAGGAAGTGATTGAAAGTACAGAAAAGAATGAAGTTCGTGATGCGGCACTCATTGCTGCTGCTCAGAAAGTTGAGCATTATGAAATTGCCAGCTATGGTACCCTCGCCACCCTGGCAGAGCAACTTGGATATAAAAGCGCCCTCAAGCTACTTACCGAAACTCTGGAAGAAGAAAAAAATACCGATCTTAAACTTACAGATCTGGCGACCAGTAATATTAATCAAAGTGCGGAACGCTAAACTTAATTAAAGATATCAAAATGAGCATCAGCCCGAAAGTGGTTAAACGATGCCATCTTACTGCGGCAATTATCTGGTGCGGACCGCTATTCCTTCAGTTATATGGTGGAAGGAAAGTGTGCTTTGGGTCATTATTATTAGCATTTATGCCAATATAGTCGGACATCTGTCAGGCTATAGTGCCGCACGAGCTGACCAGACTGCTGAAGACGAAGCGAAATAGCATTCTAATAGATGAGGAATTCATTATGAATCACGTAGAACATTATCATGACTGGCTACGCGATGCCCATGCGATGGAAAAACAAGCCGAGTCAATGCTTAACTCTATGGCCAGTCGTATCGATAACTATCCAGACTTGCGTGCAAGAATTGAGCAGCATATTAATGAAACGCAGCATCAAATTTCTGTACTCGAAGAGATACTTGAACGAAATAGTATTTCGAACTCCGTTGTAAAAGATTCAATGAGTAAGATGGCAGCGTTAGGACAGTCTATTGGTGGCATGTTTACTCCGGACGAAATTGTTAAAGGGTCAATTAGCGGCTACGTTTTCGAACAATTTGAAATTGCCTGCTACACCTCTCTGCTGGCGGCCGCGAAAAAAGCGGGAGATAACGCCTCAATTCCTGCGATTGAGGGCATTCTGAAGGAAGAGTATGAAATGGCCGACTGGCTTATTCGCCATATTCCTGAAACAACAGAACAATTCCTGCTTCGTTCCGACATGGATGGCGTGGAAGCTAAAAAATAAACTGAGAGGGGTGACAATATGTTCCGACACGTTAAGCAACTTCAATATACCGTCCGTGTCTCTGAGCCCAATCCTGGACTGGCAAATCTCCTTCTGGAGCAATTCGGTGGGCCGCAAGGGGAACTTGCCGCGGCGTGCCGTTATTTTACTCAGGGTCTGAGTGATGAAGATGCCGGCCGAAAAGATATGCTGTTAGACATTGCAACGGAAGAGCTAAGTCACCTTGAAATTATTGGGACGGTGGTCGGTATGCTCAATAAAGGGGCAAAAGGCGAACTGGCAGAGGGCACAGAAAATGAAGCGGAAATGTACCGTTCACTGACCGCAAATGGCAATGACAGTCACATTACCTCTTTACTTTATGGTGGCGGTCCATCGCTTACCAATTCTGCCGGTGTTCCCTGGACTGCGGCCTACATAGATACCATCGGTGAACCTACCGCCGATTTACGTTCTAATATAGCTGCCGAAGCAAGGGCAAAAATCATCTATGAACGCCTGATAAACGTCACAGATGATCCCGGCGTAAAAGATGCGCTAGCATTCCTGATGACGCGTGAAGCTGCACATCAGCTCTCGTTCGAGAAAGCGCTGCAATCTATCAGAAACAATTATCCGCCTGGCAAATTACCACCGATCATCCAGTACACAGATAAGTACTACAGCATGTCCGAAGGGGGTGAGGTTCGAGGGAGCTGGAACAGCGATAAGAATTTTGACTATATCGATAATCCTCAACCTGCTGTTGATGGCGGAGATGGAAGCGCGAGCGTTAAATTAACGCCGAAACAGCAGGCGCTGGTTAAGGCCATGGCCGAGCGGACGCAATCCTCGACTGAGGGAAATCCTCTTACCGGCGCTGAGCTCGGTGCAGGGAAGAAGAAAGTGTAATCATCAGGCAGCGTTTTTCATCCTCAAGCCCCGCCTTAACGGACGGGGCTTTTCTATGCCGACGCGAATTGTGTTGGTCAAATACGAGCACAGTAAAGGGAAGGAGATAGAAGTTATGGCAAAAAATTTGATGTGTTTTCTACGCTTGCTGAGGATAGGTGGCAGTCTGCTTTGCGTCAGTTTTTATCGTCGACACAAGAGTGAGTGTTAGCTTGCGACTGCCTGTAGACGGGCACCGATCGGCACACTTACGGAAAGGGCTTCCCCGGCTCTTCAACGTTCAACAACCACACTCCCGCGTGACTGTCTGCGACGCTTTTAACCAGGGTAGTCCAGGTCGAAGGATCGTATGCCCACTGAATAATTTATTTACTTATCTGTTGGCATCGCAATTTGCTGGGCGGACTTCAGGTGCTGCTCAACGACTGGCGTATGCGCGTCGGCCAGAGCCTTCACATCTGGATCCTTGATTTCCCTGGAGTCACTTTGCAGCGTCGACAGCACCATTTTGTGGTCTTTGGTACCGGCGTTTTCCATATACATTTTGTCAAATGCGTCGCCACTTTGTTTTTCCAGCTTAGCGGCTATGGCCTTGTGCTTAGCGTCCGGCTCAGTCGGCAGTGCCACGCCCTTTTGCTGGGCGACCGTCTGTACTTTGGTCAAAGCATCGCCGTGATCTTTGACCATTTGTTGAGCGAAGGCTTTGACTTCGCTGCTTTGGGCCTTGCTCTGCGCGATCCTGGCGGCGGCGATTTCATTGATATTGGCCTGAGCCATATCCTTCAACGCTTTTTCGTCGCCGGTGTTAAGCCTGGCGATCGTTTCGGTCTGGCCTGTGGCACTCACCGGCGTCTGGGCTTGCACGCTTACAGTGCTGAACAATGCTGCTATCGCCGATAAGGTGATCATTCCTACCAAGGTTTTACTCTTTTGCATATTGTTCTCCTGCTGGTCATAGGTAAGGTTGGTGTGAGGTAATTAATCGTGCGCAGCCTCGTATGAAAATGACAACTGCAATGGTGAGTATAGTGGCTCAACGATTTTAGGCGGCTGTTAAGGCATATTCACCAGGAAAGACAGTTGGAAATGACAGAAGCAAAGCAGCGGAAAATGCATTGTCTCGAATCCAGGAACTCCCCCTCTGATTCGTACCACCCCCGAAACGGATACGATCCGGCATAACCACAAAAAGAAAATGGATGCTAATCCATCCGTTTTTCATCGCATTGCGGCGCATTGTCATCACTAAAATGAAGAGGTTAACTCACTGAAAGAATAGAAAATGGCTATTCAAGAAATTGGAAATTGCCTCACTATGGAGCAACAGGATTTCAAAAATCTGATGGCAAAAGCTACCGATACCGCAGGCGCTTCGCCAAAAGCGCAAGCGTCAGCCAGTAGCAATGGCGCGACGGGATGGCTGGCATAGACGATGCTAAAAAAGCCAGTCATCGCGACTGGCTTTTTCTTACTGTGCCCACCAGGTTCTTGTTCTGCCCTCCCTGAAGTCTCTGGATAATATATGGCGATTCGATCAGCATTTATCCGCAATATTTTTATTCGTCGCCATGTTGAGATACACAATGATTAAACAGCGGGAAGCGCGCGGGAAACTCTATTTTTGCGTGTCAGGTCAATCGTAGACTGCTTCAAAAAAATTCCCGTATTTGTTATATTGTGCTTAATGATTACTCACCTCTGCGGTGCCAAAAAGAACAAGATTCACCGCAACCCAGGACAATAAAATGTTAGATTACCGCTTCCCGACAGCTTTGCAGATGGTTCTCAGCGTAGCGATGGCGGAGCAATTGGGTGAACGTTCGACGAGTGCGATTCTGGCCTACGGTCTGGAAGCGAATCCGAGCTTAATCCGCAAATTGATGGTTCCACTCACGCGTGATGGCATTATCGTCTCAACGCTTGGCCGCAACGGTTCTATTCATCTTGGTCGTCCGGCGGAAAAGATCACCCTGCGCGATATCTACGTTTCCGTAATAGAAGATAAAAAACTGTGGGCGTCGCGTCCCGACATACCTGCTCGCTGTGTGGTCAGCGCCAACGCGTGCTGGTACTTCAAATCTATCACTGATGAAGCGGAGCAGGCTTCGTTAGAGGTATTAGCTCGTCATACCGTGGCAAGCGCGCTGGAAGAGGTCAAAAAAGCCGATACCAGTGGGTGCGATCCGCTACCTGAAATTGATGCCCTGTATAAAAAAGCGAATTAATTATTTTCTTATTGTCAAAAAAACCGCCTTCACAGTGAAGGCGGTTTTTTGTTATCTGCGACAACTACGCAGGCAAAACGTCTCTTGCCGGTTTGCCGCGCGTCACGAATTTACGCAACGTAACGTAAAACACCGGTGTCAGAAACAGACCAAACAGCGTCACGCCCAGCATCCCGGAAAACACCGTGATCCCGGTGACGCCGCGCACTTCTGCACCCGCGCCATGACCGAGGATCAGCGGGATCGTCCCGGCAATAAAAGCGATGGAGGTCATAATAATCGGGCGTAAACGCAGACGGCAAGCGGCCAGCGCCGCTTCCATGATACCTTTCCCCTGAATTTCCAGCTCGCGGGCAAACTCAACGATCAGAATCGCGTTTTTACAAGCCAGCCCCATCAGTACGACCAGACCCACCTGCACGAACACGTTGTTATCGCCACCGGTCAGCCAGACGCCAAACAGCGCGGACAGCATCGTCATCGGGACGATAAGGATCACCGCCAGTGGTAACGTCCAGCTTTCATACAGCGCCGCCAGCACCAGGAACGCCAGCAGAACCGCGACCGGGAAGACGATCAGCGCTGTATTACCCTGAGTGGCCTGCTGGAAGCTCAGGTCCGTCCATTCAATATTCATCCCATTCGGCAGTATCTGCTTAGACATCTCATCCAGTTGCGTCATCGCCTGCGAGGAAGAGAGTATGCGCGGATCCGCATCGCCAATGAGATCCGCCGCCGGATAACCATTGTAGCGAATCACTGGATCCGGCCCGTACGTGGTACTGATATTCACCATACTGCCGATCGGCACCATTTCGCCCTGATTATTACGGGTGCGCAAATTAGCAATATCTTCTACGCTGTCGCGGAACGGACCGTCAGCCTGCGCCATCACGCGCCAGGTACGTCCGAACTGGTTAAAATCATTCACATAAGACGATCCCAGATAGGTTTGCAGCGTACCGAAAAGATCGGTCAGCGACACGCCCTGTGCTTTTGCCTTATCACGATCGACCTGCACATCCAGTTGCGGAACGTTAGCCTGGTAGGTTGAGATGGGGAAATGCATCCCCGGCGTCTGCATAATCGCACCAGACATTGTGTTCACCGCGTTTTGCAGCGCGCCATAGCCAAGACCAGCGCGATCCTGAATGTACAGCGAATAGCCAGAACCCTGACCCAGCCCTAAAATCGGTGGCGGCAAAATGGAGAAGCCAAAGCCCTGCTGGATTTGGGCGATCTTAGCGTTGATCTCCGCGTTAATTTCCGCAGCAGAATGTTTACGCTGGTCGAACGGTTTCAGGCCAAAAAAGACCGTCCCGGTATTCGGCGTGTTGGTGAACTGCAGCGCATTAAGCCCAGGAAAAGCTACCGCGTAATCCACACCTTCAGTATTCATCCCGATTTCGCTCATTTTGCGGATCACCGCATCGGTACGTGCCAGCGAAGCGCCTTCCGGCATTTTCACGCCACCAATCAAATACAGCTTATCCTGTGTAGGAATAAACCCGCCGGGCACGGCTTTGAACATGACGCCAGCGGCACAGAGCAGCAGCACATAAACAGCAAACACCGCACCACGTCGTCCGAGCGTTTTACCAACCAGCCCCTGATAGCGGCTCGAGCTATGGTGGAAAAAGCGGTTAAACGGACGGAAAAGCCAACCGAACAGACGATCAATAAGCCTGGTAGGAAAGTCTTTTGGTGCACCGTGCGGCTTTAACAACATGGCAGCCAGAGCCGGAGAAAGTGTCAGCGAGTTGATAGCGGAGATCACCGTTGAAATCGCGATAGTCACCGCAAACTGTTTGTAGAACTGGCCGGTGACCCCGGAGAGAAACGCCATCGGTACGAACACCGCGCACAGCACCAGCGCAATAGCGATAATCGGCCCGGAAACTTCACGCATCGCCTGATGCGCCGCCGCAAGGGGAGCAAGCCCCTCTTCGATATTTCGCTCAACGTTTTCCACCACCACGATAGCGTCATCCACAACGATACCGATAGCCAGGACCAGCCCGAACAAACTCAGGGTATTCAATGAAAAACCAAGCAGGTAGAGAATGCTGAACGTTCCCACGACCGATACCGGCACCGCGATCAGCGGAATAATCGACGCGCGCCAGGTTTGCAGAAACAGGATCACCACCAGTACAACCAGCACTACCGCTTCCAGCAGCGTTTGCACGACCGCGCGAATGGAATCGCGAACGAAAACCGTCGGATCGTAAGGTGCCGCCCATTTCATATCTTCCGGGAAACGGGTGGACAGTTCGTCCATTTTGGCGCGCACCGCGTTAGACAAATCAATGGCGTTCGCCCCCGGAGACTGGAAGATACCAATCCCGACTGCGTCTTTATTATTCAGCTGAGAGCGCAGCGCATAGCTGCCAGAACCCATTTCTATCCGCGCCACGTCGCGCAGGCGTACCAGCGAACCGTCTTGCGCCGTTTTCAGAATAATATTGCCAAACTCTTCTTCCGTATGCAGACGCCCCTGGGCGTTAATGGAGATCAGGAAATCGCTCTCTTTCGGCAGCGGCTCGGCGCCAAGTTGCCCGGCGGAAACCTGTACGTTTTGCTCCTGCATCGCCGTCACCACATCCGAAGCAGTTAACCCGCGCGCCGCCACCTTATTGGGATCCAGCCAGATACGCATAGCGTATTCACCCGAGCCAAAAATCTGAATCTGGCCGACGCCGGGCAGACGCGCCAGTTCATCCTTCACTTTTAGCGTGGCGTAGTTACGCATATACAATGAATCGTATTTACCGCCAGGCGAGAACAGATGCACTACCAGCGTGAGCGTCGGCGATTGCTTCTGGGTGGTGATGCCCAGACGCCGCACATCTTCCGGCAGACGCGCTTCAGCCTGTGATACCCGGTTTTGTACCTGAACCTGCGCCTGATCGGGATCTGTACCCGGACGGAAAGTGACGGTGGTCACCAGTACGCCATCAGAGCCTGCGACGGATTTCATGTACATCATGTTTTCAACGCCGTTGATCGCTTCTTCCAGCGGCGTCGCCACGGTCTCTGCAATCACTTTCGGGTTAGCACCTGGATACTCCGCGCGCACCTGCACGCTTGGCGGTACGACGTCAGGATATTCGCTGACCGGCAACAGTGGGATGGCGATTAATCCTGTGGTAAAAATGAGTATCGACAGCACCGCAGCGAAAATCGGCCTGTCGATAAAAAAGCGGGAAAAGTCCATGTGTCGGATTCTCAGGTAAGGGATCAGTTGGGGGCGGTGCTGACGGTCATGGCAACGGTTTTCGCGTTAACCGGCATGCCCGGCATAAACACTTTTTGTAAACCATCGACGATGACTCTGTCGCCAGGGTTCAACCCCTGCTGAACGATGCGTAAACCGGCAGCCAGACGCCCCGGCGTAATATCGCGACGCTGTGCTTTACCCTCTTTATCAACGACATAAACATATTTGCGATCCTGATCGGTCAGCACGGCTTTGTCGTCGATAAGCGTGGCTTTGAATTCAGCGCTGCCCGGCAGACGTACGCGGGCAAAGAGTCCCGGCGTGAACTGACGCTGTGCGTTATCCAGCAGCGCGCGCATACGGATCGTACCGGTACTCGGCGTTAACTGATTATCAAGAAAATCCACTTTGCCCTGATGGGGGTAGCCATCTTCGCCAACCAGGCCAATCTCAACCGGTAGCGCCAGGTGATTACTGGACGCCCCCTGCCCGCTGCGGGCGAGATTTTGATAGTGAAGGTAGGTCGACTCATCCACGTCAAAGTAGACGTAAACCGTCTTCTGCGATATCACCGTGGTGAGCACGCTGGCGCTGTCACCCGCGGTAACCAGATTACCGCTGGTGATCAACGCACGGCTGGCACGACCATCGATAGGCGCGGTCACTTTGGTGAAATCCAGGTTAAGTTGCGCGGCGTCAACCGCCGCCTGCGCTGCGCGAATGTCAGCCTGTGCCTGGGTGGCGGCCGAACGGCGCTGCTCCCATTCTTCACGGGATACCACGTTGGTGTGGATTAATTTATCGGTACGGTTAGCCTCACTTCGCGCCAGGCTGGCCTGTGTTTTGGCTCTCGCCAACGTTGCCTGCGCCTGTTCCAGTGCGGCGCGGTAGGTTCTGTCATCAATAGTGAACAGCACCTCGCCCTTTTTCACTTCCTGACCGTCGGTGTAATTCACTTTATCAATGTAGCCGGAGACGCGGGGGCGGAGCTGAACACTTTCCACCGCTTCAATCCGACCGTTAAAGCTGTCCCACTGACTAATGGATTTCACGACCACATCAGCGGCGCTGACGGCGGGGGCTTGTGGCGCGGCGTTTTGCGCGACACCGTCATCGCACCCGACGAGCAGTACGGAGAGTAACATCGCTCCCAGTACATGCAGAGGAAAGTTAACCCAAGGTTTTTGCAGGCTCATTATTTTTATTCCGGTAATTGTAGCCGCCGGGCAAGACGCTGCGGGAGACGCCGCGCCACTTCCTTTGTCCGGGCTGGCTTCAGGCCATTTGTGCCGTTCATCGCCACAAAACTGTAACAATTTCGAATACACTATCGCGGCGATTGTAGGAAGGCGCTAAATTAAGTGCAAGAATAATTAATACACTTTATGTGCTATTTCAGGCAGAGGCATTAGACGCATTACCGGCAAGGACTTAAATGCAACAATAAAACTTGCAATTAATGCAAAAACGGGCCACCTTTAAATGCAACAGACAAAGATGCTTTTAATACCCTGCGTGGGGGGAAACGAGATGAACACGGGTGCATTTATTCACGATTTACTCGACTGGATCGACAACAACCTTGAAAGCCGTCTGGACATTGACACTGTTTCCAGGCGAGCCGGCTATTCGAAATGGCACCTCCAGCGGATATTCAAAGAACATACGGGTTATCCTCTCGCCGAGTATATTCGTACGCAAAAGCTGCAAAAATCGGTTGAGTGCTTAACCCACAGCGACGAACCGATTTTGAACGTGGCGATCGCATTGGGCTTTGACTCCCAGCAGTCCTTCAACCGCAGCTTCAAGCGTCAGTATGGCCAGGCCCCCGGCGCATGGCGTCGCAGTATCGTCTGCCCTGAAACGCAGCCATTACGCCAGCCATCAACCTAGTGCGTCGTGTTTTTTGCAGCGACCCGTTCAGGATGAAGTCGTCGGCCTGGCAAATGCAGCTATCAGTTTTGGAATCAGCACATGGTGACTTACGCATGTTTTTTATTGCCTATCATCATATTTTTCAACTCTTCAACTGATAGCACTTTACTCCCGCGATGGAGATCAGCTCCTCGCTCATTCCTTTCATACTCCTCGGAAGCATAGACACCACACCCACCAGGAGCCGATCCCCTCTCACCATCAGAACACAGACCTAAAAGCATTCGATAATGGTAGAGACAAAATCCTGCCAGGTCCGGCATTCGCTGGCTTTTTTTAGGTTGGGTGGCTCAAGCAATAAAACGATCAGGTTATCAAAAATGTCGTAAAACAGTGCCCGTTCGGCCTGATTAATGGAAAACAGCAGCACCACATTGACCATATTATTCCCCCAGGGGAATGTTTTTTCGCTGATGACGACGCACAACCCGGTTTTCTTCGCATTCATTTTCATCGAGTGTGGGACGGCAATATTGCCAAAGGTGGTGGAATAACTGCGTTCGCGCTCGAAGACATCCCCGACAAAAGCGGCGTCCACATAGCCGTGACGGTGCAGTGCCTCAGCCATGAAAGGGATAGCCTCGTTTTCATCCGCCAGTTGCGGATTAAAGAAGAACAAATCTTCATTGGAGATTAACTGCAAGTTCTCCAGCAACCGGGCTCGTTTCTTTTTCTGCCTTACCCGTTCCATTTTATATTGCAACGCGGAGACATCGCGGTCGGTCAGGAACGGATTGATATACACCCATTCCATCATGGTTTGTGGGATCCGTAATGTGGAAATAAGGAAATCTGGGGTCGACAGGTTTATAAACTCCTCGTAAGAGGTAACGATGGCCCTGATGATAAGTTGCTGGCCGAACAGACTATCGATTTGCGAGATGAGCCGGTTGGTATGGTTATGATAGTGTGGCACGAGGAGCACACAACTCACTTTATTCTGCTCGGCAATCTGATTCCCCAGGATGCTGCCGATATGCAGTGCGATATAGGCGATTTCATGCTCATCCACCGTAAAGCCGGTGGACTGCCGGATCTTTTCGGAAATAGCCACCGCACATTCAAAAATTAACGGGCAGGACGTTTTGATATGTTCAGTCAGCGGATTACGAGTAACGTGCCCGTGCTGTAAACGCACTAACAGATTCTTAATATGGATAGTGAAGCGAATCAGAAACTGTTTGCTGTCGCCATCAATAAAATCATAACGCTGCATTTCTTTACGTAAAACCCCGACCAGCTCCATGCATTTTTTACCCGCCAGTTCTTCAATATTTCCGGCATGGATTTCATCCATATCAACTCTGATCAGGCTGCTCAGCAGCACTACGGTTAACGCTTCGGCTTCGAGCTCGTTATAGATCACATCGAAATGTCGCTCAATATCATGAATGACTTTGCGGGCGAGCGTCGTTTCATGTTCGTCATATTTTCGAACGCCGGAAGCGTCGTGCGTAGCCCCGTTTTTATGGTAAGTATGATCGTTGCGGATCCTGTCGATACTGATGACTACATCCAGTACCAGGCTCAACAACGCATATTCGTTAATAAAATAGTGCCAGGCTTTGCAGGACTCCACCAGAATGGAAACGAGGTGGTCGATATCATATTGCGGAAATATCCGGCCGATTTCTGCGAGACTGAGTATATTCGCGCTGAATTCCGCATACAGCAGGCTGGAAAACATGCGTCGCTTATCGCGCTCCAGCCCTTCGATATCCAGGCAATCATTAGTGACGGTGAGGTAAAGATTGAAATCCTTTAGTTTTTTCCGCACCAACAATAAATCTTTCTTAACGGTTTCATAGCTGACGCACAGAATATCGCTAAGGCCATACAGATCGGGGAGCTGGCTCGTGGGTTGGCGGCTGTTGAGTAACTGAGTCAATAGGTAATGGACCCGCTCTTCCGGCGTCTGGGGCATTTTATGCACCTGGCTGGAGAGCACTGACATGGCGCGCGCTTTATCCACCACGTAGCCGCGATGTGAAGACTGAATAAGCCCGGGCTCGCTGGTGTTGATCTCGGCAATGTAGTTCTTCACGCTACGATCGCTGACGGCCATATTCATCGCCAGCACCTGAGCAGTCAACGCGTCGGTGCTGTCGAGAAACAGTCGCAACAGTTTCATATGCTTGTTTTGCATTATTACTCCTTCTTCTGGCCTGGCCTGATGCAACCCGAAACCAGCGGTACGCGTTTTTGCGCAGCGCCCGGACGGTTCATCACCAGTAACCCGCTGATGACGAGCAGGATACCCAGGCAGGCCCACACGCCTGGCGTCTCATGAAAAACGGCCATTCCCAACAGCGTCGCTACTACCGGCTCGACCGAGGCCATCATTGCCGCTTTGCTTGCGTCACCCAGACTCACTGCCCGCGTATAAAGCAGATAAGGCAAAGCCGTATTCAGGATACCTATAACCACCACCCACAACAGCGCGCCGGGCCCGGCGCGTAACACGCTCAGGCCATGAGGAATATTCACTGCCATTACCGCGGCGGCGGCACCAAACAACAAACTCCAGGCGGTAACCGTTAAGGCATCGCAGCGTTGCGTCTGTATCTTTGCCAGTACGGCATACAACGCATACAGTAATGCAGCAAGCAAGGCAAAACCAATCCCCCGCCAGGAGTAGTGCAACGTGGCGGGAAACAAGCCTGCGGCCAGACTGCAGCCGCAAAACGTAAGCGCCAGCGCGAGGAGCTTATGTCGCGTTAGCGGTTCATTGAACATCACCACCGACAGCAACATAACGATCGCCGGAGACGTATAGATAAGTACAGCCGTCAGCGACAGGGAGACCTCCTGCACTGACAACACATAGCACAGCGAGAAAAGGAACAGGCAACCTGCCCCCATCGCCACCAGCCAAGGTAACTGCTGCAGGCTGATGCGCATACCGGTCGGGCGACGAAGCGCAATCGCGCTCATTACGCCTGCTGCAACCAGCAGGCGTAAAGCACCGATTTCTGCCGCATCGAAGCCATACGCGCCGAGATAGCGCATCACCAGTCCCGAAGTCCCCCAGCAGATCCCGCTGGCCATCGCCAGCAGGGCGGTTTTGTCAGCCACGATCAGAGTTCTTCCCCATGACTGGCGATGACCCGCTGATACCAGCCATAACTTTTCTTACGGCTGCGCGCCCCGCTTCCCTGTCCATAGTCGTCGAGATCCACGTAAATAAACCCATAACGTTTGCTCATTTCAGACGACGAACAACTGACGATATCGATAGGCCCCCACGGGAAGTAACCGATGACGTCGACGCCATCGCGAACCGCTTCCTTCACCTGCGCCAGATGCGAACGCATATAATCGATGCGGTAATCGTCCTGAACCTCTCCGTTTGCCTCTTTTTTGTCGAACGCGCCAATGCCATTTTCCGCGATCATGATCGGAACCTGATAGCGATCCCAGTACAAATTCAGCTTGGTGCGTAAGCCAACAGGATCAATACCCCATCCCCAGTCACTTGCCTTGATGTGTGGGTTGGCATACGAGGTTTTGTGTTTTAACACGCTTTCGGCATCGCTGATCCGGGTGTAATAGTAAGAAATAGCCATAAAATCAGCGGTATTAAGTAATGCTTCCTCATCGCCCGGGTAAAACTGCAATTGGATATCATGCTCGGCGAAATAGCGGAACGCATAGCCCGGGTAGCGCCCGCGCAGCAGAACATCGCCATAAAAATATTCCATCTGGTTGCGGCGCACGGTCGCCAGCACATCATCAGGTTTACAGGTGGCAGGATAGCTAATGCCATCGGCGAACATCATGCCAATACGGAATTGCGGATTAATGCGCCGCGCAATCGCTGTGGCTTTCGCGCAGGCGACCATCTCATTATGCACACCCTGATATTTCGCTTCGGCCAGATTGCCGACTTTATCTTCTGCAATACCCAGGTGGTTAAACGATTCATGAATAATCAGGTTGATTTGATTGACGATAATCCAGTACTTCACCTTGTGCTGATAGCGGGTGAATACCGTCTCACAATAACGAACGAAGAAATCGACCAGCTCACGTGAATACCAGCCGCTATACGCGGTGGTCAGATGTAGTGGCATTTCATAATGGGAGAGCGTGATCACCGGCTCCATGCCATTAGCGATAATTTCATCAATCAGATTGTCATAAAAGCGCAGTCCGGCTTCATTCGGCTCCCTCTCGTCACCGTTCGGGTAGATACGGGACCAGTTGATGGAAGTACGAAACGCGTTCATGCCGGTCTCGGCTAATAATTTCAAATCTTCTTTGTAGGTATGGTAAAAATCAATGGCATTGCGCTTAGGATAGATGCCTTGCGTGTCCTGCATGGCTGACAGAATATCCTGAGTGGTAATCTCTTCATTGTATTTTTTATCCAGCGCAATATCGTTACGGAAAAGATTAATATCCGCGACACACCAGCCTTTGCCATCTTCTTGCCAGGCGCCTTCACACTGGTTAGCAGCAACGGCGCCACCCCATAAAAATGTATCGGGGAAGCCGTCAGGAATACGTTTATGAGTCAAAATAGATTACTCCTTTCATTTCGTGGCCCGCAGGCCACGTGTAGGGGATACATTCAGGCAGTGGCAGATTCTGCAGCAACCTGCTGCCTTTCATACATTTTGAAAAAGGGATACCAGATGAGCGTGCTGACCGTGGCGACAACGGCCAGCAGAATCAGGCCATTCAGATCCTGCGATACAATCCAGGTCGAAATCGGGAACGGGCAATACCACATGTCGAATACGGCGGCAGGAATATTGACCACGCCCATGCTCAGCACCACATACGTGATTAACGGTAAAATAATGCCCTGCAACCACAGCGGTACCATTAAGATGGGGTTCCATGCCACAGCGCCAAAAATAACCGGTTCATTAATATTAAAAATGCCAGGTACCAACGATGCCGAGCCCAGCGCTTTCAGCCGGCGGGATTTGGATCTCACCAGCATAATGACCAGCGGCAGTGTGGCGCCAATACCACCAATCGCCACCCACCCGGAATAAAGTACTTCTGCGGTGACGATATTTTTCGCCACACCACCCGCGGCAACCGCCGCCATATTTGCAGTAATACCCGCGAGGAAAATCGGCTTGGTGATGGGGAAAAGTACCCATCCACTGATCCCCATCGAGTAAAGAAATACGCCAAGGAAAGTGATGAGCAGAAAGCCGGGTAACGTCTGAGCGAAACTGGTGATCGGCATGAAAATGTTAATCAGGATCTGGTAGAGATCCAGCTTGAAAATATAGACGGCAAGCCAGCCAGTAGCGGTCACGACCAGGATAGGGATGATGGCGTCAAACCAGACCCGGACAAAATCCGGAATAGCGCTGTCCTGTTTAAAAAAGGAATATTTACCGGCGATACCCATAATAAAGGCAACATAGATCCCGGCGATAATGGCGACAAACATCCCACCCGCGCCAAAATACTTAAATTGCAGAACAGGGACTTCCTGTAATTTCACGATAATCATGAATAAAGCGATACCGGACATCCCAGCAATCAGACGCATTTTATTGATTTTCTTTTTTTCCATATAATTAAATGGAATCAAAAAAGCGATAAATATCGAAATTAACCCCATGGTATAGCTGGAAAGTGTCGAAAGATTAGGGAACCACGGAAGAAAATTTTTCAGGATCGATAATACCGTGACCAGTGAGCCAACCAGGATCATCGGCAACACCTGCATGATCGAATCTTTCAGCGTCAGTACCCAAACGTTGCGGTTGATTCTGTTCATTGGCGGTGCGAAATGCACCTCCATCCAGTCAATAAATTTCTGCATGATGGCCAGCTCCGCTTAATTCTTATTTAATTCAGCCAGAAGATGATCCAGCGCCTGGGCTCCATCAAGGAGCGAGTAATAGGATTTTTCCATCAGGATAACTTTGATGTTCATCGCTTCCACTTTTTCTTCCAGTTCTGGAATCAAATATTTCAGGTGGGGCCCGACCATCAGACAATCTATTTCCTGGAGGTAGCTTTCCACTTCAGCTTCGCTGCGGGCAACGATGTTACAATCAAGCCCACGTTTCGCCGCTTCTTTACGTATATTGGCTGCAAGAAATCCACTGGATGCCCCGGAGCCGCAGATCAACAAGATATTTAGCTTTTTCATTTACATGTGGACCTTTATATTAATGTGTGTTTGTAGGGTGATTTTATATTGCTGTCCCTGCCATTGAATCGCAAATACACCGTTTCACCACCGAAGTGAAAATCTTTACTGATGCGATGAATCGGAAAAAATTAAGTGATCATCATCACAGCAAAAATAGCGATTTATTTCCCCTGGTGTTATTGAATTTACTTATCGTGATAACGCTGACGCGTTTCGCTGTCTGGCGACAAATAAAGATGCCCGGTTGCGCTATCGACGAGCGCTTCCAGCCCTTCCCACTCATCTGGCAAAGCAGGGATATTCAGGCCCATAATCGCCGGAATACCCATCGCTCTCGCCAGGATCGCGCTATGAGAAATGCTCGAGCCCTGACGGGTCACGATGGCGACGATGCGTTGCCTGTCGAGCTGTACGGTTTCGCTGGGCGTTATCTCTTCAGCCAACAGAATGGTGTTGCTTGCGTATGCGGGTTGCGCCGCGCGTGGATGCCCGCAGAGAAGCGTAATGAGTCTTCCGGCCACATCCCGGATGTCTACTGCCCGGGCCTGAAAATAGGTATCTTCCATCGCCGCCATCTGAGCGGCGAACAGTTCGCTCGTCTGTTTGACTGCCCAGGCCGCACTGGCATGCTCGCGGCTGATTGCATCACGAATTTCCTGTTGAAAATCATCGTCCTGCAGCATCAACTGATGAGCGGAGAACAGTTGGGCGGTTTCTTCTCCCGTATCGTCCCGTATGCTGTCTTCCAGCGCCTGCAACTGCGATAATGCGACGTCACAGGCCTGTTCAAACCGTTGCAACTCCTGCGCGGAATCAACGATGCGTTGTGGGTCAATATTCCATATGGCCGGATGCCAGATCCCGATATGCCCCAGGGCGATACCCGGGGAGGCAATGGTGCCTTCGACTATTTGCATAATTTTTCCTCGCTAACGTTAAAGGTGCTGACGGAAAAAGTCATGCAGCGCAGCGATGGCCTGCTGCTCATCATCTCCGCTGGCGCAAATGGTCACCGTATCGCCGCATTTCACATTCATCCCCATGACGGTGAAGATCTTTTTCAGGCTGGCCTGTTTGTCGTTTCTGGCAATTTGCAGCTCAGAGCGATAGCTCATGGCTAAACGAACCAGCAATCCTGCCGGGCGGGCATGAATACCGAGGTCGTCACGGATAGTGTATTGAAATTGTTCCATTGAAAGATCCTGAGTTTTTGATAAGGAACGTAGGGCTGCACCACTATTAATTCTGCTGTTCGAGATTGCTTAAACGTTTATCCAGCATATGGAAGATTTTTAACAGGTGGCGGCTCATCAGCAGCTCACTGTTAATTGTCATTAGCGTATCCTGAGCATGATTAAATAATAATGAGGGGGGGAAAACGTCGCCGTGAATTTCGCTCTGAACAATATCCGTCTGATTACTGTGGGCAATGGTTATTTTCTTTTGTGCCTGACTAATCTTTTCACCTGCCTCAGTGAAATGGTTTTGTTCGATGGCTAATAATGCATCCGTGATTAATGCCCGGGCATCCCCGGCCTCCATGATAATATTCATTGCCACGCTATTGATCTGTTCGCTTTTATCCATTGGTTATCTCGCTATGCAGTTAATTTTTCCGTTCCGTCCTACCGTAGACGGAGGAAATGGAGTCTGTTTCTGTCATAGATATACTTGAGCACAGGGGAGAAATCGGGACAAATAAATAATTTCCCACCCGAGGGGAAAACCGTCAGCGTTATGCTGAGGGTTCACATTTTCTAAACTAGCGCCTCGGATTATGTTGTTTTGTGTGTTACCCATGGAAAAGGTATACCTTGCAGGAAGGTTCCTTTAACAGGCAGGCAAACATGAGCACACATACCCGCATTCGCAAATTCAATACGAAAGAAACATACCCGAATCAGTCACTGGATAACGATCTTTGTCAGGCCGTTCGTGCCGGCAACACCGTTTATGTTCGTGGTCAGATTGGGACTGACTTCGAAGGCAATCTGGTAGGGCTTGGCGATCCGGCGGCGCAAGCCGAACAGGCAATGAAGAACGTCAAACAACTGCTCGAAGAGGCAGGCAGCGATCTGTCTCATATCGTTAAAACGACCACCTATATCATCGACCCCCGCTATCGCGAGCCGGTTTATCAGGTTGTTGGCAAATGGCTGAAAGGCGTATATCCGATCTCAACCGGGCTGGTGATTTCCGGGCTTGGTCAGCCGCAGTGGCTGATGGAAATTGATGTTATCGCTGTGATCCCGGACGACTGGCAATCGTAAACAGGAGTATAAAATCATGACGTTATCGATTGTCGGGCGCTGCGCGCAGACCGGCCAGATGGGTATTGCTATCAGCTCTTCCAGCATCGCGGTGGGCGCGCGCTGCCCCTGGTTGCGCAGCAACGTGGGTGCGGTATCTACCCAGAACATCACATTACCGGCGCTGGGACCGCGCATTCTTGATCGGTTACAGCAGGGCGACGCCATTGAAGCCGCGCTGAAGGCTGGGCTCGGCACGGATGACTATCACATGTACCGGCAGGTCACCGTTCTCACAACCGACGGAAAAAGCGCGTTTTACAGCGGCGAAAAAACGCTGGGCATCAACCACGCCCTGAGCGGTGAAAATTGCGTGGCGGCGGGGAATATGCTCGCGAATCAGGAGGTTATTGTTGCGATGGTAAATGCCTTCGAACAACAGTCAGGGCATCTTGCTGACAGGCTCATTGCCGCACTGCAGGCAGGACTGAAAGCTGGAGGGGAAGCGGGCCCGGTGCATTCGGCAGCCCTGTCGATTGTGGATTCTCCCGTCTGGCCGATCGTTGATTTACGCGTCGACTGGACCGATGCCGATCCAGCTGATGAACTCAGCAAACTCTGGCAAGCCTATAAACCGCAGATGCAGGACTATATCACCCGGGCACTCGATCCCCGCAGTGCGCCGGGTTACGGCGTCCCGGGCGACGAATAACCGCAAGGAGAGCTGATAATGACCAGCCGCAAACTGCTGGAACAACTGGTGGCCTTTGACACCACCAGCCGCGAATCTAACCTGGCGCTGATCGATTTTGTCAGCCGCTACTTAACGGAACTCGGCGTCAGCTGCGAACGGGTTTATAACGCCGAACGCAGCAAGGCCAATCTTTATGCGCGGCTTGGCCCGGCGGGTAGCGGCGGCGTGATGCTTTCCGGTCACAGCGATGTGGTACCGGTTGACGGGCAGAACTGGAGCGTCCCCCCTTTTGCGCTGACTGAGCGTGAGGGCAAACTCTACGGTCGTGGCACCGCGGACATGAAAGGTTTTATCGCCTGCATGCTGGCGGCGGTGCCGCATTTTCTTGCGCAGCCACTGGCACAACCGCTGCATCTGGCGATTTCTTATGATGAAGAAGTGGGTTGTCTTGGCGTGCGCACCTTGCTGGACGTGCTCTCCGCTCGCCCGGAAAAACCCGATATCTGCATCATTGGCGAACCCACCGAATTGCAGCCTGTGCTTGGCCACAAAGGCAAGATCGGCGTTCGGTGTGAAGTTCAGGGTGCGGCCTGCCATTCGGCCTGGGCACCGCAGGGTGTTAATGCCATCGAATATGCTGCCAAGCTTATCCATCATCTTACAGTGACAGGCCAGCGACTGGCCGCGCCACAGTATCACGATGCACGTTTTGACCCGCCATTTACCACCGTGCAGACCGGCGTGATTCAGGGCGGTCGGGCACTGAATATCGTGCCTGCCGAATGTGCGTTTGATTTCGAAGTGCGCACCCTGCTGCAGGATGACGCGCAGGAAGTGGTTCGGGATCTGGAGCGTTACGCCCGGCACGAGCTGCTGCCGCAAATGCACGCCGTGAATCGCGACACCGCGATCCGTTTTTATCCCATCAGCAGTTACCCCGGTTTGTACACTGCGGAACAAAGCGCCGCCGCGCGATTGCTTGCCCATCTCACCGGTTCGGACGCGTTCAGCACCGTCGCATTCGGGACTGAAGGGGGATTGTTCAGTCAGATCGGTATCCCCAGCGTGGTATGCGGACCGGGCAGTATCGCGCAGGGCCATAAACCCGATGAGTTCATCACTGTCGAGCAGTTGGATGCCTGCGATGCCCTGCTGCGCCGCCTTGCCGCATGGATGTGCCAGCCAGCATGAAACCCCGGGGCGAGCGCCGGCCCGCCCTTTCCTCTCTGCTTTAACTTTTCCAAACGCCAGCTTCAGGAAGCACTAACCGCGTGATGCGCGCTTAAGCCGTATGCTGGTGACACGCATTTGACAGCCCGTTTCCGGAGATCCCATGGTAAGTGCAGAAGTCACCCTCTTCCCGCAGCCTAAAACACTGCATCCTGTCGCGAACAACGCTAACGTTGCCGTCCGGCTTGATGGCGTACTGAAACGCTTTGGCGACGCCACCGCTTTACACAAAGTTTCCCTGATGATCGAGGAAGGCGAATTTATTACCCTGCTCGGCCCGTCAGGCTGCGGCAAGACCACGCTGCTGAATCTGATGGCGGGTTTCGCCGAAGCGGATGGCGGCGAGATCTTTATCGATGGTGATCTGGTGACGGATATCCCGCCATACCAGCGTGAAATCGGCATTGTGTTTCAGAACTATGCGCTGTTCCCGCATATGACGGTCGAGAAGAACGTGGGCTACGGCCTGCGTATGCGCGGCGTGCCAAAAGCCGAGATCGCCGAACGCGTTGCCCAGGCGCTGGAACTGGTGAAACTTGCCGGTTATGGCCATCGCAAGCCACGCGAACTTTCTGGCGGTCAGCAGCAGCGTGTGGCGCTGGCGCGAGCTCTGGTGATCCGCCCCAAAGTGCTGCTGCTCGATGAGCCTTTCTCCGCACTGGATAAAAACCTGCGCCTCTCAATGCAGGTTGAGTTAAAAGCGATTCAGCGCAAACTGGGCGTCACCACCGTGTTTGTGACGCATGATCAGGGTGAAGCGCTGAGTATGAGCGATCGCGTGGTAGTGATGTCGGCAGGGCATGTACGCCAGATTGGTACGCCGGACGAGATTTATCGTCGTCCGAAAGATCCGTTTGTCGCGGGCTTTGTCGGTGATGTAAACATTCTGCCGGGGCGCTACGCGGGTCGCGACGGCGAGGCGATGCTGGCGTTGGGCGGCAATGTGCTGCGTCTGCCCGCGGAGCGTGTACAGGCCACGATTGGCGAACGCCTTGATGTCTACGTCCGTCCGGAAAACGTTCAACTGGCGCCGCTGGGCCCGCTTTCGCTGTTCAGCGCCACGGTGATCGCGCATGTATTTCAGGGCGATCATGTCGATGTGCACCTTGATGCGCCCGCACTGGGCAATGCCACGCTGTTTGCGCGCCAGTCCGGGTTGAATGCGCTGACGCGCTGGCCCGTCGGCAGCCTGGTCGGTGTGAACGTTGATGACGAAGGCGTGTGCGCGTTTAGCACGGCGACAGGGGAATAAGCGCTGATGATGCCTGAAATAATGAACGCGGTCATAGCACGCCAGCCTGGCGGCCCCGGGGTGTTAGAACTCGTGCAACGCAAAGTACCGAAACCTGAAACCGGGGAAGTGCTGATTCGCGTCGCCAGTGCGGGCGTGAATCGTCCCGATATCCTGCAGCGCTCCGGCATGCCGTTGCCGCCGGGCGTCACTGATGTGCTGGGGCTGGAAGTCTCCGGCACCGTGGTCGCGCTGGGCGCAGGGGTTGCATTTCCCGCGGTTGGCACGCCGGTGATGGCGCTGCTCAACGGCGGCGGTTATGCAGATTACTGTGTGGCACGTGCCGAACTTTGTTTAGCCGTACCGGAAAACCTGCCGCTTTCGCAGGCGGCGGGTGTGCCGGAAGCGGCCTTTACCGTGTGGCATAACCTGTTTGAACTGGGGCGTTTGCAACCGGGCGAAACCGTGCTGATCCACGGTGCGGCCAGCGGCGTGGGCACATTTGCCATTCAGTGCGCACAGGCCTGCGGGGCGCGGGTGATGGCGACGGCAGGCGGTGCTGAAAAAATTGCGGCGCTGCGACAGCTCGGTGTCTGGCGTGCTATCAATCGCCACAGCGAAGATTTTGTCGCGGTCATTCTTGATGAAACCCAGGGACGCGGTGTGGATGTGGTACTGGATAACGTCGGTGGCGATTACGTGGCGCGCAACCTGAGCGTATTAGCGCCAGGCGGTCGTCATGTCAGCCTTTCTTTTATGCAGGGCGCGAAAATTGAACTCGATCTGCAACTGGTGATGCGTAAAGGCCTGAGCCTGACGTCATCCACGCTGCGCCCGAAAAGCGCAACGGAGAAAATGCGTCTGGCGCAATGCATCAGCAAACATCTGTTGCCGCTGATCGCCGCCGGAAAAATCGCCCCCACCCTTCATCAGACGTTACCGTTAGCGCAGGCCGCCGATGCGCATCGCATTCTGGAAGCCAACGCCAACATCGGCAAAGTGCTGCTGCAGGTGGCGTCATGATGCAACTCTTTTATGCCAGCACCTCGGCGTACGTCCGCAAAGTGATAGTCTGCGCGATCGTACTGGGTCTGGTTGATGCGCTGGAACGGCTGGATTCTGCTGCGCATCCGATCGTGCGCGACGAACGCATCGCGGCGTTTAATCCACTGGCTAAAGTGCCGGCGCTGCGTACCGAAAACGGGATGTGTCTCTATGACAGCCGGGTCATCTGCGAGTATCTCAACGCGCGTGCGCAGGGCGATTTATTCCCGGCAAACGGGGACGCGCGCTGGCGCAGTCTGGCACGACAGGCACTTGGCGATGGGATCATTGATGCCGCCTTGCTGGCGCGCTATGAGTTCAGCGCCCGCCCGCCCGAAAAGCAGTGGCAGGACTGGGCGGACGCGCAACTGAAAAAAGTCGCCGCCGCCCTGTCAGACATTGAGGCTCAGGTCAGCGGTTTTAGCGATCAACCCGACGATATCGGGCTCATTGCCATTGGTTGTGCGCTCGGTTATCTCGATTTCCGTTTTGCCGGACTCAACTGGCGTGACCGTCACCCGCTTACCGCCACCTGGTTCGCCGTTTTTGATGCGCATCCGGCCATGGCGGCCACGCGTCCACATGTTTAATCAGGAGTGCGCATGTCACAGCAAATCTATTTCCTCAACGGGCCGAACGCGAATTTGTACGGGCTGGATAAAAATGGCACCTACGGCAGCGACAGTTTTGCCAGCATCGGCGAGCGCTGCCAGCGTCGCGCCGACTCGCACGGTGTTATTTTGCATTTCCGCCAGAGCAACCACGAAGGCGTGCTGGTCGACTGGATCCAGGAAGCGCGTCAGCATGCCGCCGGGCTGATTATCAACGCCGCAGGTCTGACTTACAGTTCAGTGCCGATCCTCGATGCGTTATTGATGTTTGATGGCCCGATTATTGAAGCGCATATGAGCAACATCTGGAAGCGTGAACCGTTCCGTCACCATTCCATGGTGTCGAAAGCCGCCACTGGTGTGATTGCCGGTCTGGGTGTGGCAGGTTATGAGCTGGCGATTGATGCCGTGGTCAACCTGCTGGGAACGCACGCCGCATGAGTACATTAGTGTTTTACAGCGAGTTCGACAGCTTCGACGAGTGGTCGGCCTTACTTGCACCGTATTTGCCCGGCGTGACGATTTGTCGCGCCGAAATGGTGCAAAAAACGGATGACGTGCACTATGCGCTGGCATGGAAACCACCACGCGGTTTCTTTGCGCCCTACCGCAATCTCAAACTGCTGGTGAATCTCGGCGCGGGTGTCGATTCGCTGGTCGGTCGCGACGATCTGCCGGATATCCCGATTATTCGGCTGTCTGACCCTGATATGGCGCGCATGATGGCCGGTTATGTGCTGTTTGCCGTGCTGCGCTACGCGCGTGATATTCCGGCATTCGAGCGTGCGCAGCGTGAACAGCGCTGGCATTACCTGCATCCGCGCGACCCCTCCGGCATCCGTGTCGGTGTGCTGGGGTTGGGAGAGTTAGGTGCGTATACGGCGCGGGAACTGGCGCGACAGGGTTTCGATGTGCGCGGCTGGTCGCGTTCGCAAAAAGAGATTACGGGTATTCGCTGTCGCAGCGGTCTGGAATCGCTGAATGATTTTCTCAGCCAGAGCGACATTCTGGTGGTCATGCTGCCCCTCACCCCGGACACGACGGGCTTGCTCAGTGCCGAACGGCTGGCGCAGCTCCCGCCTGGCGCAGCGTTCATCAATGTGTCGCGCGGGGCGATTGTCGATCAGGCGGCGCTGACGGCAGCGTTGCGTTCAGGACAGATTGCGCACGCCACGCTGGATGTGTTTGACCGCGAACCGCTGCCGCCGCACGATCCGCTGTGGCGGATGGAAAACGTGCTGATCACGCCGCATCTGGCTTCCGTCGCCATTCCTGCCAGCGCCGCCCGGCAGGTCGCTGAAAACATTCACCGCGCCGCACGCGGAGAACCGGTGACGAATCAGGTGTTCCCGGCGCGCGGCTATTAGCACAGGCTCACGCCACCCGCACCACCTGCGGGTCAAAATAGCTCGGTGCCGCCATGCCAGGAATATACTGGTCGGAAATAAAGATGCGACAGCGCTCGGCAAAGGCGTTCACCACCATTGAATGCTGCGTATGGGCGACGGTCGCGTAACCGAGTTGCATCGGCCTGTTCACCCCCGCCAGCCGCACGCGGATCAGGCGTTTGCCATCCTGAGACAGATGCGCTTTTGGCCGCACGTTGGCGATACCAAATCCCACGCCGTTTGCCACCATCGCGCGCACCACTTCCATATTGCCGGAACGCATCACCACATTCGGCGTGACGCCCGCTTCGCTAAAGAGTCCAAGGAAATATTCACGGCTCCACGGCATATCCAGTAAGACCATCGGCATCGTCGCCAGCTCCTGAATCGTCACCGCCGATTGCGTGGCAAGCGGATGATGTTCACCCACCATCACATACGGCGGCAACTGCGCCAGCGAAGTAAAGGCGATGTCATTAGCCGGGACTAAATCATACGTCAGGGCGATGTCGATATCGGCTGAGCGCAGTTGTTTCAGCAACTGTTCATGGTTGCCTTCCACCAGCGTAATGCGCACGCCGGGAAACGCGCGGCCAAAGCCGAACACCAGTTCTGGCGTCAGCATGGGAGCCAGCGTATCCAGACAGCCCACGCGCAGCGGGCCGCGCACGTTGTTCATCGATTCCGATGCGATCGTATAAAGGTTCAACATCTGTTCCAGAATAAGCTTCGCCTCTTTCAGAACCTGATGACCGATAGCGGTCAGCGACACGCCCTGCGCGTGATGACGCACAAAGAGCTGTACGCCAAGTTCAGATTCGATATGGGTGATGGCAGCAGAGATCGACGGCGATGAAACGTGGATGCGTTCTGATGCGCCAATAATGCTTCCGGCTTCTCCGGACGCGACAAAGTATTCCAGCTGACGCTGGGTTATGCGACTGAGCATGCAGGTTCTCCTGAGATTGCCGGCGCGATCATGTCGCGCCAGTCATTCTAATAGTGCAGATCCTCCTGCACTTATCATGCCAGATTTCAAATTGCAGCATAATCGCCTGGCCTGATGAGGACTCTCCTGCGTCAGAAATCCTGATGCAACGACGAGGAAAAGGCTGTTTTACGGAATTCTCTCACCGCGGCATTATCGATTTCACACCAGGGAACACCGTTTGCACCCCTTTGGCGCGCCGGGTTTCAGATTGCTACACCAGTCATTTCAATATGGGGATAAGAATATGTCGCGTAAGATTTTTGCCTTAACGTTGTTGACCACGATGGTGTTAAGCGCAGGAAATGCAATGGCCGCCGACAAGCTGATTGTCAGCACCTGGGGCGGCGGTTTTAAAGATCTGATCGATGAGACCATTGCAAAAGAGTTCACCAAAGAAACCGGCGTAGAAGTCCAGTTTGTTACGGGTGGCACCATTGATCGTCTTAACAAAGCCAAACTGGCTG
The DNA here is from genome assembly GCF_030053895.1 of Trabulsiella odontotermitis. NCBI lineage: Bacteria > Pseudomonadati > Pseudomonadota > Gammaproteobacteria > Enterobacterales > Enterobacteriaceae > Trabulsiella > Trabulsiella odontotermitis. Next base: position 3,357,640 of record NZ_CP125781.1, read on the forward strand.
GCGGCACGCCTGAAACTGACGTGACCTTTACCACCTCGCACGTGGGTTTTCTGTACGCCAACTCGGGCCTGTTTGAAAAACTCGATATGAGCAAAATCCCGAATGCCGCGAATCTGGTGCAGCAGGCGAAAGTCAGCCCCTGGCACCTCGGCGTATGGGGCTACGTTTACACCATCGGCTATCGTCCGGATCTGGTGCCAAAGGGCGAAACCTTTGAGAGCTGGAACGATCTGTGGAAGCCCGAACTGAAAGGCATGCTGGCGCTGCCAGACTGGGATCCGAGCCATATCATCGCGGTTTCCGCCAGACTCTCCGGCACCGATGCCGCGCACTGGCAGCAGGGCCAGGCGAAGATGAAAGCACTGATCCCGAATATCAAATCTTTCTATACCGATGATGCCAACAGCCAGCAACTGATCTCCACGGGGGAAACGCCGGTACAGGTAATGCTGTCGATGAACGCTTACAACATGCTTGCTGAAGGGGTGAACATCAAACTGGCGATCCCGAAAGAAGGCGCGATTCTGGGCGTCGATACCGTCGGTATCAACAAAGGCACCAAACGTGCGGATCTCGCGTATAAGTTTATCAATATCGCCCTGAAGCCCGAGATTCAGGAGCAGGTGGCGAAGATTTATCACGGCAGCCCAACGGTCACCAACGCGCATATCGATCCCGAACTGGCAAAACTGCCGGGCATGCTGACCACGCCTGAACAGTGGAATGCCACCATCAATACTGATCCGCAACTGCGTGCCGAAAAGACCGCAGAATGGCGTCAGTGGTTCTCTGAAAACATCATGTCTCATTGATTGACCGGGCGGCCCGCGGGTCGCCCATTTCTACCCGTACCACATTACGCAGGCAGCACGTCTATGACGAGAAAACCGACATTTTTACCGTGGTTCATTATTCCCGCCACGCTGACCGCAACAGGGCTTTTTTTCGCCATGTTCGCTGTGATGCAGTTCAGTGTGCGCGCTTATATTCCCGGTTCGCTCGACGTGGGCGGATTTACACTGGCGAACTTCAGCGGATTGCTTAAAAGCATCTATGCCGGTGCTTTTATTAACACCGTCATGCTGAGCGCCAAAACCGCGGTCTTCGGCCTGTTGATGAGTTATCCGCTGGCGTATGCCCTGGTGCGCACCCGCACGACGTGGATCAAATCCACGATTTTGATTATCGCGATTACGCCGCTGTTTCTCGGTGAAGTCGTGCGCACCTATTCATGGATTATCGTGCTGGGGAACAGCGGCTTCCTGAATAGTCTGTTGCTGGCGTTGGGCATCATCTCAACCCCCATTCAGTTTATGTTTACACAAACTGGCGTGGTGTTGGCGCTGGTGCATGTCACTATGCCGATCATGGTGTTGATGCTGGCGACCGCGTTGTCACACATCAACCCGGATTACGAGAAAGCCGCCACCAGCCTCGGCGCAGGCCCGATCCGCACCTTGCTGACCGTGACGATCCCACTGTCGCTCCCCGGTATTATCGCCAGTCTCACCACCGCTTTTGCCTGGACCTTCAGCGCTTTCGCCACCCCACAACTCATTGGCGGCGGACGCGTCAGTACCGTGGCGACCATGGTTTATCAACTGGGCTTTTCGTCGATGAACTTTCCGTTCGCCGCGGCCCTGAGCATTGCCGGTTTAGTCCTGACCATTCTGGTGCTGATGGCGCTGAAACGCATGACACGATTCCTGCACGCAATGGGAGATCATTAATATGACCCGTTCGATGAACGATAAACTGACAACGCTGGCAGGCCGCCTGCTGGTTGCCGCGATTCTGATCTTTGTCATGCTGCCGACCATCGTGGTGTTTATCTCCTCGTTCAGCAGCACCGCCGTGTTGTTCTTCCCGCCGAAAGGCTGGTCGCTGCGCTGGTTCGAGCGTGCGGTGAATTACGATGATTTCCGTCACGGCTTTTACTCCGGGCTGATTGTTACCGCATGGGCATCGTCGCTGGCAGTGATCATCGGGACGACGCTGGCGATTGCCATTGAGCGCTATTCCTTCCCGTACAAGCAGGTGCTGGAAGGGGTTCTGATGTCGCCGCTGTTCATCCCGCACTTCACGATTGGCCTGGGCCTGTTGATGCTGGTATCGCAACTCAATCTGGGGCGCGGTTATCCGCTGGTGATTTTCTGCCACATCGTTCTGGTACTGCCGTTTGTGCTGCGCAGTGTTTACGTGTCGCTAAAAAACCTCGAACAGCGCATTGAGCTGGCGGCGGCAAGTCTCGGCGCTTCGCCACTGCGCGTGGTGTGGACCATCACCGTGCCGCTGATTTTGCCAGGCCTCTTTGGCGGCTGGCTGTTTGCGGCGATCCTCTCCTTTAATGAATTTACCGCGTCGCTGTTTATTACGACGCAGACAACACAGACCTTACCGGTAGCGATGTACAACTATGTCCGTGAATTTGCGGACCCGACACTGGCAGCCCTGTCAGTCATTTATATTGCTGTCACCGCCGCGATGTTAATTATCGCCAATAAGTTTTTAGGTCTGGGGAAAATATTAAACGTTGAAGCCAGACATTAATTAATAGTGAACGCCTGATTATCATTAATACGACACCCGATAACGCTTAGCGATGTAAATATCGAGGGTCGCTTATATTTAGAGGTTTAACATGTCAGCAGAGAAAATTAATACCGTGATTGTCGGCGCCGGTCAGGCGGGTATTGCCATGAGTGAACATCTGGCGCAAATGGGGGTGCCCCACGTCGTGCTGGAGCGCAGCCGCATTGCTGAACGCTGGCGCTCAGAACGCTGGGATTCACTGGTGGCGAACGGCCCCGCCTGGCACGACCGTTTCCCGTCGCTGAAATTTGATAATATTTCCCAGCAAGCCTTTCCACCGAAAGAACGGATGGCTCAGTATTTCGAAGATTATGCGAAGATGCTGAATGCGCCAGTGCGTACCGGCGTTGACGTGCATCAGGTTACGCGTCTGGCAGGACGCAGCGGCTTCAGGGTAGTGACCTCTGCTGGTGATTTTGAGGCCGACAATGTGGTGGCCGCCACCGGCCCGTTCCAGAAACCGTCTTTTCCCCGGATCGTGCCCGAAAGCGCCGGGGTGCATCAGATGCACTCTTCCGTCTACAAAAATCCGCAGCAATTGCCCGCGGGCGGCGTGCTGGTGGTGGGCGCGGGAGCGTCTGGTACACAAATTGCTGAAGAACTACGTAAATCGGGCCGGGACGTGTATCTGTCGGTCGGCGAACATTATCGTCCGCCACGCGCTTACCGTAACCGTGATTACTGCTGGTGGCTCGGGGCGCTCGGACTGTGGGATGAAGTTAAAATAAAGCCGAAGAAAGAGCATGTGGCCTTTGCGGTGAGCGGTTACGAAGGCGGTAAAACCGTGGATTTCCGCCGTCTGGCGCATATAGGTATTACGCTGGTGGGTATCACCAGAAGCTGGGATAACGGTGTGCTGAGCTTTGCCGAGGGTCTGGCCGAGAATATCGATGCGGGTGACAAAGCCTATTTTGACGTGCTGCGCGATGCGGATGCCTACATTGAACGCAACGGTCTGGATCTGCCACCAGAGCCGCAGGCGTGGGAGCTACTGCCGGATCCCGAATGTCTGCGTAATCCGCTGGCGCATTTAGATATTGCAGCGGCGGGCATTACCACAATTATCTGGGCGACCGGCTTTAAGTTTGATTTTAGCTGGCTGCAGGTGGATGCCTTCGATGAAAAAGGCCTGCCGTTTCATAAACGTGGTATTTCAGCAGAACGCGGAATTTATTTTCTCGGCCTGCCGAATCTGGTCAACCGCGCATCATCCTTTATTTATGGTGTATGGCATGACGCAAAATACATTGCCGATCATATTGCTTTGCAGAACGCTTATACCGACTATGACCCCTACAGGATTTAAATAACCCCCTCAAACCCTGGTTATCAACAGGATCCGGGTCGTTACCCTGAGCGGCACCAAAATTGCATGGTTCTGTATGAGTCACATAAAGATTTGTACAAACCATGCCCGTGGCGTGGCACCGTTCAACGTGAGGGGATAAGCATGCCAGTTGAGATCAAGCGCCCTGGAAATACGGATTCGACCAGGCTTAAAGCAGCGTTCGCCAGGCTGTTTGCCCGGACGCAATCATTGGATTTTGATGCCGTGATTCACCACGCTTCGCCGGTTCTACGTTCGCTTGAGGGAGAACTGATTACCCCTTCGTTACTGGAAATGCGTAATGCACCGGCCGATATGCATCAATTATGGTGCGAACGTGGCTGTTATCAGGCCGATCCGGTGCAGCGTTACGCCTTGCAAAGTTGCGTGCCGTTGCATCTTCCAAATGGCGAATTTGTTACCCTGACAGGCATGTTAACCCGTCATTATCTGCACCCTGATATCAACGATACACTCGCCCGGATGATGTTTCTTGCACATCACTTTCAGGAGACAGCTTTTCCGCTGTTTGACGCCTCAATGCGTACCTGTTGCCACATCCGGCTGAGTAACCGCGAGCGCGAGTGTCTGGCGTGGTCCGCCGAAGGGCTGACGGCAAAACAGATTGCCCGTAAACTGCATCGCTCGGTCGCCACGGTCACGCTGCATCTGAACACCGCGGCGAAAAAACTCGGCGCGACGAATCGCGTACAGGCTGTCGTCCGCGCTATACACTACCGCCTGCTCGATAGTTAAGAACTAGCATTTTTACTAGTATTCAGCACGGCCCGGGACGTTCTACCCTGAGAGCAGGTTCACTTCAAAGGAAAACGTCCTATGTACACCATTCGCGAAGGCTTTGCGCCCTTTCAGGGCTATCAGACCTGGTTTCGCATCTGCGGCGATCTGCATAACGGGCAGACGCCGCTGGTGGTAGCTCACGGCGGCCCAGGTTGTACTCATGATTATGTTGATGCGTTTAAAGATATTGCCGAAACCGGACGCGCCGTTATCCATTATGATCAACTGGGAAACGGGCGTTCCACCCATCTGCCGGATGTCGATCCCTCATTCTGGCAACCTTCCCTTTTTCTTGCCGAGCTGACTAACCGCTCCTGGTTCTGGGTATTAATGAGGACTACGCCTTGCTCGGTCAGTCCTGGGGCGGAATGCTGGCGGCGGAACATGCCGTCACGCAGCCGCCAGGTTTGAAAGCGCTTATCCTCGCCGACACGCCGGCATCCATCGCACTGTGGATGGATGCCGCCGCCAGACTCCGCGCTGAGCTGCCAGCAGAGGTGCAGGCCACATTGCTGAAACATGAAAAAGCGGGAACGCTCGACAGCGAGGAATACAAAGCGGCAAGCATGTTTTTTTATCAGCGCCACGTTTGCCGCCTTGATCCCTGGCCAGACGATGTCATGCGTACCTTTGCGGCGCTGGAATCCAATCCTGGTGTGTATCTGGCCATGAACGGCCCCTCGGAATTTCACGTGATTGGCACGTTGAAAAACTGGAGCATTGTTGACCGACTCGGGCAAATTACAGCGCCAACCCTGCTTATTTCCGGGCGCTACGACGAGGCAACCCCGGAAGTCGTACAGCCTTTTATGGATAAAATCAGCGGCGCGAAGTGGGTCATTTTTGAGAACTCAAGCCATATGCCCCATGTAGAAGAGCGGCAACGCTGTATGCAAGTCGTGGGAGATTTTCTGCAGGCAAATTGAAACCGCGTGATACGGGGATAACTGCGTTGACCTGGAAATGGCACGCCCTACAGGATTCGAACCTGTGACCTACGGCTTAGAAGGCCGTTGCTCTATCCAGCTGAGCTAAGGGCGCACTGAGAAGTCGGGAACTTCGCGGTGTGAAACGCCTGGAATTATACGGTCAACGCCTGCTGAGTCAATGGCTTTTCCCCCAACCCGGCGTTTCTGCTGTACTGTTGCTTATTTGCTAACCGGAATCACACCGCGCTCTGCTGACGCTTCAGCGCCATCGCCTGTTGGATGATGGGGATGGGCGTCAGCAGGTGCTGGCGCATCCGTTCGCAGGCGAGGCTGGCGTCCCGCGCCAGTATCGCGTCGACCAGTTCCTGATGCTGGTCGTGCTTGTCTTCCAGCATTTCGACCGACAATACCGTTTCACGTAGCCAGATAAACCGGTAGCGTGCCGCAAGGTCAAACAACCTCTCACGCATCTGCAACAGATACTGCGAACCGCAGCCATCCACAATAGCCGTGTGGAACGCCTGATGCCGTTGGTCCCACGCTTCCAGCATCCCTTCACTGGCGTTGCTGGCGGAGAGTTTGTTCAGCATGTGCGCCCGGGCGAGAATTTCCGCTTCCCACGCGTCTCCGCCCCGCGCAATCGCCAGCCCCACCAGCATTGCCTCCATGTTGGCGCGCGCATCGAAGATATCAAGCAGTTCCGTCTCGGACATTGGCGCGACACGGTAGCCTTTCTGATTCACCACGGTAACCAGCCGTTCGGCCACCAGTTGCGACAGCGCCTCCCGCAGCGGCCCGACGCCGAGTGCGTAACGTGCGGTCAGCAGGCTCATCCGCAGTTTCTCCTCCGGCTGCCAGACACCGCGAATAATATCGTTCTTGAGCCGCCGGTAACCGTCAACCGGGACTGAAGGGATCGAGGCGGTTTGTCCCATGGTTTTTTCTCCCGGGCGATGTGGTTTGCTGGCTGTCGAGCAGGCTCTGCACTTTACTGACAATGTGCGCGCCAATAGGTATCGCCGACGTTGCGGCCGGAGACGGGGCGTTACAGGTATGAATCGTGCGTCGCGTGGTGACGAACAGAAAATCGTCGATGAGTTTCCCGTCCGGTGACACCGCCTGCGCCCTGACGCCCGCAGGCCAGGGCTGTAAATCTTCGGCACGCAGGCTGGGGCAATACTTTTGCACCTGCCGCAGATAGCCGCTTTTACACAGCGAATTTTTCATTTCGTGTAACCCGGCGCGCAGGTTGCCGTTCAGCACGCGGCGGATCCCCGGCGAACGCAGAATTTCCAGCGTGTCCTGCAGCGAAATATCGCGCTTGCGATAACCTTCGCGTTTAAAGGCCAGCACCGCGTTGGGGCCGACCGTCACGCTGCCGTCAATCATGCGCGTCAGGTGCACGCCAAGGAACGGCATCGCCGGGTCGGGAATCGGGTATATAAGATGGTTGACGATCTGATTGTGCTGCGGAGCAAGGCGGAAATATTCCCCACGGAACGGGCAGATAATAAAGCCGGGATCGAGCCCGAGCATGCTGACCAGCCTGTCAGCCATTAGTCCGGCGCAGGTGATGAGCGTCGAGGCTTCCAACTCCTGCCCCTGTTTCGTTCTCACCACCACGCCGGTCGCATGTTCTTTCAACGCGCTGACCTCTGCGCAATATATAATCTCGCCGCCGCTGTCGCGAAACCGTTGCGCCATCGCTTCCGTGACCTCGCGATAACTGACGATCCCGCTGGAGGGAACAAAAATGCCGCCCAGGCCACGGATGTTCGGCTCACGCTCGCGCAGTGCTTCTGCGCTCAGCCAGTAGCGCTCCAGCTGGTTTTCGGCGGTGCGATCCCATAGCGCCCGCATACGCGCCATTTCCAGCGGCGAGGTGGCAACCAGTATTTTTCCGCAGGTCTCGACGCGGATGCCGTTTTGCTCGCAAAACGCTTTTGTCGCCCGGTTTCCGGCGAGGCAAAACTGCGCTTTGAGAGTACCTGGCGTGTAATACACCCCGGCGTGGATCACCCCGCTGTTGCGCCCGGTCTGGTGCTGCGCGGCGGCAGACTCTTTTTCCAGTAACGCAATTCGGGCATCGGGATAGACCCCCGCCAGTTGCATGGCAGTCGACATCCCGATGATGCCGCCGCCGATAATCACAAAATCATACATCCAGTGAATTCCTTCGCCAGTGAGGGGTTACGGCATTACGGGATCGCAGAAATAACCGCGTTGGCGCATCAGTTCGCGGCGCAGATCCGGGTGTGGCGTAAAACGATCGCGTCCGTGCAACCAGAAGAGATTGTTAATGAGCAGGAACTGGCCGACCGGCACCGGCACGGAGAGGATTTGCTTACTGGTCTCCAGCGCATCCGAGAGCGCACTCAGCCAGGTCCCCTCCTGCAGATCTTTGGGTTGCACAAACTGGTCGATGTAACGCATCACCGGTCGCCCTTGCGTGTCAACGTCAAACACCGGGTGCCAGATATCCTTGCTGACATTCTTGCTTGGCGGTGCGGCCCAGCGCATCGGGCGGCGCGCCAGCGGATGGGTGAAGAAGCGCTCCAGATGTTCCCAGTCGTCGAGGTGCAGCAATAGCGAATTGCCGCCCTGCATGTTCTGCTCGTCGATTTTCATCATCAGCACATAATCGGTCGGTTCTTCGACATAGGTTCCGTCATTATGCAGTTCCATCACACGATGCGGCTGCCGCAGATAACTGTCAGAATTATCGACATTTTGCACCACGAAGCGGGCATAATACTGCCCACTCATCGCATCAAAATTGGAGCGACCAACCAGATGCGCCACGGCAGTCGCCAGTTTGACCATCTCATCAGCCTGCGCCACATTGTCCAGCCCCGGTGCCGCTACCAGTAATGCCCCTTCGCTGCGCGACAGCAATGCCTTAAACAGCAGAGGACGCAACTGGTTGCCACACAGATCATCAAGGATTTGCGCCACCCGGAAACGCAGGAAAGATTTGTATTCCAGCGCCTGCACCGGCCACTGTGCCACCTCCTGCAAAAATTGCTGTGTCACCTCTGTGGTAAAAGTGAGTTCAAGCAGACGAGGTGACTGGCGTGAAGGGGTTACGGTAAAACCGATACTGGAGCGTGACAGGTCGGACGGGCTCTGTTTCAGGGCAGTCAGTGCATTCATCAGAATCAATCCTCTCGGTAGAGTATCAGGCAGAGATGACGCTATTTATTTCGTCGCCATACCCTAAAAATATCTACATTTTTTAAAATTGCGCATAAAACAGGCTGTTTGTTTATTTTTTGTGATCAAAGGCAATATATATTTAACAACGCAATTCATCGCAACCTCTCCCGCAGCCTCCCTCGCAACTGCGAAATGTCTCAGTGGGTTTTAAGTATCGCCTGGTTTTTAGACGATTCCCGCTTCAGGACAATGGAGGTTCAACGATTCCGGCATACCAGCCTGTCACGATTTCAGTTTATTACCGCCAGGGAAGCGTATCTGGTTCGCATAAGACTCTCTGATATTCTCAATGGGCTTACGGCGTGAGAGGGAATTTATGCGCGTGGTGTTACGCAGGGAAAGACGTCGTCGCAATGTGACCCCGGTGGGCGGGTCCCGCTTACCATTACCGCATTATGCGTTGGTTGACCGGCTCGATCTGCTGGCGAACCCGGCCACCAACCAGGTAGCCTCCCTGGGCGACAGGTTGCTCCTGGTGACGCAGGACAACTACCTCGCGACCGGTATCCGCTACTGCCCGCCGCCACTGGCCTGCAGTACGATTTTTCCCTGTCTGGAAGACGCGCTCGACGCCCGGCAAAAGTGGGGTTCCTCACGCATTATTATCGATCTCAACGGCAGCACAACTTCAGTGCTCGACACCCTGCATCAACTGCATCTCATCAACCAACAGCAACCCGAGCTGGCGGTTGACCTGCTGACGGAAGTGGATGACCGCGAAATCGTGCATTTTATTGAGGCGAGCTGCCTGTGCCGGATTATCGACCGTCGCATCACATTGAGCGGTGTGCAACAGGCGCTGGCGTTTCCGCGCGTGGTGTTTAATCACCCCAGGACGCGTTTTAGCCGCCAGGAGTGGCAGATTATTCGCCTGATGGCACACGGCATGACGTTGCGAAATATCGCCACGCAGCAAAACCGCCCCTACCACCGCATTATTTATCGCCTCACGCGCATCCTGGCACTGTTGAAATTACCGAAACGGCTGCAATTTATCCGCCTGTTACAGCGATTAAGCGGAAACGCGTTCCCTTACTGATTTAGGAAATTACTTAATTTCTTGTTAAATAATAGTAAATTAGTAACATTTTCAAAACAATTACAACTATTCCTAAAAAAACGCCAGCTTCAGAATTTATAACCAGATAAATGCAACACACCGGTTTATATTGCTACGAAAATTTTCCCCTGGGTCAACCTGAGAACAATTCTTCGATGAAAATATCAACAACAGCATGTTATTGACCAGTAAAACGCGACCCGCACAGACGATCCTGCTGAGACCAGCGCAGCTCGCGAGATCGGTCCAGAACAGCAATAAACCGCGATAAATTCTGAATTCAGCCGCAGGTTTACATTTTGCCTTCATAATAAACGTTCAGAAATTTATTTAACAACAGATCAACAACCAGTCATTAATGTCGTTTTTCCTCATTATCTTAACGGTTAATTTTATCATTAAGAAAAATCCTAGCCAGTTACGCCAAAACAGAAAATATTGTTACCTGTCGTCAGAATATCCTAACTGGTAAAGCTTTTTGTCAATTTCACAGGCTTTTCCAGGAAAAGTTACCAGGTATAATCAGTGATGTCAGGATAAGAAATAATAATATGACATCGTGCTTATTTATTCTTTCGTAGAATAAATGAACCGCCTTCGAATAAGTAATAGCTACGCATACAGGAACGCTTTTGTACTTTCCATGGAAACATACTTCGGTATCAGGATTTCTTGATTTTATCCTTCCAGCTAGCGGTGGATCCGGAAAGGATTCGGCACGACTGTTCTAACAATCTGAGGAATAGAAAAATGAAACCGCATTCCGTAATTATTATGGACGAACAGCCCATCGTCAGAATGTCAATTGAAGTCTTACTGCATAAAAATAAGGATATCGAGGTGGTTCTGAAAACCGATGATAATCGGGAATTACTCGATTATCTTCGCCATAATCCCACCGATATGGTTATTCTGGATATCGAATTACCCGGCACAGATGGTTTTTCTTTGCTCAAAAGAATCAAGGAGATAAATCACCGAACCAAGGTGTTGTTTTTATCTTCCAAGTCAGAATCTTTCTATGCCGGACGAGCGATACGAGCGGGCGCGAATGGATTTGTCAGCAAACGAAAGGATCAAAACGACATCTATAAAGCGGTGGAAATGTTGCTGGCGGGATATTCTTTTTTTCCGTCATCATCACTGTCGATGATCAACCACTCACGGCGTGGCGACCTGCCGGAACTGCCATTATCGAATCGTGAAGTGATGGTACTGCGTTATCTGGCAAACGGGTTGACAAATAAAGAGATCGCCGATCAATTATTATTGAGCAACAAAACGATCAGCGCTCATAAGTCAAATATTTTCAGCAAACTTGGTGTTCACACCATTGTTGAATTGATTGATTATGCGAAAGCCCACGAATTATTATAAGCAACACGAACTCCCGAGCAAAAAATATCATTCGGGAGTTCACTTCATTCTCAATTATAATTAATCATAAATGTGGCATCCGCGTCCGCGACGCCGGGCTGAGGATCGTTCGCCATCGCGATGTAATTCGCGAAAAACTGCAACGTCGCATTACCCAGCGCATCGACGACTACGTCCTGGCTGGCCTGTTCCAGCGGCAGGCGGGTCCGGTCTTTATCACGGATTTCCACCGCCACCCTGCTGGCCTGGCTGTTGCCGTTCAGCCCCAGCAGGGTGCTGTCCTGCGTGTCAGGCGTGCCGGAAAAGGTGATGGATGCGGCGCCCGGCGGGCAGCCAGTCAGCTTCAGGGTAAATGGCACTTCCTGAGTGGTATTCCCCGCCTGCTGCAGTTGTTTCGTCGGCCAGCGCCCCAGTTGCACGGTTTTGTTGCTGTCCCCCACCTCAGCGACGCAGGTGAAATCCACGACATTGCCCCGCAGCTCAATGTTGATTTCACCAAGCGGCGTTTGCGCCTGTACGGTCAGGGTGGTGAGTAGCATCAGGCCAGCAAATACGCGCCCGTTAATCATAGTCGACACGCAGGTACCCCCTCGCCGTAAATGGCCCTTCGCTGGGTTTGTTTCCCGTTACGCTCACCGGCCAGGCGCGAATCGGCACCTGCGCCTGAGCGCTGTCATTCAGCCGGAAAGGAATTTTGCTGGTGAGATTATTGGGCGTCAGCGGGTTGCCGGAACCGTCGGCAATGATAAATCCCAAATCCGGGTTATCTGAGATCATCGTGTTGCCCTGCGCCTGTTCGGCTTCAATACGCATACTCAGATATGCCTGCGCCTCAACGTTGGTACATTTGATGGCGACCGTTTTCTGCTGCACAGAAACGCCTTGCGGTCGATTCCCTGCCCCGGCCCTGCTGAACAGCGACGCGCCGATATCGCCGAAGTCGAACTCCACCACATTACCGGCGTTGATGGCGCAGTTCTGCGGCACTTCAATGATACCGCTGTAGCTGATGGTATAAACCGCCGTGGTCAACGGATCGCCCTTCGTCGTCGTGACGTACACGCGAAACATGATCTGCCGCGGGATCACCACCATGTTGATAAACCGCCGCATAACTTTCAGGCGAAACACCAGCTTTGAATCCTTAACCGGGAAAGGCTGATTTTTCGAGACGTTGGGGTGAGATCCCATCTGGATGTAATTCTGCGGCGGATGGAACACCCCGGCGAAGCTGTCGGTTATCTGCATCGCGCCGTTAAGGTACTCGTTCAACTTGAGGTACTGAAACCCGCTCTCCACGCTCTGCACCGGGAGATCAGAAACGTAACTGCGCAGGGTGGTATTCCCCGACGTACCTTTCGGGCAGACCGCGTTTACCCCCACCCAGCCGGATTTATCGCTCAGCGTCACGATTTGCCCGGGCTGATTGTTCGCGCTGCTAAACGTGTCGGTCAGATCGTAAAAGATGTCCGTTGCCACCCCGTTTTCGTTGTAGCACACCGTCGCCAGCGCATGGCTGGCGGGCAGCAACAGTAGTGCCACCAGCCAGTATTTTTTCATCACATTACCGATCACAGCGAACCTCCGTGAGCGTGATCGCCTGTTGCAGGCTCTTTTCAGGCAGACTGTACGCCGCGCGACATTGCGCATTCGCGCCCTCTCCCCATTGGATCAACAGTTCACCGCGCAGCGGCAAACCACTTAAGTAAATCTGCCCATCGTCGCCCACCATGCTGGTCACACCGCGCCGGGTTTCGCGCACAATCGCGCCAAACGGTACCGGCTGATTGCCGCGACGGGCGGTGATCAGCGCACGCACGCCGATGCGGGTATCAAACGCGGCACGCACCACCGCGCCTTCGGTCGGCACCACATTGCTGACGTTGTTTTCGATGTCGGTGTTGTTGCTCATGGAGTTGGTATCGAGCGCCACGCGGTTGTAGCGATAGACGGTGGCGTACGGCATGACGGCATAGCCGCGCCAGTCGGTTTTCACCCCGGTCTGGTTTTCAATGCTGACGCCGGACGCACCGGGCGCTTTGATCAGCACGTTGGTATCACCCAGCGGCTGACTGAAGGTGATGCCATCAGCATGGCCTAACACGCCGCCCGACAGTTGCCAGTTGAGATCGTGTTGATCGCGGTCATAGTTGTAGCCCATGCCCAGCGTGCCGTACGTCGCCTGCCAGTTGGCGCTGGCGCTGCCGGTATAGCCATTAGTACTGGAATGCCCCTGCGTCACGCTGTAACTCAGGTTGCGCCCTTCAAGCAGCGTCCCGTTAATGCCGCTCTGCCAGCTGTTTTGCCCGTCGCTGTTGCGGCTGGCGGCAACGGTGGCATAAGCGCGATCAAACGCAGTATCGCGACGATAGCCCTGCCCGCTGAACAAACTGAACGGAATCGACAGGTTAAAGGTGACGATACGGTCAGTGCCGGAAATCCCCACAGCACGGTTCCACGACCACGCCAGCGAGTAGCTGATCCCCTGCCAGCCACCGGAATAACCAAGCTGATACCAGGTGTTGGTCTCGCTGGTGCCCCAGTAGCTTTGCTGGCTGCCGGAGAGATACAGCGAGCCGTAATCCCCCAGCGACTGCGAGATATTGACCTGAAAACGGCCCTTCTTGTTGAACGTCAGATTGTGGTAGCTGATGATGTCGAGGACGCCGTCATCGTCCTTGTCATTGTCGTCATACTGATAGCCACTCATCGTTTTCCAGGCGGTGTCGTCGAGGGTATAAAAGCCTTTTGTGGAGTAGCGATAGCCGAGCAACTGGAAGTTGGTGCCAAACCGGTTCAGTGATTTTGCATACAGGAAACGCAGCGACTGCCCTTCGTGGTTGCTGCCATCCACCAGTGTGCTGCGCGCGTGAGTGACGTCCAGCGAAACCGCGCCCCAGTCGCCGAGGTTTTTACCGGCGCCCAGCGCCACGGCGGTGTAGTTTTCCGCCAGTTGCGAGCCGCCGTAAAGCGTCACGCCGTTATTGAGACCGGCAATCAGCGTGCCCTGAGAGAAAAACGGCGTTCCCTGTTGCGTGTTGCCGGAACGATAATCCCCCGCCACCACGTCAAATTTGACGCGGCCTGCACGTTGCAACAGCGGCACGCTGGAATACGGTATCGTGTAGCGCTGCTGGCTGCCGTCTTTTTCTTCCACGGTCACTTCCAGGTCGCCGCTGGAAGAGGTCGGATTCAGATCGTTAATGGCGAACGCACCGCTCTGTACATAGCTCTGATACACCACATAGCCGTTCTGGCGGATCACCACTCTGGCGGGCGTGCGGGCGATACCGCGCACCGTCGGCGCGAAACCCTGCATGCTGTCCGGGTACATGCTGTCAGACGAGTACAACCGCACGCCGCGGAACCCTACGCTGTCGAAGAGATCATTGCCGGTGTTGCTGTCGCCGAGCACCAGCTCGCTTTTCCACGGAATAATGGCGCGCTGAACCCAGGTCGATACGTTCTTCCAGTGGCTTTCATGCTGGCCGTTGTTGCGGCTGTAATTCCAGGTGCCGTTATTACGCAGCCGCCACGGACCATAATTCAGCCCGCTCATCAGGCTGAGAAAATAGCTGTCATCCTGGGTGCCACGGTTACCGCTGAAGCTGTAGTTAACCAGCGCAGCGGGGATCCCGTCGTCCCACTCCTCTGGCGCAATGTAGCCCCTGGCGCTGTTTTGCATGGCAATTTGCGGAATGCTGAAGGTGAGTTTGAGCGCCGCAAAATCAAAATTAATCTCCGTACCGGGAATGCGCGTGACCAACGGAATGCAGGTGTCGCCGGGCGTCTTCGCCAGATCAGGAACGGCCTGGCGGTTAACACCGAGCCGCGTAATCAGCGCCAGATCCACGCATGGCGTCAGCCCCCCCGCCGCCGGCCCCGTTTTTTCCGCTGCCACAAACGGCAGATCCTGGGTGCCAATAAATTCGTCATTGCGCCAGATATCCACCCGGTAGACGCCCGCCGGCTGTTGGTTACCTTTTTCGAAGCGCGATAAATCGGCGACACTCGCGGCATCGTCCGACAGAAACGCCGGGTTGAAATAATCCTCAGCCCAGCCTTGCGATGACCAGCAGGCGCCGGACAGTACCAGTGCCAGCACGTTCCGGCGCAAGTGGATGGCAGAAGTCATGATCAACATTCGCACAGCCGTTATAACTGCACGCGACGTGCAGGCGTGATCGCGCCGTAATCATTGACGCTTTGCCAGCTCAGCGCCCCCTGCGCCCCCGCAGGTATCGCCACCTGCCCGCTGTTTTTCGGCGCTACCATCAGGTTCTCCAGTTTTTTACCGGCAATATTCAGATTGACCAGCGTGATGTAATACGGCGATGCGTTGGTGACGTTCAGCTGATTTCCGGCGCGGGAAAACGTCAGCTGCGACAACGCCTCAGACGGTTGTACCGGCAGATTCGCCGGGCGCACAAACAGCTTGATGCGCGACAGGATCGCCAGTTGCAGCACGTTCTTACCGCTGGCGTTCTCTTTATTGACGGAAGGGATGGCTTTGACGTTCATCCAGAACAGCGACTCGCGATCGGCGGGCAGCGGCGGTCCGGCATAAATAATACGCAACGTGTTTTCACTGTTGGCTTCGCTGACAAACAGCGGCGGCGTGACAGCAAACGTTTTTTCTTTTTGTCCGTTATTGTTTTCGATCCACGCATTAATTAAGTAACGCTCCTGCGCATTACTGTTGGTAATAGATAATGAAGTCTGCCTGGCATCCGCCGGATAAATAACGCGCGTCGCCCCCAGTGCAATTCCACCCGCAGCCTGGGCGGGTAAAGAAATAACGAAGAATAAAAAGGCGACAATGGCTCCCGGGTTGAATAGCTTGTCCATAACTGCATACCTGTATTTATTTTTGTTGGCGAATGTCATCGCTTCAGGGATAAACCAGCGTAAACCAGACATCCGAATGAATATTGCCGGGGATCAGCGGCAAAGAAATCACCCGATAACGCGCACTGAAGTGCAGCCTCATTTCGGCAGCGTCAATGGGTTGATAAGTCTGAGGCTGGGCATTCGGCACAATGCGCTGCTGCTGTGCATCAAACAGACCTAATCCCAGGCCGCTGTCGCTTTGCGCGCCACCCACGCGCGTGGAAGCGGCAAACACCTGCGGATCTTCTGCCGGCGTCAGCCCCTGAAATGCCACGCCAACCAGACGGGAAACCTCGCTGTGACACTCCACCAGTCTGATGCTGAACGGCACCGTGACCGTGGAGAAACTCCCGACGCCCGCAAAAGCGTTAGTGCGGTATTGCCCCATATCGATACGCAAATTTGCACTTTCCGGCGAGACGGCACAGGCGCCGTTAACCAGCTCGCCACGCAATTGTACGCGACCACCGTCAACCACCATCCGTTGCGCGCAAACCGGCGCTATCAGCACCGGGCACAGCATGAGTAAACTCAACGTCCGTATCATTCCTGCTCTCCGGTGTGGGCTTTGACGCGCCTCCTCCCTGAGGCCGGGATCATCCTGATAGCGTTATGGCCTTATTCGTACTTCATCACAAAGGTCGCGTCAGCATTGGCCTGACCCGGCGCAGTGGTATCAGCTGTCGATTTGTAGCGTGCGCTGAAATGCAGGGTGTTGGTGCCCTGAATCAGATTCTGCGCCGCAGAGAACATCGTGCCGTTCGGCGTCAATACGCTGGAAGCGTTGTCCAGAATCTCAATACCCACCCCCTCCGCTGAGGTGCTGTTATCGCCTGACGTCACCGCCAGCAGGGTGTTGTCGTCGGCATCGATCGAGCCGTTAAACGCTACAGCCGCCGTCGCGGCAACCGTCGGATCGCAGTCGTTCAACACAATGTTAAACGGGATCTTCGCAGAGGTATCGCCAGTCTGAGTGAAGGTCGCGGTGCGGTACTGACCCAGTTCCACCGTCTGGTTGGAAGAGGTCGTGCTTACCGCACAAGCCGCGTTCACCAGTTCACCTTTAAAATGCACGGTGCCGCCATTAACAGACGTTGCCGCCGCATTTGCCGTAGTGGTTGCAAGACCGAACGTTGCTACCAGAGCAGCAGCAAGAGTTTTTAATTTCATGGGTTTTCCTTGAATTGAAAAAAAAAGCACATCCGTCGCGTGCTTCCTGTACGCTCCGTGTGATTTACCATGGCGGATAATAATATCCGCCAGATTGCTCCCGTCTTCCCGCTGAGAGTGATTTCTTCGCAGTACACCGCCCCGCTAATTAAAAAAATTAGCGGTTATTCTCCGGGCTAAAATAATGTCCCTGATGTGGCGAATAAATTAACCCAACTCACTCATACAAAATACGTATAAAGACTTTCATTACGTTAAGCCACGTCTTAAACAGGAATAAGAAAAGCCTCACTGCTATTGCGGGTTTGTGATTAACAACATGCCGTTGACGTTCGACACGGCGCAACCGCCAGGTTGGCCGCGATAAAAACGTAAACGGTGACTGACATCACGCCCCGCTTCTGACAAAATATGCGCAATCCCCCTTTTCTTGATGACAGATGGAATCCTCTCTCTGATGGCAGCAAAGATTATTGACGGTAAAACGATTGCGCAGCAGGTGCGCTCTGAGGTTGCGGAAAAAGTGAAGGCGCGTCTCGCCGCCGGAAAACGCGCCCCGGGACTGGCTGTTGTGCTGGTCGGTAGCAACCCTGCATCGCAAATTTATGTTGGCAGCAAACGCAAAGCCTGCGAGGAAGTGGGTTTCATCTCCCGCTCTTACGATCTGCCCGAAACCACCACCGAAGCCGAACTGCTGGAACTTATTGATACGCTGAATGCTGATAGCGATATCGACGGTATTCTGGTTCAGCTCCCTCTGCCTGCAGGCATTGATAACGTGAAGGTGCTGGAACGTATTTCGCCGGATAAAGACGTCGACGGTTTCCATCCGTACAACGTCGGTCGTTTGTGCCAGCGTGCGCCGCGCCTGCGCCCGTGTACGCCGCGCGGCATCGTGACGCTGCTGGAGCGTTACAATATTGATACCTATGGCCTGAACGCGGTAATTATTGGCGCGTCCAATATTGTCGGCCGCCCGATGAGCATGGAGCTGTTGCTGGCGGGCTGCACCACGACCGTGACCCATCGCTTTACCAAAAACCTGCGTCATCACGTTGAACATGCTGATCTGCTGATTGTGGCGGTCGGTAAACCGGGCTTTATTCCTGGCGACTGGATCAAAGAGGGCGCGATAGTCGTGGACGTCGGGATTAACCGTCTGGAAAACGGCAAAGTGGTGGGCGATGTGATTTTTGACGATGCCGCCGCGCGCGCGTCGTATATCACCCCGGTGCCGGGCGGCGTCGGTCCGATGACCGTGGCAACGCTTATCCAGAACACGCTGCAGGCGTGCGAAGAATATCATGATGTGGAGGAGGCATAAGATGGCCACGTTTTCGTTAGGTAAACACCCACACGTTGAACTGTGCGATCTGCTGAAGCTGGAAGGCTGGAGCGAAAGCGGCGCCCAGGCCAAAATCTTCATTGCCGACGGGCAAGTGACGGTGGATGGCGTGGTGGAAACCCGCAAGCGCTGCAAAATTGTCGCTGGTCAGACAGTAAGTTTTGCCGGTCAGAACATTACTGTCGTCGCCTGATATTCCTCCCACCCTCTTCGCCTGAAGAGGGTTTCACCCCACAACCATAACGGTTAATTCTCGATCAACGTCAAAGAATCACAAACTCGTCTGCCCTGAATGTGAAAATTTAGTTGCGGCGGATATCAGATTATTCCACGATAAGTAGAACGTTCTACTATAACGTTCTACTCACTACAATAACGCGTGAAAAGCGCACATCAGGGTCTCCACTCGGGGGAAATCAGCATGAGTCTGATATCAGGTTTTGTTAAATCGCTGTCTAAGTTATCGATGATTGGCCGCGCATTAATGCTGCCAATTTCTTTACTGCCCGCTGCCGGTCTGCTGTTGGCATTCGGGGATAAATTCCATCTTCCGCTAATGATGAACGCGGGTGGGGTTATCTTCGACAACCTGCCAATGCTGTTTGCTATCGGTTCGGCGGTCGGCCTGGCGTCAGAATCCGGGATTGCCGCACTCTCTGCGGCGGTGTCGGTTTTTGTCACCAACATCACCATCAGCACGGTCCTCGGTATTACGCCGGAAATGGCGTCGCAGGGCGGAAAATACGCAATGGTGGTGGGGATTCCCACCTTACAGATGGGCGTCTTCGGGGGCTTAATTTGCGGGATCCTCGCCGCGTGGTGCTATAACCGCTTCCACGCGATGCAGCTTCCGGAATTCCTCGGTTTCTTCTCCGGCAAGCGCTTTGTCGCCATCGCCACCGCGTGTCTCTCTTTCGTGCTCGGTCTGCTGCTACCTTATGTCTGGCAGCACATTCAGGCCGGTATCGACGCGCTGTCGCTGATCGTGAATGGTGATAATCAGGCCGCCTCGACATTTATCTTTGGCCTCGTGGAACGCGCACTGATCCCATTGGGTCTGCACCATATCTGGTATCCGTCATTCTGGTATTCGTTTGGTGATTACACCACGCAGGCCGGTCAGGTGATCCACGGCGACCAGACTATCTGGTTCAAGATGCTGGAAGAAGGCGTGAAATCATTCAGCAGCGATACGTACCAGAACGCCGGTAAGTTCATGCAGGGTGAATTCCCGCTGATGCTGTTCGCGCTGCCGGCGGCCTGTCTGGCGATGTACCACGAAGCGCATACCAAAAACAAAAAGATCGCCTCCGGTATTCTGTTCTCCGCCGCCCTGACCTGTTTCCTGACCGGGATCACCGAGCCGGTTGAGTTTACCTTTATCTTCGTGGCGCCGATCCTCTACGTCTTTAACGCCATCATGGCCGGTCTGGCGTACATGACCATGTTCCTGCTGCATGCGCATATCGCCAAGTCGTTCTCCGCGGGCTTTATCGACTATCTGTCATTTGGCATTGTGCCGTCGCTGAACGGTTACCAGACCAACTTCCTCAACGCGGTGATTGTCGGTATTCCGATGGCGCTGATTTACTACTTCACCTTCCGCTATGTTATCCGTCGTTTTGATGTGAAAACGCCGGGCCGTACCGAGGTGACGTCAGACGCGAAAGACAAAACCGACACCGAACTGGCGAACGAGATCATCGCACTGCTGGGCGGCGCGCACAACATCGACTCCGTCGGTTCCTGCATCACCCGTCTGCGTCTGGAAGTCGCCAACAGCGAGAAAGTGGACAAAGACGGACTCAACGGTGTCGGCGCACGCGGCGTGGTATTTGTGGGCGATAATGGCATTCAGGTGATTTTTGGCGCCAGAGCGCAATTTATTGCACAAACTATGTCGACGATGATTGGCAAATAACAGGAAAATGATACGCTGAACGTCTCCTGCTACGGCGGGAGACGGGCAGGTATCTGGCTGACCAGCTTACTTTTTCAGGGAGTGGATTTGAAGAAAGTCAGTATTATTGACGTCGCGAAACTGGCGGGGGTTTCGGTCTCAACCGTTTCACTGGTACTGCGCCAGAAAGGGAAAATCTCTGACGCGACCATCGGGAAAGTCCACGCCGCCATCACCGAGCTCGGCTACGTCCATAACGTCGCCGCTGCCAATCTGCGCGCCAATACCTCCAATCTCATCGGTCTGATCCTGCGCGACTTCAGCGACAGCTTTTCCATTAAAGTGATGGCCAGTATCGTGCAGGAGCTGGAAAAACAGGGCTACATGGTGTTTCTTGGCCAGCCGCTGAATGATGATGACCATCTGGAACGTTGTCTGCTGTCGTTCAAACAACAGGGTGTGGCCGGCGTCATTTACCTCTCGTCAGACGCCACCACGCTGCATTTGCCGGAGAAAATGCGCCAGTGCCCGTTGCCGCTGGTGGTGGTATCGCAATCGCTGCTGGAAGAGAACTGCCATCTGGTGATGCGCGACAACCGACAGGCCGCCAGCCTGGCGACCCGCTACCTGATTGAGCGTGGGCATCGCAGCATCGCCTACATCGGCGGGCGCGAAAATGACATGATCCGCCAGCAGCGTCTGGTCGGTTTTCACAGCGCACTGTCACAGTACGGCATGGTATGGCGGGATGAATCCACCCCGGCCTGCAGTGACGATACCCACGCCGCCAGCATCGTCACCCGGCAATTGCTGGAAAAAAACAACACCATCACCGCCCTGCTCTGCCATTCGCCGGATGCGATGATCGGCTCTATCACCGGTATTCATCAGGTGGGGCGCACGGTGGGGAAAGACGTTTTCCTCACCCAACAGGTGGCGCTGATTGGTTTTGAAGATATGCTGCATGTGAATCTGACGTCGCCGTCGTTCACTTACGTGTCGTCTGCCAGCGAAGAGACCGGTCGCCAGGCGGCAACGCTGATGATCCGCAAGCTCAAAGAGCCGGAGTTGCAGATTCAGCGCATCACGCTGTCAGGGCAGCTCATCGCCCGGGAATCCGCCTGATTTCAGAATTTCCCCTCTGCGTATCCCGCTGAGGTTGCTGCTATATTATTTTTTTCCCCACGGATGATCCCCTATGCCAACCATCATCACTCATGCTGCGGTTCCGCTTTGTCTCGGACTGGGGCTCGGCACCCGCGTTATTCCGCCTCGCCTGCTGCTGGCTGGCATCGCGCTGGCGATGCTGCCGGATGCCGACGTGCTGGCATTCAAATTCGGCATCGCCTACGGCAATATTTTTGGCCATCGTGGGTTCACCCACTCGTTGCTGTTTGCCTTCGTGGTACCGCTGTTGTGCGTGCTCATCGGGCGACGATGGTTCCGCGCGGGCCTGACGCGCTGCTGGCTGTTTCTGACGGTGTCGCTGCTGTCACACAGCCTGCTGGATTCAGTGACGACCGGCGGCAGAGGGGTTGGCTGGCTGTGGCCATGGTCGGATGAACGCTTCTTCGCGCCGTGGCAGGTAATCAAAGTCGCGCCGTTCGCGCTGTCGCGCTATACCACACCATACGGCCATCAGGTGATCATGTCTGAGCTGTTGTGGGTGTGGTTGCCGGGCGTGGTGGTGATGGGATTATTGTGGTGGAAGCGGCGTTAAATTCCACGCCCGGCAGGCATTGTGCCACCGGGCATGACTGATTTACTTACGGCGCCAGGTGGTGCCCTGCGGGCCGTCTTCGAGGATGATGCCCATCTCGTTCAGGCGGTCGCGCGCCGCGTCGGCTGCGGCCCAGTCTTTCGCCTGACGGGCTTCCAGACGTTGTTTGATCAGCGCTTCAATCTCTGCCACTTCATCGTCATCCGCCTGCGCCCCGCTCTGCAGGAAGGTTTCTGGATCCTGCTCCAGTAAACCCAGCACGCCAGCGAGTTTACGCATATGTGACGCCATCGCATTCGCCGCCGCGGCATCTTCCGTTTTCAGGCGGTTAACATCGCGCGCCATGTCGAACAGCACGGAATACGCTTCCGGAGTGTTGAAATCGTCATCCATGGCTTCAACAAAGCGCGCTTCAAACGCCTCGCCGCCTGCCGGTGCGGCAGATTTATCGGTACCGCGCAGTGCCGTGTACAGACGCTCCAGCGCTGAACGCGCCTGTTTGAGGTTCTCTTCGCTGTAATTCAGTTGGCTGCGATAGTGACCGGACATCAGGAAATAGCGGATGGTTTCCGGATCGTAATACTTCAGCACGTCGCGCACGGTAAAGAAGTTGCCCAGCGATTTGGACATTTTTTCGCGATCCACCATCACCATCCCGGAGTGCATCCAGGTGTTGACGTATTCGCCGTCGTGCGCACAGGTAGACTGCGCGATCTCGTTTTCGTGATGCGGGAACATCAGATCCGAACCGCCGCCGTGAATATCAAAATGGGTGCCCAGCTGTTTGCAGTTCATGGCTGAACATTCAATGTGCCAGCCCGGACGCCCTTCGCCCCACGGTGACGGCCAGCTTGGCTCGCCCGCCTTGGACATTTTCCACAACACGAAGTCCATCGGGTTACGCTTAACGTCCACCACGTCAACGCGCGCGCCTGCCTGCAGTTGATCCAGATCCTGACGCGATAACTGACCGTAGGTCGGGTCGGTCGGCACAGAGAACATCACGTCGCCATTGTCCGCCACATACGCATGACCGCGTTCAATCAGACGTTCGGTGATCTCAATGATTTCGTGAATATGGTGCGTGGCGCGCGGTTCGCTGTCCGGGCGCAGAATATTAAGTGCATCAAAATCTTTGTGCATTTCGGCGATCATGCGATCGACCAGCGCGACAAAACTTTCGCCGTTTTCATTCGCACGCTTAATGATTTTGTCGTCGATATCGGTGATATTTCGCACGTATTTCAGTTTGTAGCCGAGGAAGCGCAAATAGCGCGTCACGACATCAAACGCCACGAACGTACGACCATGACCAATATGACAGAGATCGTAAACAGTAATGCCACACACGTACATGCCGACTTCCCCGGCACGAATGGGTTTGAATTCCTCTTTCTGACGAGTCATGGTGTTGAAGATTTTTAGCATCGAAGATTCCATATATCCGTGTGTGAACGAAAAGCGCGTATTCTACCCGTAATTCAATCCGGAAGCAGCACACATTGCAAGATGATCCCGCCCCAAGGTTATGCTATAACAGCCCCCTACATCTGACCCACTGTTGGGTCTACGCACTACTCTACCGGAACAGGATGCAAAAATGGTTACTTTCCACACTAATCATGGCGATATCGTTATCAAAACTTTTGATGAAAAAGCGCCTGAAACAGTTAAAAACTTCCTGGACTATTGCCGTGAAGGTTTCTATAACAACACCATTTTCCACCGTGTAATCAATGGGTTTATGATCCAGGGCGGCGGTTTCGAGCCTGGCATGCATCAGAAAGAGACCAAAGCGGCGATCAAAAACGAAGCCAACAACGGTCTGAAAAACAGCCGTGGTACGCTGGCAATGGCCCGTACTCAGGCACCGCACTCCGCTACTGCGCAGTTCTTCATCAACGTCGCGGATAACGACTTCCTCAACTTCTCCGGCGAAAGCCTGCAGGGCTGGGGCTACTGCGTGTTTGCCGAAGTCGCTGAAGGGATGGACGTGGTAGACAAAATCAAAGGCGTCGCCACCGGCCGCAGCGGGATGCATCAGGACGTGCCGAAAGAGGACGTCATCATCGAAAGCGTGAGCGTCAGCGAGTAATTCGTGGCGACGCTCTTCATCGCAGACTTGCATCTGCACACAGAAGAACCGGCGATCACCGCCGGTTTTCTGCGATTTTTAAGCGGCGAAGCCCGCCAGGCGGACGCGCTCTATATTCTGGGCGATCTGTTTGAAGCCTGGATCGGCGATGACGACCCAAACCCGCTGTATCGTGAGATTGCCGCCGCCATTCATGCGCTGGTGGATACAGGCGTTCCTTGCTATTTCATCCACGGCAACCGGGATTTCCTCGTCGGCAAACGGTTCGCGCGGGAAAGCGGGATGATCCTGCTGCCGGAAGAAAAGGTGCTGGATATCAACGGTCGCCGGGTACTGATCCTGCATGGTGACACACTCTGTACCGACGATACCGGGTATCAGGCGTTGCGCAAAAAAGTACACACGCCGTGGATCCAGACGCTGTTTCTCGCCCTGCCGTTGTTTATCCGCCAGAAAATCGCCGCCCGAATGCGCGCAAGCAGTAAAGCCGCCTACAGCAGCAAATCGTTAGAGATGATGGACGTCAATCCTCAGGCGGTAGTCAGCGTGATGGAAAAACACCACGTCCAGTGGTTGATCCACGGGCATACCCATCGCCCGGCGATTCATGCCCTGCAGGCCAACGGCAACGAGGCGTTTCGCGCAGTGCTGGGCGCCTGGCACAGTGAAGGGTCGATGATCAAAGTCACGGCTGAGAATGTTGAACTCATTGCCTTCCCGTTTTAAATTTTCTTTTCTCATAATGTTCTACTGATGTAGATCATCATCCCGGGTACCGGGACCGCTATGCTGAAACGCAATAATCAATATTGCGGGATCGTTATGAACATAGAACGTGATTTTATCCATGAGGTTGTTAATAATTTCTATGACAGCATCATGCAGGATGGTGATTTGTGTGGTTACTCTGACGCATCGCCGATCAATGGCAATTATGATGATAAAATTTATCAAAAAATCTATGCTCTGAAATACTTTCCCGCTTATTACTTTGAATATTGCGTGCTGGCCAGAAAACTTGCTAATAGATTGAAAAAGAAAGAGATAGACGAAATAAACGTCTCTTCTTTTGGCTGTGGCCTTTATCCGGATTATTTTGCGCTCCTGCATAATCTGGAAGATATTGAATTCGATTATTCTGGTTATGACATCTGCAAATGGAAAACAAGAAATTTACTTCCTGAAAGCGAGGATAACCTGTGCTTAAAAACGATGTCCATTGCCGACATCAGGCAAACGGAACTTGATGATTCAGATGTTTTTATCTTTCCAAAATCCCTGGGTGATATTGCTGAAAACATTGATATGCAGGCGTTCGCCAGAAGAATAGCCAATACACCAAAAGATACCGTTTACTTCCTCAATTCTTTTATTACCGTCAATCACAACCTTAACCGCCATCATGTGGAACTTTTCTCTTACTTTCATGACGCCATGTTAAAGCAGGGCTTCACAACTGAAGATCCCAGTGATGAGACATTTTACCGGGGAGACCATGAATTTCAGGGTCTGAAAGGGATAAATTATGGTTTCGACTACCCGCAAGGAATACATCTTTGCGAAGAAGGTGTTGAGCTGGATTGTAAATGCCGGGTCGTCCACAATCCGGTGCTGACGAACAGCTATATGAACTACCAAATCCTGGAATACACGCGATGATCATCAGCGCCAGTCGCCGCACTGACATTCCTGCGTTTTATAGCGAATGGTTGATGAACCGTATTCGCGCGGGGTTTTTGCTGACCCGCAATCCGTTTAACTATCATCAGGTTTCGCGCGTCTCGCTGCTGCCTGAAGATGTTGACGCTATTGTTTTCTGGACGCGCAACCCCACTAAATTGCTCCCTTACCTTGATGAACTGACCGAACTCGGGCATCGCTTTTATTTCCAGTTCACCATCACGGGTTACCCGCGCGTGCTGGAAGCAAAAACACTCAATCCGCATAAGGCGATCGATGTGTTCAAACAGTTGTCAGCGAAAGTGGGCGCTGACAAAGTGATCTGGCGTTACGATCCTATCCTGTTCTCTAACATGCTGCCTTTTGATGAGCATCTTCGCCTGTTCAGCAAACTGGCGGGTGAACTGGAAGGCCACACCCGCCGTGTCGTCATTAGCTTTGCGGATTTTTATCAAAAAACGGAAAAAAACCTGAAAACCGTCGATTCGCTGATATACAGCGATATTACCCACAACCATGAACTTTGCCTGTCGCTATCGCAAAAGATGGCGGAAATCGCCCGGCAGCATGGTCTGGCGATTTATTCCTGCGCTGAGGACGTTGACCTGGCGATGCAGGGCATTCTGCATGGCAAATGCATTGACGATGCGCTGATCAACACGCTGTTTGGCCTGTCACTGGCAAACGGTAAAGACCCCGGTCAGCGTGAAGCCTGCGGCTGTGTCAAAAGTATCGATATCGGTGCATACAATACCTGCCTGCATGGCTGCAAATACTGCTACGCCACCTTCAATCACAACCTGGCCAACAGCAATTTCAAAAAGCATGATCCACAAAGCCCCTTTTTACTCGGTGACGCCACCGGGGTGGATCCACACCTGTTACAGCCGGTTATCTTCCAGCAGAATTTATTCTGACCCCGTTCGGGTATCATGATTTCATGGCTGCGCAACCGTTTTCCTTGCCGGTTTTCCGTGCTATTCTCTGTGCCCTCTGCAGCAGTGTGTATGACACCCACAGGAGTTTTAAGACGCATGTCTTCCCGCACTAATCCGGCACGTATCGCCATCGTTATGGGGTCCAAAAGCGACTGGGCAACCATGCAGTTCGCCAGCGAAATCCTCGACACCCTGAATGTTCCGTACCACACCGAAGTGGTTTCCGCTCACCGTACCCCGGACAAACTGTTCAGCTTTGCCGAAAGCGCGGAAGCGAATGGCTATCAGGTGATTATTGCGGGCGCAGGCGGCGCGGCGCATCTGCCGGGCATGATTGCCGCGAAAACCCTGGTGCCGGTGCTCGGTGTACCGGTGCAAAGCGCCGCGCTGAGCGGGGTGGACAGCCTCTACTCCATCGTCCAGATGCCGCGCGGGATCCCGGTGGGAACGCTGGCGATCGGTAAAGCGGGTGCGGCAAACGCGGCACTGCTGGCAGCACAAATTCTCGCCCAGCATGACGCGGCGTTGCACCAGCGTCTGAGCGACTGGCGCAAAGCACAAACGGATGACGTGCTGGATAACCCGGACCCGCGGGGTGCGGCATGAAGCAGGTATGCGTGCTCGGCAACGGCCAGCTTGGCCGGATGCTGCGCCAGGCAGGTGAACCGCTGGGGATTGCTGTCTGGCCGGTCGGCCTGGAAGCGGATCCCGAAGCGGTGCCGTTTCATCAGAGCGTGATCACCGCTGAAATCGAGCGCTGGCCGGAAACGGCGCTGACCCGCGAACTGGCGCGTCACCCGGCGTTCGTCAACCGCGACGTCTTCCCGATTATCGCCGACCGCCTGACGCAAAAATCGCTGTTCGATAAGCTCGACCTGCCCACCGCGCCGTGGCAGTTGCTGGCGAGTGCCAGTGAATGGCCGGGCGTATTTGCCCGTCTTGGTGAGCTGGCTATCGTTAAGCGCCGCACCGGGGGTTATGACGGTCGTGGTCAGTGGCGTCTTCGCGCTGGCGAAACCGACGAACTGCCGCAGGAATGCTACGGCGAATGTATTGTTGAGCAGGGCATTAAATTCTCCGGCGAGGTATCGCTGGTCGGTGCCCGCGCTCATGACGGCAGCACCGTATTCTACCCGCTGACGCACAATTTGCATCAGGACGGCATTTTACGCGTCAGCGTGGCCTTCCCGCAGGCCGATGCCCGCCAGCAGACGCAAGCGGAGAAAATGCTCACCGCGATCATGAACGAACTGAATTACGTCGGCGTGATGGCGATGGAGTGTTTTGTCACGCCATCTGGCTTGTTGATTAACGAACTGGCGCCACGGGTTCACAACAGCGGGCACTGGACGCAGAACGGCGCATCAATCAGCCAGTTTGAGCTGCATCTGCGCGGCGTGACCGATTTACCGCTGCCGCCGCCGGTGGTCAACAGCCCGTCGGTGATGATCAACCTGATCGGCACTGACCTGAATTACGACTGGCTGAAGCTGCCGCTGGTGCATCTGCACTGGTACGACAAAGACGTCCGTCCGGGCCGCAAAGTCGGACATCTCAATCTGAACGACACCGACACCGACAGGCTGCACGCCACACTCGAAGCGCTGACGCCGCTTCTGCCCGCCGAATACGCCAGCGGTATCGCGTGGGCGCAAGATCATCTGAAATAACCGCTTTCGCCGGGGAATTCCGCACTTCCCTCTTCCCCGGCACACCTCATGGCGCGTAAACTTCCCCGATGCCTTAACCGGCTTCAGATTTCCACAGAAGGATTTGCCCATGAACGATGGGACGGATTACTGCGCGATCCTTAGCGCGGATATCCCCATTATTGATGTTCGCGCCCCGGTTGAATTCAGCCAGGGCGCGATGCCTGCCGCCGTAAATCTTCCGCTGATGGATGACGACGAACGTGCCGCTGTCGGCACCTGCTACAAGCGTAACGGTTCGCAAGCCGCGCTGGCGCTCGGCCATCAGTTAGTCAGCGGCGAAAAACGCGCCTGCCGCCTCACCGCCTGGCGCGAGGCCTGCGCCCGTTACCCGCACGGCTACCTGAGCTGCGCCCGCGGCGGGCAGCGTTCGCACATTGTTCAGCAATGGCTGAAAGAAAACGGCATTGATTTTCCGCTGGTGATTGGTGGCTATAAAGCGCTGCGCCAGGCCGCCATTCAGGCGACGGAGTCGCTGGTGCAGCATCCGCTGGTGCTGGTCGGCGGCTGTACCGGCAACGGCAAAACGCAACTGGTGCGCGAAATAGCGCAGGGGATCGATCTCGAAGGGCTGGCGCACCATCGCGGGTCGTCATTTGGCCGTACGCTGCAGGCACAACTGCCGCAGGCCTCGTTCGAAAATCACCTGGCCGTGGCGCTGCTGAAAAACGCCCGGCAGAACGACAGCCTGCGCTGGGTGCTGGAAGATGAAGGCCATATGATTGGTGCCAACCATCTGCCGGAATGCCTGCGCGAGCGTATGGCGCAGTCGCCGATTGCGGTGGTGGAAGATCCGTTTGAAATTCGCCTCGAACGTCTGCGGGAAGAGTATTTCACCCGCATGCATCGCGATTTTATCGCCGCGATGGGCGAAGACGCGGGCTGGCAGGCGTACAGCGAGTATCTGCATCACGGGTTGTTCGCTATCCGCCGCCGTCTGGGGTTACAGCGTTTTGCACAGTTGACTGACCACCTCGATACCGCGCTACTGCAACAACAGCGGACAGGCTCAACCGAGGTGCATTTCAGTTGGCTGGTGCCGCTGCTGAATGAGTATTACGATCCAATGTATCGCTATCAACTGGAACGCAAAGCCGGGAACGTCGTTTTTCGCGGCAACTGGCAGAGCGTGAAGGCGTGGCTGAGAAAATAGTGTGAAAACAGGCGGGAAACCCCGCCTGTTTTTTCATCACTCAACCGCTGAACTGGCGGAACAGCGCTTTGCCTTTCAGCAGGCGGGTGCCGAGCCAGCCGCCGCACAGCGACAGCAGAATCGCCCCGCAGACAGGCAGCGTGACCCACAGCCGCCAGTCAGGCTCCCACGGAAAATCAAACACCTTCGTCTGCAATACCGCCAGTGCGGTTTCCGCGCCAATAGCAGCCACCAGCCCGGAGACCACACCCAGAAGAGCGAATTCCGCCCATAGCGTCAGCCGCAACAGCCGTTTGCCTGCGCCAAGCGTACGGTAGACCACCAGCTCCTGATGGCGCTGACGCATACCGACCTGCACCTGCGCCAGCAACAGCAAAATACCGCAGGCGGTGACCAGCACCACCATCACTTCCAGCGCCCGGCTCACCTGCCCCAGCACCTGCCCGACCTGCTGGAGGATCGCGCCGATATCCAGCAGACTGACGGTCGGGAACTGGCGATTCAGCTGAGTCAGCAGCGTATTGCCGTTATCCCAGCGGAAACTGGTCAGCCAGCTCTGCGGCTGTCCGTCCAGCGCGCCTGGCGGGAAAATAAAGAAGAAGTTAGGACGCAGGCTCTCCCAGTCAACTTTACGGATACTGGTGACTTTTGCCGTAAACTCCTGGGTATCGCCGGTAAACGTGACGCTATCGCCAGTTTTAATATTCAGCCGTTCGGCCAGCCCCTCTTCGATGGACACTTCTCCGGCTTTCGGCGGCCAGTTACCGTCGACGATCGGATTATGCTCCGGGCGCTGGCTCTGCCAGGTCAGATTCAGTTCGCGGTTAAGGGATTCATCACTGTTGCCTTCCGTCGGCTCGCCGTTAATTTGCGTCAGACGCGCGCGGACGATCGGGTAAAACGCTTCCGGCGTCACCTGATGCCCGGCAAGAAACGCTTTCACCGGTGCCACCTGCTCCGGCGCAATGTTAATCAGGAAGTAGTTCGGGCTTTCCGGCGGTAACTGCTGTTGCCAGCGATCCAGCAGATCGCCGCGCAACACCAATAACAGCGCCAGCAGCATGAACGACAGCGAGAAAGCCGCCAGCTGGCTGAGCGTGGCCCACGGCTGGCGCAGCAGACGGTTAACAGCGAGGCGCAGCGGCAGCGCTTTCAGCGTCAGTCGTTTAAGGACGTTGAGCAGGATCCAGCCCACCACACCGCACAGCAGCGCCAGCACCACCGCGCCAGCCAGCACCGACCACAGCAGCATGCTGCCGCCCATCAGCCACGCCAACAGCAGAATGACCACCACGGTGATCACCGGGATGTAATAGTGCAGCGGCCAGACCTGCGCGACGACGTCACCGCGCAGTACGCGCAGCGGCTGCGTCGCCAGCAGCAACCGGTAGGGACGCAGACCGACCAGCAGCGAAATCACCACCATCGCGCCGACCGCCCACAGCCACGGCCAGAAACTGGCGGGCGGCAGCGTGGCGGGCAACACCGGCTTTAGCAGGATCATCAAGATTTGCTCAAACAACAGCCCGATGACACCCCCGGTGACCACGGAAATCACCAGCAACAACAACCACTGGCCGATAATCAGCTTACGTAACTGTGACCGCCCGGCGCCCAGCGTTTTCAGGATAGCCACCAGATCGTAACGGCTGCGGCAATAGTGCCCCATCGCTACCGCCACGGCTGCCACCGCCAACAGTAGCGTCAGTAACGCGGAAAGCAGCAAAAATTGTTGCGAACGCTCCAGCGATTTCCCCAGCGCACCGTCGTCTTGCTCCAGCCCGTACCAGCGATGTTCCGGCTTGAGTTGCGGCAGCAGCCATTTCTCGTAACTTTCGAGCTGGTCCGGCGTACCGGCAAATTTATAGCGCCAGCTGACGCGGCTCCCGGGCTGAACTGCCCCGGTTTTCGCCACATCGGCCATGTTCATCATCAGCCGCGGCGCCATCTGGAAAGGATTAAATCCGCCGTCCGGCTCCTGCACTACCACCCCGGCGATCCGCAGGGTAGCATCGCCCACGTCAATATTGTCGCCGGGTTTGAGATCCAGCAACGCCATCAACCGTGGTGCCAGCAGCACCGTTCCGGCGGTCGGTTTCAGTCCTGGCGGATCGGTTTCCAGCTTGCCATACAGCGGATAGAGATCGTCCACCGCTTTGACGTTAGCTAACTGCGGCGTATCCCCCGCAAAAGTCATGGTGGTGAAGTTCAGTTGTTCGCCGACTTTCAGCCCCTCCTCGCGCGCTCTGGCGATCCACGCCTCAGGCACTTCGCGGGAGCTGCGCAACTGACGATCCCCGGCCATAAAATCACGGCTTTGCTGATTGAGCCCTTTTTCCATTCGATCGCTGATATTGCCCAGCGCCAGCACGCAGGCGACGGCCAGGCTTAGCGCCATCCAGACGATCAGCAGCGAGGGCGAGCGCCACTCGCGCCAGAACCAGCGTGCAATCATGCTTCCTCCTGCAACTGCCCGTCCACCAGCCGCAAACGTCGGTCGCAGCGCGCCGCCAGCGCCGGATCGTGGGTCACCAGCACCAGAGTCGTGCCATGCTCCTGATTGAGGCTGAACAGCAGATCGGCAATTTTATCGCCCGTCTGGCGATCGAGATTGCCGGTAGGTTCATCGGCAAACAGCAACGCCGGGCGACCGTTAAAGGCGCGGGCCAGCGCCACACGCTGCTGTTCGCCGCCGGACAACTGCGCCGGAAGGTGCGTGAGGCGTTTACCGAGCCCCAGTTGTTCCAGCAACGCGCTGGCCTGCTTGCGGCTCTGGTTGCTGTTCTCACCGCGCAGCAACGCCGGAAGCTCGACGTTCTCCAGTGCATTGAGGGTGGGAATTAACATAAATGACTGAAAAACAAAACCAACATGCTGTGCACGCAGTTTCGCCCGTGCCTCTTCATCCATGCTGGTGAGCGACTGGCCGAGCAGTTGAACATCACCGCCGCTGCCATCGTCCAGCCCGGCAAGGATCGCCAGCAGTGTCGATTTGCCCGAACCCGATTCGCCAATCAGCGCCAGGGTTTGCCCCCGTTTGACAACCAGGTCAACTCCGGTAAGGATGGAAAGCTGATGATCCCCCTGACCGACGGACTTCTTAAGATGATGGACTTCAAGTATATTTTCCGCTGGCATTTCCCTTTCCTGTTGCTGGTTCTGTTTGCCGTCCGCGCCGCAGCGGCGGACACGGTGTTAGTTCTGGGTGACAGCCTGAGCGCCGGTTATCGTATGGCGGCGAATGCTGCCTGGCCTGCGTTGCTCAATGACAAATGGCAGCCGCAGACGCGCGTGATCAATGCCAGCATTAGCGGCGATACTTCGCAGCAGGGGCTGGCGCGCCTGCCCGCATTACTGAAACAGCATCAGCCGGACTGGGTGCTGGTGGAGCTCGGCGGCAACGACGGCCTGCGCGGCTTCCAGCCGCAACAGACAGAGCAAACGCTGCGCACCATTTTACAGGATATCAAAGCGGCAAATGCCCGGCCCGTGCTGATGCAAATTCGTCTGCCCGCCAACTACGGGCGTCGGTATAATGAGGCGTTCAGCGCAATTTATCCAAAGCTTGCCGGTGAATTCAGCGTCCCTCTCCTGCCGTTCTTTATGGAAGAGGTCTATCTGAAACCGCAATGGATGCAGGATGATGGCATTCACCCCAATCGTGACGCCCAGCCGTTCATTGCTGACTGGATGGCGACACGTCTGGCTCCCTTAGTTAACCACGACTCCTGAGTCTCAGGGGTCGTCTCCAGGTAAAGATATGCAAAAAACGGTCTTAATTACAGGATGTTCCAGCGGTATTGGTCTCGAAAGCGCGCTTGAGCTTAAGCGCCAGGGGTTTCGGGTGCTGGCCGCCTGCCGTAAACCTGAGGATGTGGCGCGTATGCAGGGCAAGGGACTGACTGGTGTTCAGTTGGATCTCGACTCCCCCGAAAGTGTGGATCGCGCGGCAGATGAAGTGCTCACGCTCACCAACCATCGCCTGTACGGCATTTTTAATAACGCCGGTTATGGCGTTTATGGTTTGCTGACCACTATCAGCCGTACGCAGATGGAACAGCAGTTTTCTGCCAATTTTTTTGGCGCGCATCAGCTGACCATGCGCCTGTTACCTGCCATGGTGCCGTACGGCGAAGGCCGTATTGTGATGACCTCGTCGGTGATGGGGCTTATCTCTTCGCCGGGCCGAGGCGCGTATGCCGCCAGTAAATATGCGCTCGAAGCCTGGTCTGACGCGCTGCGCATGGAGCTGCGCCACTCCGGCATCAAAGTGAGCCTGATTGAGCCAGGCCCTATCCGCACACGCTTTTTTGAAAACGTCAGCCAGACTCAAGCCGACAAACCGGTGGAAAATCCGGGGATCGCTGCCCGTTTTACGCTTGGCCCGGAGGCAGTCGTTGAAAAAGTGCGCCATGCTTTTGTCAGCGACAAACCGAAAATCCGCTATCCTGTGACGCTGGTGACCCGGGTTGTCAGTCTGCTTAAACGCCTGTTGCCTGATCGCGCGATGGATAAAATTTTGCACGGCTGAGTTGAAGGCCGCGACCGCGCCCCCATGTCATTGGAAACTGACTAAAGAGAATGCCCCATGTCTGTACAGAATATTATCGATATCACTGAAGCTAACCTGCACCAGACGCTGGAACAGTCGATGACGACGCCAGTGCTGTTTTATTTCTGGTCCGCCCGCAGCCAGCACTGCGAGCAACTGACCCCGGTGCTCGAGAGCCTCGCGGCACAGTATAACGGGCAGTTTATTCTGGCGAAGGTCGATTGCGATGCGGAGCAAATGGTGGCCTCGCAGTTTGGCCTGCGCGCCATCCCGACGGTCTATCTGTTCCAGAATGGTCAGCCGGTTGATGGCTTCCAGGGCCCGCAGCCGGAAGAAGCTATTCGCGCCCTGCTCGACAAAGTACTGCCGCGTGAAGAAGAGTTAAAAGCGCAACAGGCGATGGCGCTGATGCAGGAAGGCAACTACGCCGACGCGCTGCCGCTACTGAAAGACGCCTGGCAGCTTTCCGGTCAGGAGAGTCAGATTGGCCTGCTGCTGGCAGAAACGCAGATTGCGCTAAACCGTTCGGAAGACGCTGAAGCGGTGCTGAAAACCATACCGTTGCAGGATCAGGACACCCGTTATCAGGGACTGGTAGCGCAAATTGAACTGCTGAAGCAGGCGGCAGATACACCGGAAATCCAGCAGTTGCAACAGCAGGTAGAGCAGAACCCGGATGACGCGGCGCTGGCCTCGAAGCTGGCGCTTCAGTTGCATCAGGTGGGGCGTAACGAAGAGGCGCTGGAATTGCTGTTCAGCCATCTGCGTAAAGATTTAGGCGCCGCGGACGGACAGGCGCGCAAAATGTTGCAGGAAATCCTTGCCGCGCTCGGCACCGGCGATGCACTGGCGTCGAAATACCGCCGCCAGCTTTACTCGCTGCTGTACTAAGTGCTCGTCTTTCCCTTCAGTGTTTCTTCAACACCGTCACCACCAGCTGGTGACGGTCGTTATAAAACTTACGATACGTCAGATAGCAGGCGATGATCGTCGACAGGCTGGCTGTCGACAGCAACATAAACGTCACCATAATCTGATACTTAATCGCTTTAACCGGATCGATCCCGGCAAATATTAACCCTGACATCATCCCCGGCAGGCTTACCAGCCCGACAGTTTTCGCCGAATCCACGGTCGGAATCAACGACGCGCGGATGCTGTCGCGAATGAGCTGAGCGGAAGCCATTTTCGGTGTCGCACCAAGGCTCAGCTTCTCCTGAATCTGCTGTTGCTCGCTGCTGAAACGCTGGCCGAGATTGTTGTAGCACAACCCTACCGCCACCATCGCGTTGCCGGCAATCATCCCGGAAATGGGGATCACCTGCATCGGGACAAATTCAATCGAACCGGAAAATACCAGCACCGCCAGCGTTAATCCGGCGCCGGTGGTAATCGCGATAAACGACGAAACAAAGGCTTTATCGATGTATTTACTGCGTTTCATCGCGTTATATGCCGCGTTAAAGCAAATAAACAACACCATTAATAACGTCAGCACTGCATGGTTAACGTTAAATATATATTTCAGGACATAGCCAACGATAATTAACTGCACCACCGCCCGGCAAATACTCCAGATGATGTCTTTTTCCAGCGCCAGTTTTTCGCGATAACTCACTATAATCGCAACGAAGACCAGGACCATCGATAATGCCAGCGATTCGTTAGTAATATTATGCCCGTTCACGGTTTGCCTCCGGCTCTTCTGCTCTGGCATGCGTCTGCAGGGTGATCACATCATCCGCATGGGCGATTTCGTCTTTATCATGCGTCACCCACAGCACGGCGATTTGCTTCTCCTGCACGTAGCGATGCACTATCTCATTGACGTTCTGTTTGTTGCGCTCATCCAGCGCGCTGGTGATCTCATCCAGCAACAGCACTTTTGGCAGGAACTGGAGATTACGGATCAGCGACACTCGTTGTTTTTCGCCACCCGACAATTCAGATATGGATTTCTCCAGCGTCTCGTGCGCTAAACCAAAGCGGGTCAGATCGGCAAGGAATGTTTTCGGATCGGGCGTCTGATTGCGGATTTGCCACGGAAAAATCAGGTTGTCGTAAACCGTGGCACCGAACAGCGTCGGCGTTTGCGCACAGTAAGACACCTGCTGCCGGTACGTTTCCGGCGACAGCGTGGTAATGTCTTTACCTTCAAACAGAATGGCGCCCTCTGTCGGGCTCAGCAGCGAGGCGATAATCTTCAGCAGTGTGCTTTTCCCACAGCCTGAAGGGCCGGTAATCAGCTTAAATTCGCCAGGCTCCAGCGTGAGATGAATATGACTGAGGATGGTGGTGTTGTCGGGGCGATACCCGACATCGTCTAATTGCAAAAGCGTCATAGTTTCCTTCATGTCGATTCCGGACTTTCTTCCTGTTTCTTTATTAGTGTACCGGGTTGCTTTATTACTAGCGAACTTACCGTAATAAACAGATATACTTATCAACGACGAGCGACAAATAAATCTCGTAACCACATGGACTGTACGACAGGAGGTTTTTAATGCTAATTGTTATCCCCATTTTAATTTTCGTTGCACTGGTGATCGTCGGTGCGGGTATCAAAATCGTCCCGCAGGGTTTCCAGTGGACTGTCGAACGCTTCGGCCGTTACACCAAAACATTGCTGCCGGGGTTAAACCTTGTCGTCCCGTTCATGGACCGTGTGGGTCGCAAGATCAACGTCATGGAGCAGGTGTTAGACATCCCCTCGCAGGAAGTCATCTCCAAAGATAACGCCAACGTCACCATTGACGCCGTCTGCTTTATTCAGGTGATTGATGCGCCGAAAGCGGCGTACGAAGTCAGCAACCTTGAGCTGGCGATCATCAACCTGACCATGACCAACATCCGTACCGTGCTGGGGTCGATGGAGCTCGATGAAATGCTCTCCCAGCGCGACAGCATTAACACCCGTCTGCTGCACATCGTTGACGAGGCGACCAATCCATGGGGCATCAAAGTCACGCGTATTGAAATCCGTGATGTCCGTCCGCCCGCTGAGCTTATCGCCTCCATGAACGCGCAGATGAAAGCCGAACGTACCAAACGTGCTTACATCCTTGAGGCCGAAGGGGTGCGTCAGGCGGAAATCCTCAAAGCCGAGGGTGAAAAGCAGTCGCAAATCCTTAAGGCCGAAGGTGACCGTCAGTCCGCCTTCCTGCAGGCAGAAGCGCGTGAACGTTCGGCGGAAGCCGAAGCCCGGGCCACCAAAATGGTGTCTGAGGCGATCGCCGCCGGGGACATCCAGGCCGTGAACTACTTCGTGGCTCAGAAATACACTGACGCGTTGCAGCAAATTGGTTCGGCGAATAACAGCAAAGTGGTGCTGATGCCGCTGGAGGCCAGCAGTCTGATGGGCTCTATCGCCGGGATCAGCGAACTTATCAGCGAAAGCACGGGGTCGCGGAAAAAATCATGATGGAACTGATTCTGGCCCATCCACACATCTTCTGGCTGAGCCTTGGGGGATTGTTGCTGGCGACAGAAATGCTCGGTGGTAATGGCTATTTGCTGTGGAGCGGCGTGGCGGCGGTCATCACCGGGCTGGTGACCTGGCTGCTGCCCATCAGTTGGGAATGGCAGGGCGTGCTGTTTGCCCTGCTGACGCTACTCGCCGCATGGCTGTGGTGGCGCTGGATGTCAAATCGCGTTAAGCGCCAGCGCCCGAGCGACAGCCATCTCAACCAGCGCGGTCAGCAATTAATCGGCAGCCGCTTTGTGCTGGAGAACACGCTGGTGAACGGTCGTGGCCATATGCGGGTTGGCGACAGCTCCTGGCCGGTGTCGGCAGAAGAGGATCTGACCGCCGGGACGAAAGTGGAAGTGATCGCCATCGAAGGTATCACCCTTCGCATCAGGCCTCTGCTGCCCCGCTAATCAGGCTTTTGCCTTTGCTTTGTGATGACAGCAGCCGGCGAGGTTATCAATAATCGGGCAGTCGGCGCTGTCATCGCCCGGGCAGGCATCCGCCAGTGCCAGCAGTTGTGCGCGCATCGCCTGCAATTCTTCAATATGCCGTTCAATATTCGCCACGCGTTGTAGCGTACGCGATTTCACATCCGCGCTGTGACGACCCGGATCGTTAAACAAATTCACTAGCTCGCCACACTCTTCAAGATTAAACCCCACCTGACGCGCCTGGCGCAGCAGGGTCAGTTCATCAAGATGTTTTTGCGAGTAACTGCGGTAACCATTTTCACTACGCAGCGGCGGTGTCACGATCCCTTTCTCTTCGTAAAAGCGAATCGCTTTGCTGGTCAACCCGGT
Organism: Trabulsiella odontotermitis; assembly: GCF_030053895.1. Taxonomy (NCBI): domain Bacteria; kingdom Pseudomonadati; phylum Pseudomonadota; class Gammaproteobacteria; order Enterobacterales; family Enterobacteriaceae; genus Trabulsiella; species Trabulsiella odontotermitis. Next base: position 3,396,363 of record NZ_CP125781.1, read on the forward strand.
TTTTTTCGCCACATCGCTAATATTCACATTTCCCCCTTGACCTTCCCCTTGATGGAAGGTTTACCCTTATTCACAGTGATATGAAAAAAGGTGGATCAGGCAGTCTCTGGTCTGATGATTATACCCTAAAAGGAGATCGATTATGTCTCAAACGATAAACCTGACGCTGGATGGTCTCAGCTGTGGTCACTGCGTTAAACGCGTGAAAGAGAGTCTCGAACAGCGTCCCGACGTTGAAAAGGCCGAGGTTTCCCTCGACCATGCAGAAGTCGTTGGCAGCGCCAGTGCTGACCAGTTGATCGACACCGTAAAACAAGCCGGATATGGGGCGGAGCTAAGCCACCCAAAGGCTGACCCGCTGGCGGAATCAAAAAACCCGTCGGAAGCACTGACAGCGGCAACTCCTGAGCTTCCGGCAGCGCAAGAGCCTGATGACAGCCAACAGTTGCTGATCAACGGCATGAGCTGCGCCAGTTGTGTTTCCCGCGTTCAGAATGCGCTACAGGCGGTTCCGGGGGTGACGCAGGCACGGGTAAACCTTGCGGAACGCTCTGCGCTGGTAATGGGCAGCGCGTCCGCAGCCGATTTAGTGCAGGCGGTGGAAAAAGCCGGCTACGGCGCAGAAGCGATTGAAGACGATCTTGAGCGCCGTGAACGCCAGCAGGAAACCGCTCTTGCGACCATGAAACGCTTCCGCTGGCAGGCCATTGTGGCGCTGCTGGTCGGTATCCCGGTGATGGGCTGGGGAATGATCGGCGACAATATGATGGTCACCGACGCCAACCGCTCGCTGTGGCTGATGATTGGGCTTATCACCCTCGCGGTAATGGTGTTCGCCGGGGGGCATTTCTACTCCAGCGCCTGGAAGAGCCTGAAAAACCGCACCGCGACCATGGACACGCTGGTCGCGCTCGGTACCGGGGTAGCATGGCTCTATTCGATGAGCGTCAACCTGTGGCCGCAGTGGTTCCCGATGGAAGCGCGGCACCTTTACTATGAAGCCAGCGCAATGATCATCGGTCTGATTAACCTGGGTCATATGCTGGAAGCCCGCGCCCGTCAGCGTTCGTCAAAAGCGCTGGAGAAACTGCTCGATCTCACCCCGCCCTCTGCGCGCGTCGTGACCGAAGACGGCGAAAAAACCGTACCGCTGGCTGACGTCCAGCCAGGCATGACGCTGCGCCTGACCACCGGTGATCGTGTGCCGGTTGACGGTGAAATCACCCAGGGCGAAGCCTGGTTCGATGAAGCGATGCTGACCGGCGAACCTGTTCCGCAGCAGAAAGGCGATGGCGAAAGTATTCATGCCGGGACGGTCGTCCAGGACGGTAGCGTATTGTTTCGCGCCAGCGCCGTAGGCAGCCACACCACGCTGTCCCGCATTATTCGTATGGTGCGGCAGGCCCAAAGCAGTAAACCGGAAATGGGTCAGATGGCCGACAGAATCTCTGCGGTATTCGTACCCGCCGTGGTCGCCATTGCGCTGTTCAGCGCCGCCATCTGGTATTTCTTCGGCCCTGCGCCGCAGATTGTCTATACGCTGGTGATCGCCACCACAGTGTTAATTATTGCCTGTCCGTGTGCGCTGGGGCTGGCAACGCCGATGTCGATCATTTCAGGCGTGGGGCGGGCGGCGGAATTTGGTGTGCTGGTGCGTGATGCCGATGCGCTGCAGCGCGCCAGCACGCTCGACACGCTGGTGTTTGATAAAACTGGCACCCTGACAGAAGGCAAACCGCAGATCGTGGCGGTGAAAACTGTCGCGCAGTTCGATGAACGTGAGGCGCTGCGTCTGGCGGCAGCGCTGGAACAGGGATCGAGCCACCCGCTGGCAAGAGCGATCCTCGAAAAAGCAGGCGACGCGACACTACCGCAGGTCAATGGCTTCCGCACCCTGCGTGGGCTGGGCGTTAGTGGCGAAGCCGAAGGGCACACGCTGCTGCTTGGCAACCAGGCGCTGCTCAACGAACAACAGGTGGATACGAAAGCACTGGATGACGAACTGGCCGCACAGGCCTCCCGTGGCGCCACGCCGGTACTGCTGGCGGTTGATGGTCAAGCCGCCGCGCTGTTCGCCATCCGCGATCCGCTGCGTGAAGACAGCGTAGCCGCACTTGAGCGCCTGCACCGCGAAGGCTATCGTCTGGTGATGCTCACCGGCGACAACCCGACCACGGCGAAGGCGATTGCGAAAGAAGCGGGTATCGATGAAGTGATCGCCGGCGTATTGCCGGACGGCAAAGCTGAGGCCATCAGGAAACTGCAGAGCCAGGGACGCCAGGTGGCGATGGTCGGCGATGGCATCAACGACGCCCCGGCGCTGGCACAGGCGGACGTCGGGATCGCAATGGGCGGCGGGAGCGATGTGGCTATCGAGACTGCAGCGATTACCCTGATGCGTCACAGCCTTGCAGGGGTTGCCGATGCGCTGGCGATTTCCAAAGCCACGCTGCGTAATATGAAACAAAACCTGCTTGGCGCGTTTATCTACAACTCGCTGGGCATTCCGATCGCCGCTGGGATCTTATGGCCGCTCACCGGCACGCTGCTGAACCCGGTTGTGGCAGGGGCCGCGATGGCGCTCTCCTCCATCACCGTGGTGAGCAACGCCAACCGGTTGCTGCGCTTTAAACCGAAAAACTAACCTGCCCCCCTCTCCCGCTCCGGGAGAGGGTTCCGTTTGCACCCGTCTTTGCAACGCGCTAGCATGGTCGCCTCAACCACGGAGTGCGTATGAGCCTGTTAACTCAACTAAAAACGCTGTGGAATCATCTGAAGGGAACGGCGTATTCATGGCCCGCCATTGACCTTTCACTTTCCGGCGATCGTCATTTCCACCTGGTCGGTAGCATCCATATGGGCACACGCGACATGTCGCCGCTCCCTCCCCGGCTGCTGAAGAAAATGCGCGAGGCGGATGCGCTGATCGTCGAAGCTGACATTTCAGGCCAGGAAACCCCGTTCAGCGATCTCCCCGTCTGCCCCCCACTTGAAGAACGCCTCAGCGCCGCACAGCGCGAGCAGTTAGCCGTGCTTGCCGAAGAGATGGGGCTTTCCGTTTCACTATTTGATCATCAACCGTTATGGCAAATTGCCATGATATTGCAGGCGACCCAGGCGCAAAAGCTGGGGCTGCGTCCGGATTACGGCATTGACTATCAATTGCTGCGGGACGCCAGAGCGCATGACATGACGATCATTGAACTCGAAGGCGCAAACAGCCAGATGGCATTGCTGAATCAGCTTCCGGATAACGGTCTGATGTTGCTGGAAGATACGCTCACCCACTGGCACACCAATGCGCGGTTGTTGCAGGTAATGATCGGCTGGTGGCTGGAGCAGGCACCCACTCAGGGAGCGGTCGAATTACCAAATACGTTTAGTGAATCGCTTTACGATATCCTGATGCATCAGCGTAATCTCGCCTGGCGCGACACGCTGCTGGCGCTTCCCGCCGGGCGTTATGTGGTGGCCGTTGGCGCGCTGCATTTGTATGGGGAAGGGAACCTGCCGACGCTGCTGAAATAAAAAAGTGGCCAATATTTCTATTGGCCCGTCAAAGAGGAATTTCATCATTATTATTATCCCGGGATTTGCACCCCGGATCTTTCGATTGTCGCTCAAACTCATCATCACTGCCAACACTATTGAGCAAGATAATGCTATTTTTTAGACAACCGTCAGGCGTAATCTTTACCGGTAACGTTATTGTTGAAGAAGGACTGTTATGACTCCCGCGGTTAAGTTACTCGAAAAAAACAAGATTCCTTTCCAGATACACACTTACGATCACGATCCGAATGAAACAAACTTTGGCGACGAAGTGGTACGCAAGCTCGGTCTGGATCCGGACAGGGTTTATAAGACGCTACTGGTAGCGGTAAATGGCGATATGAAGCATCTGGCGGTAGCCGTCACGCCAGTCGCCACGCAGCTCGATTTAAAGAAAGTGGCGAAAGCCCTGGGTGCGAAAAAAGTGGATATGGCTGATCCGCTGGTGGCGCAGCGCACCACCGGCTATCTGGTAGGCGGCATCAGTCCGCTGGGGCAGAAAAAACGCCTGCCGACGCTGATCGATGCGCCGTCGCAGACGTTTGAAACTATTTATGTGTCCGGCGGAAAGCGCGGGCTGGACATTGAACTGACGGCGAGCGATCTGGCAAAAATGCTGAGTGCACAATTTGCCGATATCGCCCGCCGCGATTAAAACCTTGCCCGGTGGCGCTGCGCTTACCGGGCCTACAAACGTAGGCCGGGTAAGGCGTAGCCGCCACCCGGCACTGTTCATGGTTATTGCCAGCTCACCTCGCCTTTCGGTTCGTAAGCATTCACATCCAGCGGAGAATTCTGCTGGATGTACTGTTTCAGCACCTCAGCATCAATAAAACCGGTGTTCACATAGCCAGGTTTACCGTCGATTTTCGGGTAGCCGTCACCGCCGCTGGCATTAAAACTCAGCGTCGCCATCCGGTATTTTTTGCTGGCATCGACCGGTTCGCCGTTGATTTTCAGATCATTAAGTTTGCCTGCTTTCGCCACAAAACTAACGTTGGCAAATTGCGGGTAAGCGCCTGAATCCGGCTTCATCTGAGCGACGGCTGTCAGGTATTCCGTGACTTCCTGCCCGCTCATGTCAGCGTAGACCAGCAGGTTGCCAAACGGCTGCACTTTCAGCACATCTTTGTAGCTAATATCACCCGCCTCAATGGAATCACGAATACCGCCGCCGCTCATGACAGCAAAATCTGCGTTGGTGCGCGCCATCTGCGCGGCCAGGATCAGGTGCCCCAGATTGGTCTGCACGAAACGCACTTTGCTGCGATCCCCTTCAAGATGACCGTTGACGTTGCCGATCTTCACGCCCAGTTGCGCTTTGCCTTTGTTCTGGAACGGTGACAGCAACGACAGCATTTGCGGGTTTTCCGGGATCTGCGGCGTATACAGTACGCGCTCGCTCTCGCCGTTGTCGTAGGTAATTTTCTTCTTCAGGTTGATCGGGATGAGCTGATAATGCACCAGTTTCATCTCTCCATTGCGGAATTCAAAATCCGCACGACCGACGTATTTACCCCATTCGTGGGCCTGAACAATCCAGATACCGTTTTGTTTGTCCGGCGCACAAGGGGTTCCCGGTACATAATCCACCTGCTTTTTATTTTCCGACGCCATACACACCGGATCCTGCGAGTGCCCGCCCACAATCATCGCCAGCGAACCGGCCGTCAGACTGCGTGCCAATTCCACGTCGCCCGGCGCGTTTGAACCGTGGTTGCCGTTATCGTAATGGCCCATGTGAGTGGTTGCGATCATGATATCCGGCTTTACCGTCTGCTGAAGCTCCTGAATGACCAGCTTCGCTTCCTCGGCGGGCTTACGAAATTCGATGTCGGTAAAAAACTCGGGATTGCCGATTTTCGCCGTGTCATCGGTCGTCAGGCCGATCACCGCGATATTCAGCCCCTGGCGCTTAAACAACGCCCAGGGTTTAAACAGCCGCTCGCCGGTGCTTTTCTGGTAAATATTGGCGGACAGAAACGGGAATTTCGACCACTTCTCCTGCTGGCGCAGCACCGTCAGCGGGTTATCAAACTCATGGTTACCGACAGCCATCGCGTCATAACCAATCAAATTCATGCCACGAAAATCCGGTTCTGCATCCTGCAAGTCGGATTCCGGCACGCCGGTATTGATGTCACCGCCTGACAGCACCAGCACGCTGCCGCCCTCAGTCGCCACCTCTTTGCGAATGCCATCCACCAGCGTTTTCTGCGCCGCCAGACCGTATTCGCCGTAATCGTTACGCCAGAAATGACCGTGGTGATCGTTGGTATGCAGAATGGTGATGTTATAGGTTTTATCCTGCTCGTACGCCTGCGCGGGTAACCCTGCCAGAGACCATGCCGCGACGAATGCCAGCGCCACACCCCGTTTATTCAATTTCATGTTTCTCTCCCTGACTCGATGACTTAGCAAAAACTACCGTGGCTGACGGCATTAAACAACACTGTTTTCAGAATTGAGACTTCCTTCAAGCGCCTGACACAGTTATCTTAGTCTGATAATTATTACATCCCTTAAACATCGCACACTCTGAATTAAGTGAAATCTATGGCAATCAGTGAAACCTCCTCTGCGCTGCCGAATAAAGCGCGGACTTCGTTTGGAATTCTGGGAGCGATCAGTCTCTCTCACCTGCTGAACGACATGATCCAGTCGTTGATCCTGGCAATTTATCCGCTGCTACAGTCAGAGTTTTCGCTGACGTTTGTGCAGATCGGCATGATCACCCTCACCTTCCAGCTTACGTCATCGCTGCTGCAGCCGGTGGTGGGTTATCTGACCGATAAACACCCGATGCCGTGGTCGCTGCCCATCGGCATGTGCTTTACGTTAAGCGGTCTGGTGCTGCTGGCGCTGGCTGGCAGCTTTGGTACCGTCGTGCTCGCCGCTGCGCTTGTCGGAACCGGATCGTCAGTATTCCATCCTGAATCCTCACGCGTGGCGCGCATGGCCTCCGGTGGCCGCCATGGTCTGGCGCAATCGCTGTTTCAGGTGGGCGGCAACTTTGGCAGCTCAATGGGGCCGTTGCTGGCTGCGGTGATCATCGCACCGTATGGCAAAGGCAACGTCGCCTGGTTCGTGCTGGCAGCGCTGCTGGCGATCGTCGTGCTGGCGCAAATCAGCCGCTGGTATGCCACGCAGCATCGCATTAATAAAGGAAAACCGAAGGCGCCGGTGCTCAATCCGCTGCCGCGTAATAAGGTGATTCTGGCAGTTTGCGTCCTGTTAATGCTGATTTTCTCGAAATACTTCTATATGGCGAGCATCAGTAGCTATTACACCTTTTATTTGATGCATAAGTTCGGCTTATCCGTGCAGAATGCGCAGTTTCATCTGTTCGCCTTCTTGTTTGCCGTTGCGGCGGGCACCGTGATTGGCGGGCCTGTGGGCGATAAAATCGGGCGCAAATATGTCATTTGGGGCTCTATCCTCGGCGTCGCGCCGTTTACCCTCGTTTTACCCTATGCCAGCCTTGAATGGACGGGTATTCTGACGGTGATCATTGGATTTATCCTTGCCTCCGCCTTTTCTGCCATTCTGGTCTATGCGCAGGAGCTGCTTCCGGGAAGAATCGGCATGGTTTCCGGGTTGTTCTTCGGTTTCGCCTTTGGCATGGGTGGCCTTGGCGCGGCAGTGTTAGGGCTGGTTGCTGACCACACCAGTATCGAGCTGGTTTATAAAATCTGTGCTTTCCTGCCGCTTCTTGGCATGTTGACCATATTCCTCCCTGATAACCGACAGAAACACTAATTTTCAGGTAGCCAAAGTCAAACTTTGGCTACCCTGATTTCCTTTGTTCATCAATCACTTCCTCATGAAGCCTCTTCTCCTTTTCCGATCCGTGCTTTTTCTGCGTTTAATGACGATTTTCTTCAAAATTCAACAATTATTCATAAACGTAGTGGTTAAAATTGTCATAAACTATTACCAGGTTTTTTGGTTTTTATGCCAAAAATGGATCACGCACTGACGAAAGGAGACGGAATGCATCACGCCACCCCGCTTATTACCACCATTGTTGGCGGCCTTGTGCTCGCTTTTATCCTTGGCATGATTGCCAACAGGTTGCGTATTTCTCCTCTGGTGGGATATCTGTTAGCGGGCGTTCTGGCCGGTCCTTTTACGCCGGGTTTTGTTGCGGATACCAAACTGGCCCCTGAACTGGCTGAACTGGGCGTGATCCTGCTGATGTTTGGCGTGGGCCTGCACTTCTCGTTGAAGGATCTGATGGCGGTAAAGTCCATCGCCATTCCCGGTGCGATAGCGCAGATAGCGGTCGCCACGCTGCTGGGTATGGCTCTCTCTGCCGTCCCTGGCTGGTCAGTCATGACCGGTATCGTCTTTGGTTTGTGTCTTTCCACCGCCAGTACCGTGGTGCTGTTGCGGGCGCTGGAAGAACGGCAGTTAATTGACAGCCAGCGCGGGCAAATCGCCATCGGCTGGCTGATCGTTGAAGATCTGGTGATGGTGCTGACGCTGGTGTTGTTGCCGGCGGTGGCGGGCATGGTGGAGAAAGGCAACGTTGGCTTCGCCACCCTGGCGCTTGATATGGGGCTGACCATCGGTAAAGTCGTCGCCTTTATCGCTATCATGATGCTGGTTGGCCGTCGTCTGGTGCCGTGGATCATGTCCCGCAGCGCGGCAACTGGCTCCCGCGAACTCTTCACGCTCTCCGTGCTGGCGCTGGCACTGGGCATCGCGTTCGGTGCGGTCGAGCTGTTTGATGTCTCCTTCGCCCTCGGTGCCTTCTTCGCCGGGATGGTGCTTAACGAATCTGAACTCAGCCACCGTGCCGCCCACGACACGCTGCCGCTGCGCGATGCCTTCGCCGTGCTGTTCTTTGTCTCTGTCGGCATGCTGTTCGATCCGATGGTGCTTATCGAACAGCCGCTGGCGGTGCTTGGTACGCTGGCGATTATCATTTTCGGTAAATCGGCGGCGGCCTTCATTCTTGTGCGCCTGTTTGGCCACTCTCCGCGCACGGCACTGACCATCGCGGCGAGCCTCGCGCAGATTGGTGAATTCGCGTTTATCCTCGCCGGACTGGGCATGTCGCTAAATCTGCTGCCGCAGGCAGGGCAAAATCTGGTGCTGGCAGGCGCCATTCTCTCCATCATGCTTAACCCGGTACTGTTCGCACTGCTCGAAAAATACCTCGCGAATACCGAGACGCTGGAAGAACAGACACTGGAAGAAGCTATCGAGGAAGAGAAACAGATCCCGGTGGATATCTGTAACCACGCGCTGCTGGTCGGGTTTGGCCGCGTCGGCAGTCTGCTGGGTGAAAAACTGATGGCGCAGGGGATCCCGCTGGTGGTAATTGAAACCTCGCGTACCCGCGTGGACGAACTGCGCGAGCGTGGCATCAGGGCAGTGCTGGGCAATGCCGCCAATGAAGAGATCATGAATCTGGCGCACCTTGACTGCGCCCGCTGGCTGCTGCTGACCATCCCTAACGGCTACGAAGCCGGTGAGATTGTCGCCTCAGCGCGCGAGAAATGCCCGAACATCGAGATCATCGCCCGTGCGCATTACGATGACGAAGTGGAGTACATTACCGAGCGCGGCGCCAGCCAGGTGGTGATGGGCGAACGTGAAATCGCCAACACGATGCTGGCGCTGATTAAAACGCCGCCCGCAGGTGAAGTGGTTACCGGTTAACGGTCCCAGTACGCCTCTTCGAGGCTGTCCTCACGTTCCGGAAGCCCGCGTGTCAGTCGTGGTGAATGCTGATTCAGCACCTGATAGCTCACGCGGTTGGCATATTTGCACACCTGTGCCAGCGACGAGTACGTCAGCCAGGTAAACTGGTGTTTGCTGGAGTTCGGTACGTTGTTGCGGTGGTAATTGTTGGCGGTAATGTCATGCAGTAAGGCCGCCAGCGCCCCGTCGCCTGCGCCATTGGTGTTCATGATCTTCTCAGGCCCACCCATGTACGGCGCAATGTGCGAGTAGATGCGCAGCGGGTGCTGACAATCCTGGAAACGCATTGCCCTGCTGAATTCATACTGGTTAAACTCTGCAATCGCGCCTGGCAGCAGCGGATGCTGCGTTTTACGCTTCATTTCTTCCTCGGTATACCCTGCCATATACAGGCCAATCGGGCCTGCGGTACACAGCACGAGATCCACCCACTCCAGCGCCTTATCAGACGCCAGCAGCGGATCGGCAATGCCTGTCAGCGCTTCCCCTTCTTCTTCGTTCATCGCCAGGATCGAGACGTTTTCTTTGAGGAATGCCTGCCACCAGGCCGGGTTGTCGGCGATAACGTATTTAGTACCGAGCGTCAACACCACCGGCACGTTGTATTTTTTGGCGTAACCGATCGCTTTCATGGTTGCTTCAGGCATGGGTTCGCCCGGTTTACAGCGCACCAGGTAGGAGGTCAGCACCAGCGCGGACGCACCGGCAATCACCGCTTCAGGAATACTCTCCGGGCGCAGCTGATTCATATGCCCGGGGCTGATGGCAAACGTCCGTTCACCGGCATCGCTTATCAGCGTGAAGCAGCGGCCAATCGGCCCGTCCACACCCTGCAAATGGTTGAGATCGGTACGGCTGGAGGTGTTACACAAATAGCGGTAGGCGTAGCCGCCAATGTCGATGTTGCTGCACATGACGCCCAACAGCACCGAACGGTCATCCGCCAGCACCGAGTAGTTGTGCATGGTGTTGCCAATGGTGCCACCAGCAAACTGATGGGTAATCAGATTTTCGCGGGTGAGTTCATTGTACAGCGCATCGGCAACGTCATCTTCAATGACCAGTGAATGGCCGGCGCTGAGTCCATACCGTTCGATAAACGCGTCATCCACTTTTGCTTCAATATCCACCAGCGTCTGGTCAATACCAACCACCCATGAGGCGCTGGTTTCGCTTTCCGGCTGAATTTGTTGCAACAGCGGATCGCGGGCATTGACGGGAAAATAGTGTTTGGATTTACGTTTACCGGGAAATTTCATGGTTGTGCTTACGGGATGGTCAAAAGAGCGATAAAGAGTACCACATTCTGCTTTCGGCAGCGATTTGCGTTGCGCAAGCGCATTGTTCAATATCGGCGCAGCGGATCGCAGTTTCGTGATTTGGGTTGCCTACAATGGCTGCATTTCATCAGGAGGGAACCATGAAACCCGAAAATAAACTGCGTGTGCTTGAAAAGCTGTCCGCTGAAATGCGCCAGGTAATGCAATTTCAGGCAGAGAACCCCCAACCCACCCCGGCTGGTGATGATTTTCCGTCACAGCGCAACGCGTACAATGCCGAACGCCGTTACTGGAACGAAGGTGCGCCGGAGATGCTCAGCACTACGGACATTGACGTGCCGGGCCCATACGGCCACACCCCAACGCGAATCTATCTGCCGCAGGAGCAGCCCCCTGCGACGCTGTTTTATCTGCACGGCGGCGCGTTTATTCTCGGCAATCTCGATACTCATAGTCGCATTATGCGTTTGTTGGCCCGCTATACCGGCTGCGCGGTGATCGGCGTTGATTATTCACTCTCCCCCGAAGCGCGTTATCCCCAGGCGATAGAAGAGACGGTGTCGGTCTGCCAGTTTTACCGCTATCACGCGGAGCAGTGCGGCCTGAACATGACGAAAATCGGCTTTGCCGGAGATTCTGCCGGCGCTATGCTGGCGCTGGCGTCCGCGCTGTGGATCCGCGATCGCGCCCTCGACTGCGGGCAGGTCGCCGGGGTTATGTTGTGGTATGGCTTGTACGGTTTACAGGATTCCGCGAGCCGCAGACTCTATGGCGGAAGCTGGGACGGGCTCACCCGCAGCGATTTAGCCGCCTATGACGCCGCCTATTTGCGCAGCGAAGCCGACCGCGAATCGCCCTATTATTGCCTGTTCAATAACGATCTGACACAGAACGTGCCGCCCTGCTTTATTGCCAGCGCGGAGTATGATCCGCTTATCGATGACAGCGTGGCGCTTTACCGCACGCTGCAGGAACACGGGCAGGCCTGCCAGTACAGTATGTACCCCGGCACCCTGCACGCGTTTTTACATTATTCACGCATGATGAAAACTGCCGATGAGGCGATTCGCGACGGCGCACGCTATTTTGTTCAGCATATCACTTGCTGATTTACAGATAAGGCTGCGTCAGGTTAACCATCATTTCAATATGTTCCGGTGTAGCATTTAGCGCCGGAATATATTCATATTTTTCGCCACCCGCCTCGAGGAACAATTCCCGGTTCTGCACGGCGATCTCTTCCAGCGTTTCCAGGCAGTCCGCCGCAAACCCCGGACACATCACCTGAACATGTTTTACGCCTTTTTCGGCCAGCAGTTTCAGCGTTTCGTCGGTATAGGGCGTCAGCCACGGCTCGCGTCCAAAGCGCGACTGGAAGGTCATCATCACTTTATCGTGCGAAATCCCCAGCGCGGAGACCAGCTCACGCGTGGTATCGCGGCAACGCTGCGGGTAATCATCGCCTTCATCAGCGTAACGCTGCGGAATGCCATGATAAGAGAGCAGCAGGAGATCGGGTTCGCCATGGGTGGTAAACGACGCGCGGGCACTGTTCGCCAGCGCAGTAATGTAATCGTGATCGTCAGCGTAATCACGGATAAAAGAGATGCCAGGTATACGGCGTTTTGTTGCGAATATCCGCGCCAGCTCGTTCCAGACAGCGGCCACGGTAGAGCAGGAATACTGCGGATAGAGCGGCAGCACGACGATATGCTCAACACCCTGCGCCAGCAACTCCTCAACGGCGCTCTCCAGTGATGGCGAACCGTAGCTCATGCCCAACACCACCGGCGTATCCGGTAAACGCGCGGCCAGCGCCTGCTGTTGTTGGCGGCTATAGACCATCAGCGGGGAACCGTCTTCCATCCAGATGGACTGATAAAGCTTCGCCACCCGCGGCGCGCGCAGCGGCAAAATGACGCCGCGCAGCAGCGGCCACCACAACAGACGAGAGGTGTCGACGACCCGCGTGTCGCTTAAAAATTGTCGCAGATAGCGTTTCACCGCTTGCGGGGTTGGTGCATCGGGCGTGCCGAGGTTGGCTATCAGAATGCCGGTTTTCGTCTGACGCATTACCGCCTCTTAATCGTTGAACTGGCTGATAATTGTAGCTGAAAAGGGCGTAAGAAGAACCAATTGGTGTGAAAGGTATTGTTTTTGCCGGATGGCGATAACAGTAGGCCCGATAAGCGTAGCGCCATCGGGCAATTTTACAGATTAGCCGAGGATTTTTTCCAGTTCTGCACGAACGGCGGCCACGGCCTGGGTGCCGTCAATTTTGGCGTATTTGGTGTTGCCCGCCTGCGCTTCTTTCTGGTAGTAGCCGATCAGCGGCGCGGTCAGCTGATGGTACTCCACCAGACGTTTGCGTACGGTTTCTTCCTGATCGTCTTTACGGGTGGTCAGCGCTTCGCCGGTCACGTCGTCTTTGCCTTCGATTTTCGGCGGATTGAATTTGATGTGGTAAACGCGGCCAGACGCAGCATGAACGCGGCGACCCACGATGCGCTCAACAATCAGGTCGTCCGGTACGTCGAACTCCAGCACGTAATCCACCGTGATGCCGGCTTCTTTCATCGCGTCAGCCTGAGGGATGGTGCGCGGGAAACCGTCCAGCAGGAAACCGTTGCGGCAGTCTTCCTGAGCAATGCGTTCTTTGACCAGCGCGATAACCAGTTCATCGGTCACCAGCTTGCCGGCGTCCATGATATCTTTCGCTTTTTTACCCAGCTCGGAGCCAGATTTTACCGCGGCGCGCAGCATATCACCGGTGGAAATCTGCGGAATACCGTATTTCTCCATGATGAACTGAGCCTGAGTTCCTTTACCCGCGCCCGGAGCGCCAAGCAGAATAATACGCATTGCGAAAATCCCCTCAAATGTCGATTTAATTTTTCAAAAAGCGCTAAACGATACCACCAGAACGCGGATGTCTCAAGGAAGGCGGATCTGCTGAAACGGTTAATAAGAAATATTTAGGAGGAGAGGACGTAAAGACCCTCTCCCGGCGGGAGAGGGTGGAGATCATTGAGGTGAGGAAATCAGGACACCAGCAACTGATTCATACGGCGAATAAACTGGTTCGGATCTTCCAGCGTGCCGCGCTCGGCAAACAGCGCCTGATCGAGCAGCAGTTCAACCCATTCGCTGAACTGCGCGTCGTCCTGGGTATCGGCAGCGCGTTTCACCAGCGCGTGATCCGGGTTCAGTTCGAAGATGTATTTCACATCCGGTACGCTCTGACCCGCCGCCGCAAACAGTTTTGCCATCTGGGTGCTCATTTCGTCCGCATCAGTGGTGACGATGGCGGGTGTGTCGGTCAGACGATGCGTCAGACGCACCTCTTTTACCCGCTCGCCGAGCAGCGTTTTCACGCGATCGACAAACGGCTCCAGCGCTTTTTCCGCTTCTTTGCTGTTGTCGTCCGGCTCATCAGCCAGTTTATCCAGCGATTCGTCCGCTTTCGCCACTGACTGGAAGGCTTTACCGTCGAACTCGGTCAGATAGCTCATCATCCACTCGTCGATGCGGTCGGAAAGCAGCAGGACTTCGATGCCTTTCTTACGCAGTAACTCCAGATGCGGGCTGCTCTTCGCCGCCGCGTAGCTGTCAGCAG